>CAYVQH010000155.1:0-4477 GCA_964454105.1 uncultured Halobacteriales archaeon | reverse complement strand
TGGCCGATCGCGCGCGTCACGTCGGCTTCGCCCACGTCGCTGAACCGGTCGTATTCGCTCATACCACTAGGTCATATAATCGGGTGATTAAAAGGCGTTGTGGTACCTCCCAGCGGGATGACGGGTAGTCGGAGGGGAGCGGCAGCGACCGGCTACGCGACGCAACGAAGCAGCCCGAACAGTTCCGTTCGGTACGCCGCCGGATCGAGGTCGATGCCGGAGAACCCGCGGACGGGATAGGCGCCGCCGGCGATCCGGAACTCCCTCTCGTGGTTCCAGACGCCGAACCAGGCATGGACGGTGGCCGCGACCTCGCCCGTCTCGAACCGGACGACGAGACGCGCGAATCGGACGCGCTCGCCCGTTTCGATTCTGACCCGACGGGTTCGCTCCCGGTCGACGGCGGAGAACCCCCGTTCCTCGAGGTCGGCGACGAACTCGCGGCGGGCCGTTGCGCGCACCGTCGGGAGGAGCCCCGCCGACACGATGTCGGACGGTGTCGGCTCGAGGACGAGCCGGGTCGCGAAGAAGAAGCGCCACGGTAGGTCCCCACCCTCGACGGTGTCTCTGAGGCGGGTCCGGAGCGCGGGCTGTTCGTAGAGCAGGGTGTGACCCGTGACGCGGACCGCCGACAGTGAGAACACCGTCTCGCTGGTCCGCTCGTCGAGCACCCAGCCACCGTCGTCGAGCGCCGCCGAGGGCACCGTCGGGAAGGGATCAGCAGACATGGAGGAGGATTGGACGCGAGCGCATTAGTCAGTGTACAGGCGTCCCGACCCATACCGGGGACGCGTCGTTCTCACACGGTACGTCGCGACTCCGGGGAGGATCGACGCCGTCACGGGTGAGAACGTCGAGATCGCCGCCCGACTCGAACTGTTGAACGGACGGGTGGACGGGCGAACAGGCGAACGGGCGGTCAACGGGTCCGCTCCTAAAGCGATCCGATCGTCCGTTTCGCGTCCGCAAGGGCGGCATCGGGGTCGAATTCCGAAATCGTCGCGTCGAGATCCTCACCCGACTCGCGAAGATCGCGTGCGTGGCGCGCGATGTTCGGCACCGCGCGAACGATGTTGTCGATGATGGGGACCGCCGCGACCTGCGCCGAGCGCGAGAGGGGGTTGAGGTCGATCACGATCTCGGTCTTGCCCATCGCGCCCAGCGCCTCCGCACGGTCGCCGTCCTCCAGCGGCACGAGCACCACGTCGGCGTCGTGGATCCCGTCCGAATCGACCTTCGCACGTTCGTGTGAGAGGTCCGGAATCCGGGCGTCGGCGGCCAGCCCCTTGACCTCGCTCGCCCCGTGCTCGCGCAGGTGGTCGGCGATCGCCCGCACGCGCTTCTCGGTGCGCCCGAAGAGGTTGACCTCGAGATCGGCGCCGACCGCCTCGGCGAGGTCGATCATCTCCTCGGGACAGAGCGCGGCGACGTTGCCGTTGACTGAGAGGACCGGATGGCGCGCCCGAAGCAGATGCGCCGCGGCGACGCGGGCGGCGGCGTCCGCGCTCTCGATCGTGCGCTCGCCGAGCAGGTAATCGAAGGCCTCGCCCCGTCCCTGGGCGATGAGTCCCTGTCTGCTGGTGATCCCCCTCTCGACGCCCTCCTCGATCCGATGGCGGGTCACCAGCGAGTCGTGGCGCGGGTGATCCTCGGGAATGTCGCTCATACCCGTCTTCCGCCGGCGCTTCACAAATCCCCTGCGTTGTTCGCCCGCGGTGGGCACGAGGACGTCGGCGGGGATGATTCGTTGACGATACTCGCGCCCGCAGCGTGGGTCCGACAGACGGAGGGGTCGTACCCCGCGTTCGAGAGTCCCGACCCGAGCGCGAAGACGGTATGACCGAGCATCGCCATCGACGCCTCGCCGCCGGCCGCCGAAACGTCCTCGATCACTTCCCGCACCCGGTCGGTGAGCAGGCCGGCCTCGCGGGCGAACCGACGCGAGGCGTACAGCAGCGTGGGGAGCGTCGGCTCCTCGACGAGGATCGACAGCGACTCCAGACCGGCGTCGCTCAATCGCCCGGTGTCGCCCGAGAGCACCGACTCCGTCGAGAGGTCGCCGAAGGTGAGATATTCGATCCGGCTGCTCGCGGGGACCCCGTCGAGCCGGTAGTGGCCCGGTCCCCCGGGTTCCAGCCGGATCGGAACCCCGCCGCGGGCCTGCGCGACCACGTCGCCCAGACCGGTCCCCGAGCGGACCTCCGCACAGTGGGCGAGGGTGACGACCTCGTTCTCCGAGAGGCGGCGGTCGAACGCCTGGTTCGCCGCCAGCGCGCTGCCGAGCGCGAGCGCCCCCGAGACGCCGAAGCCCGCGCCCAGCGGCAGATCGGTGGTCGCCTCGACGCGCGCGGAGACCGAAAGCGCCTCCAGGACCCGCTCGACGGGCTCGACGGAGATTCGGTTCCCGTTGAGCGTGATCCCAACGCACGCATCGGGCGTGAGACTGACGGTCACGCCGTCCGAGAGCGTCAGACCGGCTCCTCGGGATCCCGCCCTCGCCGGGTCGTCGTCGGGGTGGCTGCTGAAGAAGCCGGTGACGTGTCCCGGAACGAACGTCGTCACCCCATCATCGCTCATGCGGGCACGCTTCGCGAGCCCCGGGGTTAAGGCTTATACTCTCTCACGCAGGACACGAGCGATCCGGTCGCTCGAGGTCCGTCCCGCGGAGTGGACCACCCGCGCGGTCGACTTGCCGACCTCGGCGGCGAGGTCCCACGCGACGCGCTGGGCGTGTTCCGCGGGGTTGCGCGACCATCGGCCCGGATGAACGAGCAGGTAGAGGCGCTCACAGCCGTCCGACTCGAGGGCGGCGATCAGGTCGTCGGTCGTCGAGATGCGACCGAAATCGGAGGTCGCCGTCCCCCAGTCCCGGCCCGTATCGGAGACGTAGGAGGGTTTCTCGACGTCGTCGCTGTCGGTCTCCACCGAGAGATACGCCTCGCCGAGCAGGTCGTAGTCCTCGATGTCGTACTCCCCGCGCCACATATCGAGGTTGTGATGGGACGACAGGGGGCTCCCGTGGGGACAGATGGTCGAGATATCCGCGTGCTCGCGGAACGCCGCGAGATTCCGCCCGAACCGGTCGTGGGCGGCCTCGAAGTCCCCACGGGTCTTCGCGAGGTCCTCGTAGTGGTAGCCGACCTCATGGCCCAGTCCCTCGACCTCGGCTGCGGTCTCGGGGCTGAACGTCGAGGTCCGGAAGTAGTAGGTGGTTGATACGTCGCGTTCGGCTTCCACGCGGGCCATCGACCGGGCCGTCCCGACCTTTCGATCGACGTCGTGTCGGACGACGAGATGTGGGGACTCGTGTTCCGAGCGCATCAGGTACTCCCTGAAGGTGTAGAACGTGTACCCGCTGTCGAGCGCGGCGTCGAGCAGTCTCGCGTAGTGGTCGAAGGTGAAATCACGGAGGTTCATTCGGGCTCTACGAACGACTACCCCCGAGAGGGGCATATATATATGTCACCTAAATTTAATATACCGAGGGATATTATCTGGAGGTTCGATCTCGGGAGAAGCCGCTAGAACGGACGTATCACCGACATGCTCGGATTAGGGGATAACTAGGGGCCGTAGGCAGGCGCGGTTCAGTAATCGAGCCAGTCGTCGCGCATGTCTTCGGTTTCCTCGGTGAGGTAGACGCGCGCGTCGGGATGCTGGTCGGCGTCCTGAACGAGGTGTCCCTCCCGCCGGTATCGTTCGAGTCGGTCCTTCGCCTCCTCGCGTTCGAGACCCCCGATCGCGGCGAGTGCATCGAGGAGGAGGTGTTCCGGAACGCCGGATCCGATCCCGCCACCAGGGAGGTCATAGCCCGTCGCCTCGTCGTCGGTCGAGTCCTCGATGACGGCGACGAACTGCCGAACGTCGTCGGCGTCTCTCAGACGGTCGTGCCAGCGTTCGGGAAAGAGGCTCACGCGGTCGTCGTCGATCGAGTAGTACGTCTCGGCGCCCCGCCAATCCGTACCGTCCGACAGGCCGTCACGGATCTCCGAGTCGACCTGGCCCTCCCGGAAGGGGAGGACGTCGTCGCCCGCAGCCGCCTCGTCGTAGGCGTCGATCGTTTCCCGCGTGACTCCGGGTTCGTCCGGCACGTGATGGCGCTCGACGATGAGCATCAGATCCCTGACCGTCAACGTTTGACCGTGCTGTCGTGCCTCGTCGAGTGCCTGCCTGTTCGGATCGACCATCGACCCTATATGGGGACGAACGGCGAATAAAACCTCTGCCGGCGATCCACAGAGAGCGCGAAGACGCGTCAGGCCCGCGAATCGAGGCGGTCGGGACGACAACCGCTGACGACCCCTCGGGAACAGCGAGAGGCTCGCTCCGCTCGTCCCTCCGGCTCTCACCCGATAACAGCGATTGAGTCCGTCGGCGAAATCGCCGTCTATCTCGCGGGAACAGCGCGGGACCGTCGGTCCCGCGAGCACCCGAGGGACCGTCAGGGTGACAACCGCTGACGGTCCCTCGGGAACAG
>CAYVQH010000154.1:0-4483 GCA_964454105.1 uncultured Halobacteriales archaeon | reverse complement strand
AGCGGGATCGAGAAGCCGAACATGCCGATCGCCTGGCTGTAGAAGGGCCAGCGGGTGTCGCCGCTGGCGTCGAGCGGGCCGGCGGCCCCCTTCGAGACGCCCTGGAGGAGGGTGGCGCCGCAGGCGGCATAGACCAGCGATATCGCGATCGGGACGGTGGAGGCGGCGGGATCGTCGACGAACGCGAGCACGATCGGTTCGGCGAACGCGAAGACCAGCACCGCCGAGACGGCGTAGATCGCGACCGCGAAGCGGACGATCTCCCGGCCGTAGGCCTCCGCCGTGCCCTCGTCGTCGTCGCCCAGTTCCTGACCGACGAGACTGGAGGAGGCCAGTCCGAATCCCCAGCCGGGCGTGTTCATGATCCCCCAGATCCGTCGCGCGATGACGTAGGCCGCGGCGACGTTCTGGCCGAAGAGGTCGACGATCGCGAGCAGCGGGAAGTCCGCGAGCCGCCAGGCGAGGTTCCGGCCCATCACCGGCAGCCCGATCGAGACGAGCTGGCGGACCATTCCACGGTCGACGTACGAGCCGGTCGGCGAGACCGTGACCGGAAACGTCCCCATGCCGGGAAACCGCCCGAAGACCAGTCCGACCGCGAACGCCGCGGTAACGACGACGTTCGAGAGGACGGTCCCGAGCGCCGCGCCGACGACGCCCATCTCGAATCCGAAGATCAACACGGTGTTGATGGCGACGTTCGCGACCGCGCCGCCCGCCCGCGCGAGCATCGCGGTGTACGCGTCGTCGGCCCCGACGAGCGTGCGGCTACCGATCAGGTTGAGTGCCGCGAAGGGGACGCCGACCGAGACGATCCGAAGGTATCGTCCGCCCAGTTCGATCGCCTCGGGGTCGCTGCTGATCAGATCGAGCAACCCGGTCGGAAACACCCAGAAGATCGCTGAGATCGGCACGGTGAGCGTGACGACCAGCAGCGCGCTCGATCTGACGGCCCGCCCGAGTTCCCGGTCCGCGTCGGCGCCGAACGACTGGGAGACGAGCGCGATCGTTCCGCCGGCGACCCCGCCGCCGACGGCGAAGGCGAGCCCCCAGTACGAGCCCGCGAAGCCGACGCCCGCGATCGCACCCGAGCCGACCGAAACCCCGACCATCGCCACGTCGACGGCGTTCTTCGACATCCGTGCGATACCCGTGACTATTCGCGGCCAGGCAAGGTCGGTGACCCGACGCGCGCGATGGCGGTCGATCAGGCCGGCCCGCGACAACGCCAGTCCGACCCAGAGGATGAGTAGCTTGACCGGGTTCGGAACACGGGTCACAGGGCTCTGAGCTAGCCGATCGGGTACAAAAGCCCTTGTTTACGCGGCAGTCGCGACCGGTTTCAGGATGGCTCGCATTCACATACACACGGCTGCCGATCGGTCCACTCACTCCGTTCCGGGCGATGAGCGGCGTGTCGAGGAGAAACCGAGTCCGGATGGGTCCGGAATCCCGATCCGCGGGTCGACGGGATCGTTCGCATCGTGCTCAGAGGACGCTCGCCGCGCCCCCGAATATCAGGAGCGTTATCAACAGGCGTCCGAGGCTACCGACGAACGTCGCCACCGCGAACTTCGGGTAACTCTCCTCGAGCACGGCGAACGCGTAGATCGAGATCGTGTCGGGGAAAAACGGAACACAGAGCGCCAGCGCCATGCCGGCGTAGCCGTACTTCCTAGCGATCTGGACGGTATGGCGTTCGGACCACTCGATGACGTCGAACCGCGAGCGTTCGAGCCACCGGATCAGCGGGCCGGCTTCCTTCGCCTCCTGACCGATATGGAACGCGAAAACGCTCCCGAGGGCCTTGCCGGTCGCGCTGACTAACACGATGATCCCGAGCACGACTTCCGGGGGCATCCCGAGATCCAACGGCGCGGCGAGGACGATCTCGCTCGGACCGGGAAGCGCGAACGCGATGAGAAACGAATAGGTGAACACGATCCCCACGCCGGTCCACCCCGTCGCAGTCTCGACCGCGAGACGGATCCCGTCGACCCCCTCCTCGATCAGTCCCTCGAGGACGAAGGATAGCGAACCCGCTGGTAGCTCGATCACACCGGCTCCTTCGGCGGGTTCCGTAGTAAATGTTCGTAGCGCCGACTGCGACCCCCTCGATCGGGCCGCACCGACCTCGGATTGGTCGATCGGCTCGGGACGGGCATAGTCCCGGCGGACTATGCTCCATAGCTCTATCGTCCACCCTCTCACTAGTCAATCGAGTCGCTCGGTTATCCGCCACGAGGACATCAGCGGACGTAAAACTGGAACGATGGTCTCCTCCTGAATCGGCTGCGGCCGAGTGTGGAACGGGGTCAGGTCTCGCTTCCCGGAGTGCCACTGTCGCCAAATCGGTCCACGGTCACCCGCGTTCGGGCTCTTCGTCTGTAGTCGCTGACACGGACATCGCGGGCTTGCGCAGCCGGAGATCCACAGCGATCTGCGTGAGACACGCGAGGGCAAGCAATCCCACGAAGAGGACCGGAGATGTCCGTCCTCCCGCTACGCCAATAAGCAGAACCACGAACGCCGTTCCGAACCGATAGATCGACTGCATCCCACCCGGCGCTCGCTGGCCGGCGCACGCGAGGGTCACCCGATGGAGGAACCCGAGAGTACAGAGACATACCACGAGCGACCCGACGAGCAACCCGCGTTCGGCCGGTGGTAATGGTGAATCGAGGTCACCCGTAAACACGTGCAGGACGCCCACGCCGGTCGCTGTGATCCCAACGACGAGCGGAAAGTGAGCGTAGAGCCAGGTCTGGTACACCCAAATGCGTCCCGCGTCCCGCGCAGCGCGAATGGCCGAGACCTCGTGGTTGTCGAAGTAGATCCACCAGAGGCTAAACGCGATCGCCGTGCTGAACACGGCGACGAGGAACGACTGGTGTGTCCAATCCTGCACGGCGATCCCCGAGACGACGCTCACGATCGCTTCACCGAGGACGATGATCGTGAACAGTCCGAAGCGCTCGGGGAGGTGGGAGGGATGCGGCGGAATCCGGGCATGGAGGTCGCCAGCAGTGAGCGGCGTTCCGATGTCGATAACGAGTCCGAGCGTCCAGAGGACGAATCGATAGGGCGGAGGGACGAACGCCGACACGAACCAAATCAGGGCGGCCACCCCAAATCCAGCCGCATATCTGGTGGTCAGCGGTCGCGCTGCAGGGATATGGCGAAACGCCCGATAGTATTTGATTACGAGGACGGCACGAACGGCCGCATAGGCGAGTGCAAACCCACGGGATGTCTCGCCGAGTCCGGCGTGGATATTCACCGCAAGGGTGATCACCGCGAACATCTCGACGGCGGTGAGGAGACGATACTGGAGGTCGTCGGTGTCGAAGCGCGTCGCGTAAAACGTCGAACCGATCCACGCCCACCAGACCGGCATGAAGAGTAACACGAACGTCACGACTCCACCCCGAGTGAGGTGGTCCGCGAGCGTGTGTGCCAACTCAGCGACGGCCACGACGAACACGAGATCGAAGAACAGTTCTAACCACGTGGCATGCCGGTCGACAGCAGTACTGGAGGAGCGAAGCGTTGGTGGACGGAACCAGTCATCTGACATGCTGATGTCTTCTGCGACGGTGGGCGGATAGATGAACCCTGCTGGGCCCGACTCGTGGTACCGGCACTAAGTAACGACGGACCCCTGGGGCGATCAGTCGTCGTTCGCGCGTGCCGGCTCCGGCACCGGAATGATCGGCAAGTGTGCCTCAATTTGATCGCGGCGCGATTCGAGCCACGACGGGAGTTTGAGTTCCGTCCCGAGATCGGTCACGTCCTCGTCTTTGGTGAACCCCGGTGGATCGGTTGCGATCTCGAAGAGAACACCGGCGGGCTCACGGAAGTAAATCGACTTGAAGTACTGGCGGTCGATAATCGGTGTCACATTGAATCCCGCGTTAACCAGCTGGTCGCGCCGTTCCATCTGGATTTCTTCGCTCTCTACGCGAAAGGCGATGTGGTGAACGGTTCCGGCACTGGTGTATCCCGGCCACATGTTCGGGCTGCACACCACGTCGATCGTCGACCCGATATCAGCGCTCGATCGGTACCGGAAGCGCTGCTGGGGCTCCTCGACGACGGGCTCAAAGCCCATCGTCTCCAGCAAATCGGCAGTCCGCTCGTGGGCCTCGACGGCGAGCGTCGCGCCGTGGAACCCACGGATGGCGTGCTCCGCCGGAACCGGGCCGCCGGACCAGGGTTCGATTTCGGCTGCGGCCGGGTGCGTGATGAGCTCCAGCTGCAAGCCGTCGGGATCGCGGAATGCGATGAGCCGCTCGTCGAAGCGGACCATCGGACCGTCGGTTTCGACGCCACGTTCGGCGAGTCGCTCCTGCCAGTAGTCGATCGAGCTCTCCGGGACCATGAACGCGGTCGTCGAGACCTGTCCGGTACCGACGCGTCCGGGATTTGCGGCGGGCCACGGAAAGAACGTCATGATGGACCCTGGATGGCCGATCTCGTCGCC
>CAYVQH010000153.1:0-4611 GCA_964454105.1 uncultured Halobacteriales archaeon | reverse complement strand
CGCTCCGAGCCGGACTCGGCACCCGGTGGTGACGAGCCCTATGAGTGCCGAGGCCTTCGGTTTACGCGCAGTATCAGTCAGTTCTCGGCTAACAGATCGATCGTGGGTCCCAGTAGCAAACGAAAACAGAGCCGTCAGCGCAACCGCCCCGAAATCCGTATCTCGTCCGTTCAGTTCGGATCAGCGGCCCCTGCGCGACAAGTGTCGCCTTCCGCCCAAATCGTTCCGTCCGGAGGGAGTTCCCAGAGCCCGAATAGCTTCGCCATAACACACGGTTCCGCCGCCGACTCCATTCGATACATCTCCGGCGGGAACGGTTCCAGTGCCGTATCGACCGAAAGCGAGATCAATTCACGGTCAGGGGACACATCGTCGGGCAGCGCTCCGATCGGCTGGCCGTCTTCGTCGATCAGCCGACGGACGAACAGCCCAGAATTGGCTTCCCGGAGCTGATCGCGGTCGTCGCGATAGACGTAGAGGACGTAGCAGTTATCGGACTCACCGATAGTCGTCGCCACGTCCCCGTAATCGATATCGGTCGTCTCGATCGGGGCGTGACCCTTGCAGAGGACGATATCGCTGCCGCGTTCCCCGGGGTCGAATTCGCGGAACGGGTCGACGATCGTATTCCGCTTCCGTCGCCGCTCCGACCGCAGTTCAGCAATCGATCGGCGCTCGAACAGATACTCGTACGTCGAAATAGGGGGACCGGAATCGCACTCCGCGTACGTCGGCGCGGGGAAATCGCGTTCTCGAACGACCACGCTTCCGGTCGCTAACTGTCGGACGTTCCACGCGGGAGCCCGTTTCACCCGATCAGCACCACCGAAGAAGTCGAACCATTCCGATCCGAAGACCGTTATCCACGGGAGCCGCTCGAGACCACCTTCTGGAGGGCGGTCGTCGGGGAAAATCCGCTTCGGCCGGTCGTCGTAGACGTCGACGAACCCGTACCAGGGATCGAACCGTTCTGACAGCTCGGCAAACAGCGTCACGAGCAGCTCCGTCCGCTCTTCGACCGTCTCTCGAGCGTATTCGTCGGTGTCGAATATCCGGGCAGGTGGTCCCCATATTCGGACGGGCGCTGAAACTCGCGTCTCGGTCTCGCAAAGCCGAACGGATAACTGGTACTCGTGGTTCTCGGGGCTCCAGAACTTGATTCTACCGTGGCCGACGGAACGGATTCGATCGACGAGAGACTGTAATTCAGTCGTCGTCTCCCAGTCACCGTATCCGACCTCGTCTCGTTCCCAGGTCCCGAAGACGAACTCTTGACTGCTGTCCGTCGATACGGTCGAAAATCCGCTCTCCCGAATGCGCCGCACAGCCGATCGGACCGGCTCGCCGGGAAACTCGTCCAGAAACAGGTGGAGATGCGGTCGTAAAGCGCTCATGCATGTGGTTTCGTTGGGTTGTGACGATGTTGTATTCGAAGTCTGATGTTCTCACGGGCGATCCCGATGCTATATTTACGATACAATTACTGTATTTCTCAACTAAAAACTACCGCGACAGGATCGGAGTAGCCGGAAGTCGTTCCCGGTCGAGCGCCTCGTTCTAGCCAGTGCTTCTCACTCCGTAAAGCATAGTACACTAACAGATAATCGATCTGTAATGTATCTCTATACGCCGGACGAAATCGACAGAGATCGCGCTCATCATCAGGCGGTCATCCAGGGAGCGGACGAGTTGGACGGCAAGCGGATCGGTAACCTGGGCGAACTCGCGTTCGAGCAATTCTGTCGAGAGTACCTCCCCGTCGAGATGTGGGAGTGGGAGAACGAAGCGGCGATCCGGCGCTGCAACGCGGAGAGTTTCTCCGGCCACGATTTCGACGTCTTCGGCTACGAGGTCGACGTGAAAACCTCGAGGGACGTCTCCGCGTTTCGTCCGGCGAATATCCTCGAGAACGACCCCGATGACGACATCATCGTGATGGTCTGGCACCGGGACAACGAGGACGCGTTGATCCTCCTCGGCTGGGAGCGAACCGAGACGCTGGCGTCGAAGGTCGAAACGCAGGCGGCATACTCGGGCGAGGAACCGGAGAAACTCGCTCATCTCTCCGCGCGGCCGATGAACGAACTCCAGGATCTGGGACCGAACACGGCCCATATGAACCAGAAACCGGAAAACCCGTTTTCTCCGGGCGACCGCGTCACGAAGTCCGGAGCGACCGACGGATCGGTTGCAGTGGTCGTCGAGGTGCTGCCGCCGGAGCAGAACACGACCGCGTACGGGCAGGAGATGGACGGAGAAGCGGTGAACGTCGCGTTCCCGAGCGCGTTGGACGAGGGTCCCGGAAACTGGCGCGAGATTCATCCGGCGAAGTTGGCGTCGTACTGCGACGATCAGGAGATCAAACTCTACACGTACAAGCACGCGAACCTCGAGTTCGCCGAGAACCCCTTCACGCCCGGCGACTACGTTATCAAGCCGGACTACGAGGACCCGGATCTCGCGGTGGTACTCGAAGTCGCGGACGAGTCGGACGACGGTCGGGACGTTTCAATCGCGTTCTGCAAACACCTCGAGACTGAGTTCGACGAGCGAGAAGCGGTACCTCCAACGGACCTCAGCACGCGGTGTTCGGAAGCGGGGATCAAATCCTACGCGTACGGACACGATGAGCTTCGTTTCGAGCACCAGTACTGAATCGGATCTGCAACGAACGACGAAACGCGGACCGAACGGCAGTTGACTGGGCCGTCGTTTCGCTGGCGAACGGTGAACGGCACGGGAGAGCACGCGGACCGAAATCGTCGCCGTCAACGAACGTCGACCGAACGAGCCGACTCTCGAGACGTTCTCGAGAGCGGAACTATTGGACAGATAACTATTTCTGCGTTCCGTGTCATTGTCCTCACAGAGCCGGTATCGGCTCGGAGACCCATGAACGTCGACGAATTCGTTACCACGAACGAACCGAAAGAGGGCGGCGAGACGTTTCAACTCGAGAACGGCAAACTGCTTGACGTCGATCTCGACGGCACGGTGATCGCGAAGGCCGGTTCGATGATCGCCTACGACGGCGAGATCTCGTTCCAAGGCAAGTCCTCCGCGGAAGGCGGGATCACGGGCTTTCTCAAGGAGAAGGCGACGGGCGAAGGGACGCCGGTGATGGAGGCGTCCGGACGCGGTCACCTCTATCTCGCGGATCAGGAGAAGAAAATCCAGCTCCTCGAACTCGAGGCGGGCGAGGAGATCTCGGTCAACGGGAACGACGTCCTCGCGTTCGAGTCGAGCGTGAACTACGAGATCCGGACGATGAATAGCATCGCCGGATTCTCGGCGGGCGGGCTGACTAACGTCTCGTTGACGGGCCCGGGCAGCGTCGCGATCACGACCCACGGCGCGCCGCTGGTGTTGCGGCCGCCGGTGCGGACCGATCCCGCGGCGACCGTCGCCTGGAGCGGGATCACCCCCGGAAGCCACACGGATAACGCGCTCTCGAACATGATCGGCCAGTCCTCGGAGGAGACCTACCAGCTCGAGTTCACCGGCTCGGAGGGGTTCGTCGTCGTCCAGCCCTACGAGGAGCGCCAACCGCAGGGATAGGACGCATTCGAGCTCCCGCGGCGCTGCGGGACGCTGCTCGCAAGCCGTCGAACGACACCGGCACGCACGCGGCCGTTTTTGGCACTGGTCTAACACGATCCGCCCTCGAGCGCCCATAGGCTCGCTGTTACAGCCAGTAGCAAACCGTTAATAAAAGGCGTTTCCGTCGACCGATCGGTATGCGACTCGTTCAGGTCTTCGTTCCCAGCGACGACCACGACGCGGTGCGGGAGACGCTCTCCGAGATGGAGGTGGAGTTCGTCTTCAGCGACGCGGACGATCACCGAGACGGGAGTCTGGCGAACATCCCGGTTCCGCCCGGTGCCGTGGATGCGGTCCTCGAGCGCCTGTACGACGCCGGACTCGACGACGACACGTACACCGTCGTCACGGAGGTCGACCGGGCGACCGTCCCGAACGCCGACGAGCTGACGGACCGCTACGTCGAGGGTCCGAAAGGCGACCGCGGCGCCTCGCACGCCGAGATCCGGGAGCGCGCGGAGGATCTGACGCCGGACACGGCGACGTACCTCGCGTTCGCGATCGCGAGCGCGATCGTCGCGGTCGGCGGCCTCCTGCTGGACTCCGCCATCGTCATCGTCGGCGCGATGGTGATCGCGCCGTTCGCGGGGTCGACGCTCTCCGCGAGCGCCGGCGCCGTCATCAGCGACCGCGAGATGGTCGTCGACAGCGCCACGTCGCAGGTGACGGGGCTCGTCGTCGCGTACCTCGGCGCGATCGTGATGAGCGTGTTCCTCCAACAGACCGGGTTCGTGCCGTCGACGCTGGACGTCGGTCGCGTCGGGCAGGTGAGCGGGTTCGCCACGCCGAACCTCCTGACGCTCGTCATCGCCATCGCGGCCGGGTTCGCCGGGGCGCTCGCGCTCGCGACCGACCTCCCCGTCTCGCTGGCCGGCGTCGCCGTCGCCGCGGCCATCGTTCCCGCCGCCGCCGCGGCCGGCATCGGCACTGCCTGGGGCGAGCCGCTCATCGTCGCGGGCGGCGTCGTCCTGCTCCTGATGAACATCGTGTTCATCAACCTCACCGCGTACC
>CAYVQH010000152.1:0-4651 GCA_964454105.1 uncultured Halobacteriales archaeon | reverse complement strand
CGACACGTGCGGACGACGAACGACGAGGACCACGGGAGGAACGGGGAGACGCCGCTGGACTTCGACCCGTCCGCGGCGCTCGATCACATCGAGTTCATTGAGGGCGTCGACGACCAGGCGCCCGACGTCCCGCCCTGAGGGGCTCCTCGCCGCAGAGCCCGCTGCCTATCCCTCCTCGGTGAAACGCTCCCGCCCAGTCCTCCTCCTCTTCGAGAGTTCACCGGTGATCTGTCTAACCCGACGACCTCTAGGCGTCGGTCCGGACGGGGCACCCCGACACGATGCGGGTTCGAAACGCGTCCCACAGGACCACGGCAGGACGTTCCGGAGGTTGTCGTGGTGTCGGTTTCCCGGCGCTCGCCGCGTCGGTCGAGCCGTCGCCCCGATCACCTCTCTCGCGTTCGAGCGATCCTCGACGCGACGTCGATGACCATCGTTTCGACGACTGGCCCGGCCCGACCACACCGAACGTCACCGGGTAGCCTCGACGACTGCCAGGAGTCAGTCAGCGGAGGTTCAGTTTCTCCCCACCGGTCCGGTCGTACGGGTGTGCTCGCCGAGCTAGCCGGTGGTGCGCTTGGGCGAACCACAACAGGTTCGAAACCCCAGAAACCGTGCCACAGCGGAGCGACAATCGGGCGGGGTGACTCGTCGGACGCCCTAGAATACAATCTCTGATAATCACGAGGGAAGTCTTTTCGTCGCCGTTTGGATACCCGAGAGCGGCACCCCGCGAGATCCGGGCTCGCCGTAGACCTCTCTACCGATGACACCTCCCTCCGGAGCGGACCGAATCGACGGCGCCGGCCGCGGCGTCAGCCCCGTCATCGGCGTCATCCTGATGGTGGCGATCACCGTCGCCCTGGCAGCCGTCCTCGGCACGTTCGTCGTCGATCTCGGTCAATCGGGGGAGAAGGCGCCGAGCGCCGCCCTCTCCGTCTCTACGAACACCCACACCCACAACGTCACGATCAGCCACATGGGTGGCGACGATCTGAGCGCCGAGGATACCCGCATCGTCATCTCGAACGGATCGGACGCCGCGATCTACGAAACGGGCGACGCGGGGGACACGTTCGCCGTCGGCGACAGTCACGATTTCAACGCCTCGGACGCCCAGACGTCGTGGAGCTCGTCGCGCTCGGGCGATCGGTTCGACCTCGATTCGGGCTCCCGGTACACCGTCACGGTCATCGACATCCGGAGTGGCCAAATGGTCTTCGAAGAGGCGGTCACGGCCTGAATCGCACTGCTCCCCGAGTTACGCGCTCCCTCCCGTTCCTTCGCAGGCAGCTACTCCGGTTCCCGGAACCTCGGCGAAACGGCGAATCGGGTCGTCTCCCTCGTCGTGGCAGGGGTTACCGGAAAGGAATACTACGCGGATAGAACCCCTCTTCGTATGGTAGGGGGCACCCGAATCGCGATCCTTCCTGTAATTTGTCTGTCAATTTCGTGATTAGAGGTCGGGGAGGTAGTCGTCTCGCATCCGGGCTTTCTCGTGTTCGCCACGACGGTCGTAACGATCATCCAGGTTAACGGCGCTCGCGTTCAACCGATCCTTTACGACGCGGCCCGGACGTCGTTCCTACGTTAGCAGGTGACCCGACCGCTTCGAATGTCGTGGAGGTGATCGAACCGAACGTCAGCAGGCCGGATTTGGCGACGAAGTCGCCTCGCACTCCTCGAGATCGTGGGGGCGCCCTCTACCGATCCAACGCGTGCGCGATACTCGATACAGGTCTCGAGAGTCGTGGAATCGGAGGATCGGCCGTAGGAAGTGGGTAGTCCGCGCAGAACCTGAGGAAGGCCCGTAGCGCACTCGACTGTCCGAGTATGGGTAGCCGGTCTATCGGTCCACGGCCTTCGCCGTTCCCCTCCCGCCGTCGTACGCGTCGGGCGCAGCTCTTCCGTCCCGTGAGCTCGTTCAGGCTCTCTTTCTCGACGACCTCCGTCGCAATCTGGTCCCGACGGAGATCGGCTCGGACGTCTACGTCAGCTTTGGCCGCTTGCCGAAACATGCATGAACGCAGCCGGAAGGAGTTCCCGACCGGCGGCGTAGGTGGTCATTCACGGAAATGAATCCGCGAACACTGGACCGGTTCCTCTCTTCGTAGATAAACGTTGCCTAAATGAACATCGTTTTGGGGTGGGAAACGCTAACGAAAGGCCGCCAAATATTTTCTCTGATAATTAGCGGGGCACCCTTTTTATCTGAGTTAATGTATCCGGCGTCAACACGCCGCGAAATGCATTGCCGGCGTGGACCACCCACACTATGATACCGAAATCGATAACCGATCGATTCGAAGCTACTGATCGTGGCGTCAGTCCCGTTATTGGCGTCATTCTGATGGTGGCGATCACCGTCATTCTCGCAGCCGTAATCGGGACGTTCGTTCTCGATCTAGGGCAAAGCGCAGGTAACCAAGCCCCGAGTGCCAGCCTGACGGTAACCAGCGACGCAGGGGACCACGTCTTCAACGTCTCCCACAAAGGTGGCGACGCACTGATCGCAGAGAACACGCGGGTAGTCATCTCGAACGAAACCAACGAGATCTCGTACACGGCGAGTGACTCCGACAACTTCGCCGTCGGCGATGAAATTGGGTTTGACGTCAACGACTCGAGCTCGACATGGATGAGCTCGAGTAGTGGCGGGCCGTTCGAGCTCGACGGGGACACGGACTACCAGTACGATGTTCAGTTCATCGATCTGGAAAGTCAGCGTGTGATCTTCGAGACGAGAGTCACGGTCTAAGCGGCCATACCTTCGGATTCCGGATTCTTCCCTCTTGCACCCGTCGAGCGATAGTTCCCGTGATGGACTGACTCGGCCTCTTCCAGGCTTCCGGGTCGGTTGTTCTACCGGTCCCGACTAACGTGTTGAACGTGGCGAGCGGCAAACGGTTCTCAATACTCTCGTGCGCGGACGCCGTCAGTCGGTGGTGGTAGAGGTAGCAGTCGGCCCCAGCGATCTGGCAGCACGCCCGAAGTCGAAGGTAGTCCTCTGGATCGAACCCGATCCGCGGACGACACGTAAACGTCGTCACGCCAACCCCTCCGCTACGCTGTCGGTCACTAACTTCGGCGGACGGCGAAGAGCCGCGTTCTCGTTGAACTCAGATTCCAGGTAAACTCGGACGTACTCCGAATGGGCCGTATTCCGGCCTTTCAGCCCGCTATCCCAAGGCGGGTGGCGCTCCCTAACCGGGATAGTTGCAGGTGGGCCCTATGGGATTCGAACCCATGACCACCCGGTTATGAGCCGAGCGCTCTTACCACTGAGCTAAGGGCCCTGGCCGGTCGTACCCGACGCCCCGCCTTTAGCCTACCGGGAGGCGACGTCGCGTCGGGAGGCGTCCCTGGGATCCGTCGCCCGGTCGCTCTGCGTCTCCTCGAACTCGCACATTCACACCGAGCTGGTAGTCGGTCCTGCCCGCCTCTGGAGCGTCGGGGGTCGTCCTTACCCGCGTTCGGGTTAGGACCTGTGCCGTACGAATCAGGGCCGTACCAGCGTCACGACCGATGTGCCTCGCCATCTTCGGGGCGGGCTATGGATAACCCTCCCGCCGCCGAAACCCATCGCGAACCGGGCCTGCCGGTCTCTCCCCTCGGTGGAAGTACGCTATGACGTCGGGGCTGTTCACCGGCGCCTTTACGTTGCGTCGGTTGGGGTGGCACCCGGCGACGATCACTCCCCGGCGACGAACCCGTCCGTCCGGTAGACTTCCTCGCCGTCCACAGTGAACCGATACTGGTTGTCGATCAGGCCGATCAGCGCGTCCAGACGCCCCTCCTCGATGTCGTCTCTCTCTCGAACGACGTTCCACACCTCTCGTGGGAGTTCGACGGTGGAGTGGGCCGGCACGCTACCCCGCAGCCCCGTCTCCCGGCGGAGCCGTTCCTGCTCCTCGTCGGTGGGGCTGGACGATCGGTCGTCGGACGAATCGGTGCGAACGGAGCCGGCGGGGTTGTCGCTTACTGACATGAGCTCACTCCCCTCCGACCCACTGTCGTCTGATAAACCTCCGCGAACCCGTCGGTTACTTCGCCGGTGGCCCGGCGGTAATCCCCATCGGGCGTTCGCTTCGTTGCCCCTCCCGTATCTCGGATTCCGCCCAGTCGAGGGGAATTGGGTGGCGATGGCACACGGAAAGCGGTGGGGATGGGATTTGAACCCATGAGGCCTGGAAGGCCACCTGCTCTCAAGGCAGGCGCGTTGGTCCGCTCCGCCACCCCACCGCGTCTACGAGTTCGCCCGAGGCCGCCTAAGAACTGTCGGTCGTCCAACCGCCCGCGTCACGATAGAAGCCCTCCGTCGTGGCAGGCGAGCGTTCGAGAGTTCACGATAGCACACGGGCACCAGCGAAAGGCTCGCCCACTGCCGGGCCCGGTCGGTTCAGCGCGAATCACCGCGACCGAACGGCCCCCTCGACTCCGCCTACCCTCCGGCCACGACCCGTCGCCTGCCGTCGCTCTCGATCACGCGGAGGCCCAGCCGCTCCACCGCCTCGGCCGTGTACTCCGGTACGATGCTCCCCGCCCGGAGCCGCGCCCGAATCTCGGCCACTGCCGTGGCCAGGCCGGCCTCGTCCTCGATCACGGGGTGCATCGCCAGGAAGGCGACGTCGTGGCCGGCCTCGACGCCGCG
>CAYVQH010000151.1:0-4661 GCA_964454105.1 uncultured Halobacteriales archaeon | reverse complement strand
GGAGCTCATCCACCTTCACGGCCTGCTGGCAGAGGTTTCGAACCACTACGAGCAACACGAGGGGACGCCAGATTTCGAGGAGTACGAGTCGCTTGGAGTACGACCGACGTCGATCCACAAATCGAAGACCGACCACAAGGCTGCCGTGTTCGCCCTTGCGACCGGCATCACGTCGGACGTGACGGACGAGACACAGGAAACGGTCGCCGCGCAGGCTGACTGAACGCCTATTCTCCCCGGTCGTCCCGGCTCACCAGCGACGCGTCGGCAATCCGATCGGTGATGTCGTATCAGGCGGCTAGAAGAGAGCGATCGCTCGATTCCACATCGTGCGCTATTCGAGAAGCTCGTCGAACTTCGGCAGCATGTCATCCCCGTCGGACGACCCGCCATCCGTCGATTGGGTGCTCTCGTTTCCGTTGTCGTCGTCGCTCTTCTCGTCGTCCTCGTCGCTTTCGATGACCTCGACTTCGAGGACGTCGAGTGGTATGTTCCGCAGTCGCTGGCCGATCTCCTTGCGGGCGATCCGCGAGGCGTGTTCCTCGCGCTCGACGTTGAAGACCGTCATTTCGAGTTCGAGGGCGACGAGCGCCTCGTCGGCGACGATGAAGGCGGGTTCGAGTTCCTCGCCGCTGGGCGAGGTGCGCGATCCCATCGAAATCTCGACGTAGTTCAGATCGGGATTAAGCATCTCGCCGGTTTTCGAGATGGCGATCCGCACGGCTTCGTCGGCCGTGGAGACGTCGTATACTGGGACCGCCGCCTCGACGACAACCCTACAATCCATGGTCACTGTGAACGTCACGAGCCAGCGGTATGAATGTTGCCCGAGATCGAAACCCACAAACGGCCACCGTTCCGAGGAGGGGCGATGGAACGTGGTGCGATCACGCTCGATACCTGTCCCGGCGGCCTCGATCTCCGGCTGACGCTCGAAAGCGGACAGTCCTACCACTGGCGTCGCGAGGACGGCCGGATGTATGAGGACGCGCCCGGCGGCCGGTACTACACGGTCGTCGACGGGGAGTTCATCCGGGTACGCCAGACCGAGGGACGCCTCGAATGGGAGGCGACGACTGACGCCGAACCGCATCTTCGACGCCGTCTCAGACTCGACGACGACCTCGACGCGATCATCGCAACCGGCCCCGACGATCCTCTCCTGCGGAGGGCGTACGCCGAACACCGGGGGATGCGTATCGTTCGGGATCCACCCTTTCCGTGTCTGATCTCGTTCATCTGCTCGGCCCAGATGCGCGTCTCGCGGATCCACGGGATGCAGACGACCCTCGCCGAACGTTTCGGCGACCCCCTCGAGATCGAGGGCGAGAAGTATCACGCCTTCCCGACGCCCGACCGACTCGCGGACGCGAGCGTTGAGGCGCTTCGGGAGTGCTCGCTGGGTTATCGGGCGCCCTACGTCAAACGGACCGCGGAGATGGTCGCGAGCGGCGAGATCCACCCGGAGGACGCCCTCGGAATGGACTACGAGGACGCCCGCGAGCATCTGACGCAGTTCGTCGGCGTCGGCGAGAAGGTCGCCGACTGCGTCCTGCTGTTCTCGCTTGGCTATCTCGAGGCGGTACCGCTCGATACGTGGATCCGCTCGGCGATCGAGGACCACTTCCCGGAGTGTGACCGGGGTTCGTATCGCGAGACCTCGCGGGCGATTCGCGAACGGCTCGGGGGGGAGTACGCCGGCTACGCCCAGACGTACGTCTTCCATCACCTCCGGACGGCGGGGTGACGCGAAGGAACTATAGTGGGTGTATTTCGGTACGCCGGTGATGGGGCGCCACCGGATCTGCCCACCGGGACACGCCGTCGAAATCGTCCTTGCGAATCGGGTTTCATCGTAACGTCAACGCCGCACTGGAAGTCAGAGTCGATGGCGACGTCTCGGACGGGTCGTGGATGTGATGCGAGTCGTCGCTCGCCGACTGGCAACTCCACGTCATCCTCCACGAGTCCGACGACGGAGTCGAGGTGTACGCCCACTGGGAACACTCGTCGGTCACTCACACCGTACAACACTACCGAATGAACGAGTATCAACTCGAAACGGGCGTGACGATGATCCGAACGTGGCTACGTGAGCACCGAAGCGATCGGTTTCCGAACGGATCCCTCTTCGAAGTCAAACCGTCCTGTCGGCGACCGGTCTGGTACCGTACGGTCGTCCGAAACGTCTCGAAGACGGTGGCGACGTGGCCGATTCGAATCGACCCTCGGTGAGAACTGCGGTCGTACTCCGACACGACGGGAATGTAATATGTATAAGCGTTCGTCCCTTCCGGTTTCACTAATGGGTTCCTCACAGGACCTCTCGAACAGGATTCGACGATACGTCAAACCTCCTATTCATCGCCTACTCAACTGGTCGTTCGGGGGATACGCGATGAGCAGCAACACCGAGGAGGAGTACGTCGGCACCGTCGCGATGACCGAGGACGAGTTTGAGGAACTGTTGGCGGCGGCGGGCTTCCGGCGGAACCTGGTCTCCTCGCTGAAGGTACGGGTCGACGGCAACGTCTCGGACGGCTCGTGGGCGTGGCGCGCATCACCGCTTTCCGACTGGCAGCTCCACGTCATCCTGCACAACGTCGACGACACCGTGGAGGTGTACGCCCACTGGGAGTACGCCTGGCTCACCCACCCGATCAAGCACTACGGCGCGGTCGGGTGCAGTCCCGAACGGGGCGTCGGAATGATGCGGGAGATGCTCCGGAACTACGAGAGCGACCGCCATCCCGACGGGATCCCCTTCGAGGTGGAGTCGTTCTACTGGCGCATGCCCTGGTACCTCTCGATCGTTCACGATCTCTCCGGCTCAACGGAAGAGATCACCGAGAACCTCGCGAAATGGGCGAGCGGGATCAGACGCCGGGTGAGTGCGCGCCGATCGTAGATCGACAACAGGATTTTGTCATTGGAGATCGATCCGCAACTATGGCTGCGAATCGCACGCGCGCGCACGTCTTCGTCTCGGGCACCGTCCAGGGCGTCTACTACCGTGCGACCACACGTGACACCGCCCGCGAACACGGCGTCGATGGCTGGGTGAAGAACCTCGACGACGGGCGGGTCGAGGCGGTCTTCGAGGGCAGCGAGGAGGACGTCGAGGAGATGGTCGGCTGGTGTCACGAGGGCTCGTCGGCCGCACAGGTCGAGGACGTGGAGGTCGAATACGACGAACCCGAGGGGATCGAGGGCTTCGAGATCCGGCGGTAGCGTCGGTTCCCGGTAGGGTGGTCGTCTCGCCGCCTCCACTCACTCCGATGGAGAGGCCTCGAGCCACGGCGGTTCGTCGGTGTACTTCCACTCGGCCCACGCGGCCTTCTCGCCGGCGTAGTACGCCCGGTAGGCACCGACCACGTCGTCCGGACGTCGGTAGCGTTCGGGCATCGCCTGCGGGCGCGGGGTCGGCTCGGCCGATGGGAACTCGATCGCGTCGGGGTCGATCCGCTCGATGACCGCCCAGCTCGCGTGATCGTCGTCGTGTCCGTAGCGCTCCGTGAACTCGGCGTTGAGCGTGCGGGCATGCTCGCGAAGGCGGAGCCAGTTGGCCCGCGACTCGCCGGCCCACCTCGTCACGGGGTGGTCAGCGTGGGTCGACCGGTAGAGGAACTCCGCCTCGTAGCCGTTGTGACGGGCCGCCGTACAGAGGACCTGCGCCGCCTCCAGCAGCATCTTGTTGACGTGCTGGTCGCAGTGGTATCGCGCGGCCAGCCGCGGGTCCTCGTCGAGCCAGAAGACGTTCACGTGGGCAGATACGCCATGAGGTCGAATGAGGCTATCGTCCGCAATCTTCAACGGTCGCCCACCCGAAGTCTGCGTATGATCACGGCAGCACGGATGGGCGCGGTCGACTGCAACGCCGCGGCGCTGGGCGTCTCGCAGAAACAGCTCATGGAGTCGAGCGGCAACGCCGTCGCCCGCGTCGTCCGCGAGGAGGCAAGTGAGGGCGATTCGGTCGCGATCGTCGCCGGCCGGGGGAACAACGGCGGGGACGCGCTGGTCGCCGCGCGATTCCTCGACGAGTACGACCTCTCGGTCCAGTTGTTAGGGAAACCCGAAACGATCTCGACCGACATCGCCCGCGAGAACTGGGAGGCGCTCGAAAACGCGAACTATCCTTGTGAGACGGTCACCGACTCCACGTCCCTCGATCTGCCCGATTGCGAAGTGGTCGTCGACGCCATGCTCGGCACCGGCATCAGCGGCGAGCTTCGGGAACCCGAGGCGACGGCGGCCCGCGCGATCAACGCCGCCGACGCGACGGTCGTCTCGGTCGACGTGCCCTCGGGGGTCGACGCCGATTCGGGCGACGTACCCGAAAGCGCCGTTTCCGCCGACCGCGTCGTCACCTTCCACGACGGGAAGCCGGGACTGGCGGACCTCGACTGCGAGGTCCGGGTCGCCGACATCGGGATCCCCGCCGCCGCAGAGCGGTACGCCGGCCCCGGCGACCTCGAACTCGGTTCGCCGGCTTCCGGTACCGAGACACGGGTGTTCGTCATCGGCGGCGGACCCTACACCGGTGCGCCCGCACTCTCGGCGCAGGCGGCGCTCCGCTCGGGCGCCGACCTCTCGTTTCTCGCCTGTCCCGAGTCCATCAAGGACGTGCTCGCGGGCTACGCCGAGGACCTGATCGTCCAGGC
>CAYVQH010000150.1:0-4722 GCA_964454105.1 uncultured Halobacteriales archaeon | reverse complement strand
GCCCTCACACCCTTCCGTTGACCGTGCCGCAGTACCCCGAAACCCGGAACGTCCTCGAACCGAACTGCACGCGCTGTCCCCACCTCGCCGAGACCCGCGAATGCATCTCGTGGGGGACCGGTCCACTGGACGCCGACGTGGTGATCGTCGGCGAGGCCCCCGGTGCGGGCACGCCCGAGGCCGACCTATGGAAGGGCGGCAACTGGACCGGGATGGCCTACACCGCCCGCCATTCGGGTCGGGTGATCCGCGACCTGATGGAATCGGTGGGGTATCACGACGCCTACTACACGAACGCCGTGAAGTGTTTCCCGCCTGACGGCGAGGGCTCCAATCGGGAGCCGACCACGGAGGAACTGGAAACCTGCCGAACGCACCTGATCACCGAGGTTGAGCAGGTCCAGCCGAGTGTGATCGTCCCAACCGGAAAACACGCCACTGAAACGCTGCTCGCACTCGACGATCGGAGTCTCGACGGATTCACCGACCACGTGCTGGAGCCCATCGACTGCGGGGCGCTCTCTACGCCGCTCTTGCCCGTGCTCCATCCCTCCTATCAGAACATCTGGATCGCGCGACTGGGCTACGGCGACGGGGAGTACGCGGCGCGCCTGAAGGAGCGACTGGACTCGCTCGTTGGATAACCTTCTTTGGTGCGGCCGTCGACGGATCGAGTATGTCAGCCGAACCCACGGACGAGGACTGTATCTTCTGTCGGATCGTCGCCGGCGAGATCCCCTCACGGACCGTCCACGAGACCGAGAACATCCTCGCGTTTCTGGACGCAAACCCGCTCGCGCCGGGCCACACACTCGTGATCCCGAAGGCACACCACGAGACGCTCGCCGACACCCCCGAGGACCTCGCGAAGGAGATCCTTTCCGCACTGTATGACCTCACGCCGGTCGTCGAGACGGCGGTCGACGCGGACGCCTCGAACGTCGCGTTCAACAACGGCGAGGCGGCCGGCCAGGAGATCCCCCATCTCCACGGCCACATCATTCCGCGCTTCGAGGACGACGGCGGCAATCCCATCCATGCGATCGTCGGGTCACGCCCCCAACTGGACGACGAGGAACTGGACGATATTGCCGAGAGCATCGCCGCGAACCACCGTCCGTAGTCCGAGATCATCACCGAGGGGCCTCGACGAACGATCAGATGACGCCCGCCTCGGTCCCGATGTCTCCCGAGCATTGCGCAACCGACCTGCGCCAGATCGCCGGTATCGGTTGCCACTTTAATTCGCTTCATAAGAAATGGTTTTAAATATCAGTTAGATAGATTATACTAACATGGCGACAGATATACCCTCCATCTGCCCGGAATGTGGTGACAGCCTCGCAACCGACGACAGAGAGACCGTCTGTATCGGGTGTGGGCTGATCGTCGACGAGGAGCGGATCGATCCGGGACCGGAGTGGCGCACGTTCGAGGACGACGATACAGACCGGCGGCGGACGGGCGCGCCGCTCTCGCGCTCGCGTCACGACTACGGTCTCTCGACGGAGATCGGCTATGGCGGGCTGAACAGGGCGACCGGGCGCAAACGGAGGCTGTACGCCCGGATCCGCAAGCAGAACAGGCGATCCCAGTGTGAGACGAAGGCCAAGCGGAACCAGCGCGACGTTTTCATGCAGATCCGCCGCATGACCTCGGCGCTGTCGCTTCCCGACGCGATCCGGGATCGGGCGTGCTCGCTGTTCCGTTCCGCCCAGAACGAGGGGATCGTCACCGGGCGCTCGCTGGAGGGGTTTACCGCTGCAACGGTGTACGCGGCCTGCCGGGTTCACGGCGTCTCGCGGACCCGCGCCGAGGTGCTCGAGGCGTCGCGCGCCTCCCGGGCGGAGCTCGATGCGGCCTACGACGCGATCAACCGCGAACTCGGACTTCCGGTTGGACCGCTCGATCCCGGCGATTACATCCCACGGTTCGGAAGCCGGCTCGACCTCTCGCGGGAGGTCCGGGCCCGCGGAACGGAGCTGCTCGAATCGGCCGTCGAGCAGGAGCTGATCGGCGGACACAACCCGGCCGGAGTGGCGGCGGCCTGTCTGTACGCGGCCGCGAAGGAACAGGACGCGGACGTCACGCAAGAACAGGCCGCGGACGTCGCGGACGTGACGCCGCCGACGATCCGGTCGACCGACCAAGCGCTCTGCGAGGCCGGACTCAGCGGCTAAGCGCAATCACCATGTGCGCTCGGCGTGTTCGGTCGGCCATGACCGACCGGACGGCGGAGCTATCGAGAGAGACCGCCGAGACCGAGATCGAGTGCACGATCGACCTCGACGGCGACGGCGAATCGGTGGCCGAGACCGGCATCGGCTTCTTCGACCACATGCTGAGCGCCTTCGCGACCCACGGGCTGTTCGATCTGACAGTGCGCTGTGACGGCGACCTGGAGATCGACGACCATCACACCGTCGAGGACGTGGCGATCGTCCTCGGCAACGCTCTCGAGGAGGCCGTCGGCGACAAGGCCGGGATGGTCCGCTACGCGGATCGCCGGGTGCCGCTCGACGAGGCCGTCGCCTCGGTCGTCGTGGACGTCAGCGGCCGGCCGCGCTTCTACTTCGACGGGGAGTTCTCCCAGGACGCCGTCGGGGAGTTCACGAGCGACATGGCCCGCCACTTCGCCGAGTCGCTCGCGATGAACGCCGGACTGACGCTTCACCTGTCGGTCGAGGGCGAGAACGCCCACCACGAGATCGAGGCGCTGTTCAAGTGTCTCGCCCGCGCGCTCGACGACGCGACCCGGATCGACGAGCGCCGGGGCGGGACCCCGAGCACGAAGGGACGGTTGTGATGTTCGACGAGATCATGGGGAAGTTCGAGGGCTCGCCGAGCCAGCAGGCGGTGATCCGCCTGCTGCTCGAACGGGGCTTTTCGGTCAACGATGAGGGACGGGTCGTCTCGGGCGGGATCGAGATTCCCAACACGGGGATCGCCCGCGAGATCGACGTCGACCGCCGGGTCGTCGACTCGACCACCGACGCCATCCTCGCCGACGACGACCTCAGGCGCATCTTCCAGAACATCTCCCAGATCCCCAGCCTCATGGACCTCGCGCCGGTGCTCGACCTGACCGTGCTGACCATCGAGGTGGTCGCCGCCGACGAGCGCGGCATCGTCGCCGAGGTGACCGGTCTGCTCGCCGAGGGCGACATCGGCATCCGCCAGATCATCAGCGACGACCCGGAGTTCAGCGACGACCCGAAGCTGTACATCATCACCGACGACCCCGTTCCCGGCGACCTGCTCGTCGCCGTCCGCGACCTACCGTTCGTCCGGAAAGTGGAGTTCTGAACCCGCTTGGCCTCGATCACGTCCCGTCGTGCCGCGAACTCCGTCGTGGCTCGGCCCATCGTCATTCTATGAGGTAAATGTTACCATTTAACACTATTGGGTCCCAACTCCTATGGGAAGGACGATGAACGAAGAACCGAACCCGACCGATCCGCTCGCGACCGAGGAACGGGCCCCGGAGGAGGCGGGAATCCCGATCACGCTCCGCGCCGTCGCCGTGACGATGGGCGGAGGGCTGGTGGGGATGCTGTTGATGCTGCCGCTTCTCGTGGGCGTTCCGGTGGCGCTCGATCTGTTCCGAACGGAGCCCATCGTGCGGTTCTCGAACTTCGGACTGTTCCTGGGCGTCGAATCGTCGGTGACGCTCGGCGTCGTGCTGTTCCTCGTCGGCGGTACCACCGTTCTGCCGCTGCTCTTTCTCGTTCTCGGGGCGTTCCTGCCCCCCGAGAGGCCCCGCTACCTGCGGGGAACGACCTACGCGACCGTCTTCTGGATCGGGTTCCTCTTCGCGTTCTGGCCCGGCGGGGGCGTCCTGACGCTCGCGACCTTCCTGAGTGTCTCGCTCGTCTCACACTGGATCTACGGAACGACCCTCGGCTACGTGCTCCACTCGACCATCGGCATCCCCCAGCACGAGGTGTGAACCGAACCCTTTGGCCCGTCCCGACGATCCTCGACCGATGACCGAGACGTATCGGACCGTGGCCGGCCCGGGGCGGGCCCGCTTCGAGGTCCGGGGTTCGGCGTTCGTCGGCCACCTCTCGCCCGCGGCCTCCGTCGACGGGGCCGAGGCGTTCGTCGAGCGGATCCGGACCGAACACGACGACGCCACCCACAACGTCCCCGCCTACCGCGTCCGGACCGACCCGTTCCGGGAGTACGCGAACGACGACGGCGAGCCCTCCGGATCGGCGGGCAAGCCCGCGCTGAACGTGCTTCAGGGCGAGGGGATCGAGAACGTCGCCTGCGTCGTCACCCGGTACTACGGGGGAACGAACCTCGGGTACGGGGGGTTGGTTCGGGCGTACTCGCGATCGGTGAGCGAGGCCCTCGAGGCGGCGGGGGTCGTCGAGGAGCGACCCCATATCCGCCTCTCGATCACCGCGGAGTACGACGACTCGGGGACGGTTCGGGGGATCCTCGAAAGCTCGGGGGCCGAGTTCGACGCCGAGTACGGCGAGCGGGTCGCGTTCGACGTGCGCGTCCCCGACGAGGAGAGCGGCGGGCTTCGTGACAGGCTGCAAAGCGCGACGAGCGGTCGGATCGGAATCG
This sequence comes from uncultured Halobacteriales archaeon, assembly GCA_964454105.1. GTDB lineage: Archaea > Halobacteriota > Halobacteria > Halobacteriales > Halalkalicoccaceae > Halalkalicoccus. The sequence continues at coordinate 144 of CAYVQH010000150.1, read as the reverse complement.
AGTAGGACCCGTTTCGAACCGAATCCCTATTCGTGCCGGGTTCCGAGCCGTGACCATGCAGACGGTTGGCGCCGGCGACTACCACGACCTCGTTCGCGTGGGCGACCCGCGACTCTCGCCCGACGGCGAGCGCGTCGCGTTCGT
>CAYVQH010000149.1:0-4757 GCA_964454105.1 uncultured Halobacteriales archaeon | reverse complement strand
TCTACCGGACCGACGGCGGCAATTACAGGGTGAAAAAGGAGACGGCGCTCGCGGAGGGTGAGACGATCGACGACCTCACCGCGTCGGACGAGGGGACGGACGTCGAACGCGTCCTCACCGCGGTCGAGCAGGGGACCCTCTCGGCCGAGGAGGCCGCGGGGATGTTCGACTAATCGAGTCGCTCGAGGCGCGAGCGGGGGAACGAGTAGACTCTGAGGGAGTCGGGTTCCGGTCCCGAATCGGCCATCGAAACGGACTGTGGATAGACCGCGCCGACGACCCGATCGGTCGGATCGTACGAGCGGTTGTTCGGATACGTCGCGACGCTGTAGGCCGACTCGCCGATCCGCACCCGATCGGCCCGCCGATCGGAGACGGTCACGACGAGCAGGCGGTCGTCGGTTTCGCGGTCACGGACGAACGCACCCGGTTCGAGGGCGTGGTCCTCGCAGTAGTGCGGGCCGGCGTCCGCACGTTCCTCGGGAACGAACAGCTCCTCGCCACAGGTCGCACACGCGACCGGGAGCCGGCCTGGCGGCGCGAGTCGGCCCTCGGTGATCTCGATGGCGACCCGTCGGAGATGCTTACAGCGCACGCTCCGGAAGGTGTGATCGGGGCAGCTACATCGCTGCGAGTCCAGATCGACGAGGTACCGCTCCCCGCCGTCGGTTTCGATCTCGTAGAGGGCGTCTCCGAGGGCCTCGACGATCATCCGTTCGGTTCTGGCGCGGATCGAGCGCCGGTCGAGTTCGCTTTCACTGGTCGGCAGTGACGCTGGTGTGTTTCTGGCTTGCGTCATGGAATCACCGGAAGTTCCACTGGAACCTCCGAATCGCTACGTTCATCAGTAGGGGCCCAAGGAACGTAAGTCTTCCACCCGAAACGACGGCCGGGGAATCGCTTCGAAGTCCTTTTACTCCGGGGCGGAAAACGCCACGCCATGGACGTAGACCGGGACACGGTCGTCGAAATCGTCGTTTCCGTGGGGGCGGTAGGGCTGTTCGTCGCGGTGCTTCTCGGGATCGGCACTGCCTACAACCAGAGCGGGTTCTCGTCGGACGGCGGCGTGGCACTGGTCGGGGCGATCACCGCCTTCGTGGTCCTCATGACGCTGGTCGGGGTCGGCCTGGCGTACTACCTCAATCAGGACTGAGCCGTCTCCGCGTCCTCGCTTTCCTCGCGCCAATCGACCAGTTCGTCCTCGTCGGCCTGTTCGAGGCGGTGTTCGTAGTAGTTCAGGGGGTGGGACTCGTTGATCACCTCCTCGCAGATGTCGTCCTTGTTCACGCAGTCGCCGTACGACTGCATCGTCGCACAGCTCGGCGGGGAGTACTCGGTGGGGCTGGTCTCCCCGCGGATGTGGTCGGTCTGATAGCGCGTCATCTCCTCGCCGAAACTCGAGTTGACCATGTAGAGCTCGATGATCTCGTCGGTGCTCATCCCGATGCTGGTGAGAAACGCGGTGATCGCAAAGCGCGAGTGATGCGGGAGATGTTCGCCCTTCTGGATCGAGTCGAGCAGCGCCTTCATGCACGGTGGGAACCGCTCGGGCACGACGGTGTCGATATCGCGGGTGAGATCGAGGTCGGCGAGGGCCTCGCGGATCCGCTCGACCTCTCCGTCGAGCGGGTCGGCGATCGTCTCGGGCACCGAGAGCGGCAGTCCGTCGGCGACGCGCTGGCTTACCGCCTCCTCGAGGAGCGTGTGGAGCTCGTCGTTGGCGATGTAGACCGCGCCATCAGCGAGCGTGCGGTTGACCAGTCGCCACTCGTCGCCCCAGACGTCGGCGGCGAGCGTGAGATACGTGCCGACCGCGACTCGGTAGCCGTCCTCGACCTCCGTGATCGCGGTTGCCAGATCGAACTCCGCGAGCAGGTCGGCGAGCGCGAGTCGTTCGGTTCGGGCGCTTTTGAGTTCCGAGGTGGCCTCCCGGGCGGCACTGAACTGCGAGATCGCGCGCGTCGCCTCCGCACGGGCGTACTTGCGGGTGCAGATCCGCTCGTCGACCAGCGAGACGAGCACCCGGGCGACCGGATAGGAGAGCAGTTCGACCCGCGTGTTTCTGTGGGGCTCGCCGATCGATCCCTCGCGCAGCGCGCCGACGACCCGCTCGGTCGCCCGCGAGACGACGCTCTCCTCGCGAATCAGGCCGGCCAGATCGACGTCAGCGGCCTCGACGGCCTCGCGGGCACCGGAGAGAAACGGGTAGCGGGCGTGAAGCGCCTTCATCGGCGAGCGGCTATGACGGCGACGTGGATAAAACTGTGTAAACGACCCCACCCTCTCATGGGCGTGGGATCGTTCCCTTGCGGACGGGACGGCAGCATGGACTCTCGCCTTCCGTTGCGCCATGAGTAGTGCGGCGTGGCGGGACCAACGGTGAGAGTTAATTGGCGTCGAGCCCAACCGCCGGCCACGATGGTCGCGGTATATTCGGTTCTCGCGTTGCTGTTGGTGTTCGCCCTGGCGTTGCTCGTCATTCGGATCGGATCGATCGCACTCAACATGACCGGCCTCTCGCCGGACGTGGCCTCGTTTCAGGCCGCCTCGGCGTTCTCGGGGGCCGGATTCACGACCGACGAGGCGGAACAGACGGTCCGGACGCCGGCCCGGCGAAAGATCATCAAGACGCTCATCCGTCTGGGCAGTCTCGGGCTGCTGAGCGCGATCGCGCCGCTGGTGGGATCGTTCACCGGCGGGAGCGGGACCCTCCTCACGACGGCGTACATCCTTCTCGGGGCCGGCTTGATCATCCTCTTCGCACGTAGCCAGTGGCTCAACAGACTGATAACGCCGCTCATCGAGCGTGCGCTCGATCGGACCACCGAGCTCTACATCCGCGATTACACGCGGTTGCTCGGGCTTCAGGACGACTATCGCGTCTCCGAGATCGACGTCGACGACGACGACTGGCTCGCCGACGGCTCGCTGGCCGAGTTGGACCTTCCCGCGGAGGGGGTGCTCGTGTTGGCGATCAAGCGGGCGGATGGATCCTACGTCGGTGCTCCGGGTCCCGGAGCCGAACTCCAGCCGGGCGATACGGTCGTTCTATACGGCCAACAGCATCGTCTACAGGAGCTCTCGGGACGGAAAGCGGATGACGCCCAGGCACGCGAGGACGCCGTCGAGGACCACGAAGAACACGTCGAAGGGGAAGGATGGGAATCCCCGTCGTTCACGCCGGGCCGATCACGGTGACGCCGGCGCGACGCTCGATCCGTCAGTCGCTCTGGATGCGCGGTGCGAGCATGTAGGTGACCTGGCCCTCCCCTTCGGCGATCTCGAAGTGGAACTTGACCGGGAACTCCTCACCGAGTTCGAGGGTGACCTCGCCGTCGCTCGGGATGGCCCCGTTCATGTCCTTGAGGTAGTCGAGGCTGAAAAGCGAGTGAGCGGGACCGGGCGTCAGGTCGATCAGGTCGCTCTCGTCGAGTTCGAGGTGGACGTCGTCGGTGTCGCCCTCCGCGTCGACGTAGAAGAGGTTCGCGTCCTCGTCGACGCCGAGCGCGATGTGGTCGCTCACCATGTCGGCGGCCTTGACCGCGCGGTTGATGTCCCGGCCCTCGACGACGACGTTCGCGGGCAGGTCCAGATCGGGGATGTCGGGCTCCTGACGGATGGAGTCGGGATCGATCAGCGCGAGCGTGTACTCCAGCCCGTCGATCTGGATGTGGAGCTTTCGGGTCTCCTCGTCGAGTTCGAGGTGTACGAGCTGGCCGGCATCGGCCATCCCGACGGTGTCCTCCAGTCGGGAGAGGTTGACCCCGATCTGCCCGCCGTCGGCCTCGTAGGACTCGAAGGCCTGGGCGTCGAGCGTGAGATCGACCATGCCGACGTTCGCGGGGTCGACGGCACGGATCGCCAACCCGTCTTCGTTGAGGTGGATCGTACACTCGTCCACCAGCGCGCTCACCGAATCGAGCGCCGTTCCAAGGGTGTCGGCACTCACGATCGCGTTGAACATGTTGTTCCGAGATACGAAACGCCGGCTTAAAAAGTCAGTCGTTTACGCGCGTGCACGCGCCGAAAAACGTGGCGATCACGGAGACGAAGGGAGCGCCATCCCTTATCACACGACAGTCCGTATCACGAACGGATGACGACCTTCACGGAGCGACTCGCGACCGAATGTGCCGGCCGCGACGAGCGCCACGCCGTCGGTGACCCCCTTCGAAAGCACCTGCTCGACTGGTTCGGCGTCGTGATCGGCGGGGCGGCCCACGCCGAGTCGACGCCGCCCCTCTCGTCGGGGATCGCGGGCTTCGCCGGCGAGGGGCCCGCGACGGTCCTGCCGAGCGGCGAGCGCCTGGCGCCCGACGCGGCGGCACTCGTCAACGGCACGCTGGCCCACAGCCTCGACTTCGACGACACGCATCTGGGCTCGTCGCTGCACCCCGGCGCGCCGTCGATCGCGGCGGCGCTCGCGACCGCCGAGGCGACCGGCGCCTCCTCCGAGCGACTGCTCGCGGGCGTGGCCGCCGGCTACGACGTCGCCTGCACGGTCGGCGAGGCGGTCAACCCCGAGGCCCACTACGCGCGGGGCTTTCACATCACGGCGACCTGCGGGACGTTCGGCGCGACCGCGGCCGCGGGCGTCGTCCGCGGCCTCTCCGAGACCGAGTTCGCCGACGCCTTCGGCCTCAACGGGAGCCAGGCGGCCGGCTCGCTGCAGTTCCTCGAGAACGGCGCGTGGAACAAGCGGCTCCACCCCGGGCTCGCGGCCCGGCGGGCCGTCACCAGCGTCGAGCTCGCGGCGG
>CAYVQH010000148.1:0-4865 GCA_964454105.1 uncultured Halobacteriales archaeon | reverse complement strand
CATCGGGGCGGATGTAGGGAACGATCTCCTCGACGTCGAGTTCGGTCAAATCGGGCTGGCCGGGCCAGTCGGTGGGCAGTGGCATGTTCTGGTAGTGCTCGAGGGCGCGGAGACGGCGGTCGAGCATCCAGTCGGGTTCGTCCTTGTCCTCGCTGATGAGGCGGACGACCTCCTCGGTGAGGCCCTTGCCGGAGCGAAGCGCGCTTCGCTCCTCGTTTTTGTGGTCGAAGCGCTCCTGGTTCTTGGTGAGTTCTTCCGAGCTCATGATCGTGCTTCTGGGTAGTGGGTGAGCACGTAAGAACCTGTGCACGGACTTTCGATTTCGGAACCGATTCCGGTTACGTTTCACGGTTCACGGGCCCGTATGATCGGGGAAACACCAAAGCCCGTTCCGTCCGTTTTACGGCCCGTCGATGTGTCGGACTCCCGCGCTCGGCGACGCTCTCGATGCCGTCTCGCGAGTGCTCCGTACCGTCCCGTCGATCGCCAGTGCCCTCCCGAACGCCGTTTACTACCGAATCGCGGGGCTGAACTACCGTTATCGCGTGCTGGCGACCGACAAGCGGGTTCGCCACGAATCGTTCCGGAGCTACGAGCTCTACGACCGACACGGCGGCGACTGGCTGCTCGCGGCGCTGCTCGATCGCTGTCGCGACGGCGAGGTGGTCGTCGACGTCGGCGCAAACACCGGTGTTTACTCGCTCTCGGTCGCCGCGGAGTATCTCGATGCGACGGTCGTCGCGATCGAACCCGATCCACGAACGCTGGCGGCACTCGACGCGAACGTCGCCGCGAGCGGGTTCGAGGACCGGATCCGAACGCTGGGGATCGGCCTCGCCGACGAGAACGGCTCGCTTCCCTTCTATCGCTCCTCGTACCACGAGCTCGGATCGTTCAACCGCTACAACGCCGAGCGCTGGGGTGCCCGGGTCGTGGGCATCGAGGACGTTCCCGTCCGCACGCTCGACGCGCTCGTCGACGCCGGAACGGTGTCGCCGCCCGACCACCTCAAGGTCGACACCGAGGGGTTCGGCCTCGCGGTCCTCCGGGGTGCTCGGAGGACCCTCGCGACCCACCGCCCGTTCGTCTACATCGAGCCCCACGCGCGACACGAGGGCGAACCCGACGGGGGCGGCGAGGCTGCCGCCGGCATCGAGGAGCTGCTGGCGTCGGCGAACTACGCGATCATCCCGACCCGGGAGGGGTGGGTCTGCGTTCCGGAGGGACGCCATGAGTGACGTCTACGCGGGTCGGACGCTCCGTCGTCTCCGACTGCGCTGGATCGCCATCGCGGCGGTCGCGACCGTCGCGACCGCCGTGGCCTTCGCCGGGCTGCGTCTGTTGCTCGCCGATGGGCTCGCGCGGCGATGGCTCGCCCTCTCGATCTCGGTCCTGGCGTACGAACTCGCGCTGTTCTGGCGTTTCCTTCCCCGTAACCGTGACGGCGATCGTCTCCTGTCGTCGTTCGGTCCCGCGACGCTGCTCACCGTCGCCCGCGGGGTCCTCCTCGCCTTTCTCGCCGGCTTCCTCCTGCTCCCCCAGCCCACCGAGTCGCTGGTCTGGCTGCCCGCCGGCCTGTACGGCGCGGCGGCGCTCACCGACTACGCCGACGGCACGGTCGCCCGACTGACCGACCACGTCACGACGCTCGGCGCGCGCCTCGACACCGAGTTCGACGCGCTCGGGATCCTGATCGCACCGCTTCTGGCGGTCCTCTACGGCCAACTACCGGTCTGGTATCTCTCGGTCAGCGCCGCCAGATACCTGTTCGTCCTCGGCCGGTGGGTCCGTCGCCGACGCGGTCTGTCCGTCTCCGACCTGCCCGCCCGCCCGAGCCGCCGCCCCCTCGCCGGCCTCCAGATGGCGTTCCTCTCGGTCGTCCTCTCGCCGGCCGTCGGACCGCCGCTCACGACCGTCGCGGCCGTTCTCGTCGCCGTCCCCTTCATCGCCGGATTCGTCCGCGACTGGCTGTACGTCTCCGGACGCCTCCGATGAGCCGACACAAGAACAATGTCGGCCTCGGTCGTAGCCGTGGTCGTGTCTCGCTCCCGTCCGTCGATGCCCCGTCCTCGGAGGTGGCATCGATGACTGCCCGCTCGGTGTCGTTTCGCGCGCCCGGCGAGGTGTGCGTCGAGGAGTTCGCGATACCGGAGCCCGATCCCGGGGAGGTCCTCGTCGAGACCGAGTGCTCCGGGATCAGCCCCGGCACCGAGCTTCTGCTCTACCGGGGGGAGGCCCCCGAGCACCTCCCTGCCGACGAGAGCATCCCGTCTCTCTCGGGTGATCTCGAGTATCCGATCACGTACGGCTACGCCGCCGTCGGTCGGGTGATCGAGACGGGGAGGGACGTCGACGGGGGCTGGCTCGGCGAGCGGGTCTTCGCCTTCCACCCGCACGCGAGCCACTTCCGTATCGACCCCGCGGACCTCCAGTCGGTGCCCGAGGGACTCTCCGCCGCCGAGGCGACCCTGCTCCCGAACGTCGAGGCCGCCGTCAACTTCGCGATGGACGCCGCGCCGATCGTCGGCGAGCGCGCGGTCGTCTTCGGGCAGGGTGCTCTCGGGCTGCTCACCACCGCGCTTCTCGCACAGCACCCGCTCGACGCGCTCTACACGGTCGATCGGTACCCGCTCCGCCGGGAACGCTCGCGGGCGCTCGGAGCCGACGGCACGTTCGCGCCCGGCGACGACCTGCGTTCTCACCTCTCGTGGGGGGACCACGAGGGTGCGGACTTCGCGATCGAGCTCTCGGGGGATCCCGCCGCCCTCGACGCCGCGATCGACGCGACGGGCTACGCCGGGCGCGTGCTGGTCGGGTCCTGGTACGGCGACAAGCGGGCGGACCTTGATCTCGGCGGACGCTTTCACCGGAGCCGGATTGCCATCGAGAGCACCCAGGTCAGCACGCTCGACCCCGACCTACGGGGACGCTGGAGCAAGGCCCGGCGGCTCGACCTCGCGTGGGACTACTTGGGGGGTTTCGACGCCGATGCGCTTCTCACCCACCGCCTGCCCGTCGAGGAGGCCCCCGACGCCTACCGACTGCTCGCCGACCACCCCGACGAGGCGATCGGGGCGGTGCTGACCTACGACCGATGAGCGGCTTCCGGCGGTACCTGCACGTGAAACGAACCGTCGACGACCGGGCGTTGAACCGCCGGGTGCTCGACCGGCTCCGCAAGGAACTGCCCGACGGCCCACTTCGGATCGTCGAGGTCGGCGCGGGCGTCGGAACCGGGATCGTCCGACTGCTCGACTGGGACGTCCTCCCCGACGACGTCTCCTACACCGCGATCGACGAACGACCCGGAAACGTTGCCGCCGCCCGCGAGCACCTCCTGGATCGGGGGTTCGAGGAGGACGGCGACCGCTTCCGACGCGGAGACGCCAGCGTCTCGCTCGTCGTCGGCGACGCCTTCGAGACGCTGGGGGTGGGGGACGAGTACGACCTGTTGGTCGCCCAGGCCTTTCTCGACCTCGTGGACCTGAACGAGGCCCTTCCGGTCCTCTTCGACGCGCTCGCGCCGAACGGCCTCGCGTACTTCCCGATCACCTTCGACGGCGGGACGGTCTTCGATCCCGAACACCCCCTCGACGATCGGGTCGTCGGGGCCTATCACCGCGACATGGACCGCGAGGGGTCGAGCCGAACGGGGCGGCGCCTCCTCTCGACGGTTCCCGGAGCGGGCGGCGAAGTCCTCGCCGCCGGGGGCTCCGACTGGATCGTCTACCCGCCCTACTCCGCCGACGAGCGGGTCTTTCTGGCGCACATCCTCGATACGATCGAAGGAGCACTAGCCGACGAACTCGGCGATGACCTTCAGAAATGGCTCGCCGCACGCCGCCGGCAGCTTCACGACGGCGAACTGACCTACATCGCCCACCAGCTCGACGTGCTCGTCCGCGTTTAGGCCGTCTCGATCGCCTGCTCCAAGTCTGCGACGATGTCCGCGGGGTCCTCGATCCCGACCGACACCCGAACGAGGTCGTCGGTGACGCCGCTTGCGGCCTTCTCCTCCTCGGAGAGCTGCTGGTGGGTCGTCGAGGCCGGATGGATGATCAGCGTCTTCGCGTCACCGACGTTCGCGAGCATGCTCGCCAGTTCCACCTCGTTGCAGACGGTTCGGCCGGCCTCGTACCCGTCCTCCAGTCCGAACGTGATCATGCCGCCGTACCCTCCCTCCAGATACTCGCTCGCGGCCTCGTGGGTCTCGTGGCTCTCCAGTCCGGGGTAGTTCACCCACGCCACGTCGGCGTGGTCCTCGAGGAACTCCGCGACGACCTGCGCGTTCTCGCAGTGTTTCTCCATCCTGAGGGGAAGGGATTCGAGCTTCTGGAGGGTGACCCAGGCGTCGAACGGCGACTGCTGGTTGCCCAGATCGCGCAGCCCGCGGGCGCGGGCGGCGTAGGCGAAGGCGGCCTCGCCGAAGGTCTCCCGGAAGTTCAGCCCGTGATACGCGGGGTTGGGCTCGGTGATCTCCGGGTAGTCGCCCGCCTCCCAGTCGAAGGTGCCGCCGTCGATCAGCGCGCCGCCGACGGTCGTTCCCGAGCCGTGGAGCCACTTTGTCGTCGAGTTCCAGACGAGATCCGCGCCGTGTTCGAGAGGCCGGCACAGATACGGGGTGGCGAAGGTGTTGTCGACGAACAGCGGGACGTCGTTCGCGTGGGCGATCTCGCTCACTCGCTCGATGTCGGGCGTGACCAGCGCGGGGTTGCCGATGATTTCGAGGTGGACGTACGCCGTCTCGTCGTCGATCGCTTCCTCGTAGGCCTCGTAATCGAGCGTGTCGACGAACCGGGTCTCGATCCCACGCTTCTCGACGGTGTGGGTGAGGTAGGTGTAGGTTCCCCCATACAGGGCACTCG
>CAYVQH010000147.1:0-4893 GCA_964454105.1 uncultured Halobacteriales archaeon | reverse complement strand
CGCCGTGAGTGTCGTATCGAAGCTTCGGGTCATCATGTCACGTCCTCGATGGCGTTGTCGAGGCGGCGCAGGTTCTCCGCTCTCTCCTCCTCGGTGATCGGGACGTACCCGACGTCCGAGACGAGGTCGGTCGCCGCCTTCTCGATGAAGAAGCGCAGGAAGTTCCGGACGGCGGGGTCCGCGAGCTCCGCCTTCGCGGCGTAGGTGAACAGCGGCCGCGAGAGGGGGCGGTACTCGCCGCTCTTCGCCGTCTCGAGCGAGGGTTCGACGCAGCCGTCGCCGTTGTCGATGGCGAGCGCCTTTATCGAGTCGGGGTTCTCGCTGTAGTACGAGAAGCCGAAGTAGCCCATCGCGTAGGGCGACCCCTGGACGCCCCGGACGATCGTCCGGTCCTTCTCGGTCGCCGAGTAGTCGTTGCGGTGGTTCTCCTCCTCGCCGATGACGGTCTCGCGGAAGTAGTCGAAGGTGCCGCTGACCGTGTCCGCCCCGTAGAGCTCGAACTCCTCGTCGGGCCACTCCTCGCGGACGTCGCTCCAGCGCTCGGCGCCGCCCACCCGCCAGATCTCCCTGAGCTCGTCGATGGTCACGCAGTCGACCCAGTCGGCCTCCGGGTTCACGACCACGGTCAGCGCGTCCGTGCCGACGGTGAACTCCACCGGAGTGACCCCGTTCTCGCTGCACTGGGTCCGTTCGCCCTCCTCGATGGGACGACTGGCGTTGTTGAGGTCGGTCATCCCCGGACAGAAGAAGTTCGAGAACCCGCCACCGCTGCCGGTCTGGCTGACCGAGACGTTCACCCCCGGGTTCTGCTGGACGTAATCCGACGCGACCGCCTCCGCGATCGGGAAGACGGTGCTGCTTCCGGCGAGGTTCACCTCCCTGTTCTCGCTGCTGACCGCCCGCGTACAGCCGGCGAGGCCAACGGTCCCCGCCACGCCAGCCGCGGTCAAAAGATCACGTCTGGAGACGGAGTGAGAGGCCCACCCCGACACGTCTCTCGACATCACCGGAACATGATCGACTCAATAATAAATACTCTTCTATGATATCTATATAGCAGAACGTATATATTCATATCCGGAGTCCCTACCGCCCTATCGGCGGGTCGTGGGATCGACTCCGGTCCGCACGGCGTCCTTCGTCGTTGGATCGGTACCGATCCGTCTGGGAGACGCGGGGATCGGTGTTCTTCGATTTACTATATAGTTATGGCCACATTTACATTGGTGGACGGATATCGGGAACCATGGACACGAGGAAGGTACAGGTCACGGGTGGATCGACGTTCACCGTCTCGATCCCGAAGGACTGGGCGATCGACAACGACATCGAGGCAGGAACCGAGGTCTCGTTCTATCCGGACGGCGAGTCGCTGTTGCTCGCCCCGCATCGAAGCGACGGAATCGTCGAGGGGACCCTCGACATCGATGACCTGTCCGGTCGGGACCTCACCCGTGGAGTCGTGACGATGTACGTCAGCGGGTTCGACGTCATTCATCTGGAGACGGGGCAGGTCACCGCCGATCAGCGCCGTAGCGTTCGCGACGCGACACAGGGACTGGTCGGCCTGGAGGTCGTCGAGGAGACCGGCGAACGCATCGTCCTTCAGGATCTACTTGATTCGGGACAGCTATCGGTCCACAACGCCGTTACCCGGATGCGACTGATCGCGACGACGATGCTCGCGGACGCCGTCAGGGCGCTGATCGAGGACGACGACGACCTGGCGGCGGACGTCATCGAGCGCGACGACGACGTCGACCGGTTGTGGTTCATGGTCTCACGGGTGTTTCGCTCGACGCTTCGGGATCCGAGTACGGCCGCGGAGATCGGACTGGGACGCGAGGCGTGTTTCGACTACCATTCCAGTGCCCGGCAGTTGGAGCGGATCGCCGACCACTCCTCGAAGATCGCCAACATCGCGCTCGATCTCGGAACGGTCCCTGAGGCGGTCGCGGAGGCGCTCGATGCGCTCTACGAGGACGCGGTCGCCATCGTCGAGCAGGCGATGGACGCCTTCCTGGAGGACGAGAGCGACCGGGCGACCCGGTTGGGCAACCAGGCCCGCGAGGACGTCGAGGCGATCGACGAGTACACTCGAAACGTCGACGAACAGATCAGGACGCTTGATGACGCCCACCAGGCCCAGTTCCTCGGGCTGGTCGTCGACTCGCTGTCGCGGACCGCGGACTACGGGGGTAACATCGCCGAGACGGCCCTCCAGAAGGCCGCACCACGACCGTAACCGTCGGTGAACGTCCGCACGCGTATCATCGGTTCGGGACGACGACGATGGAAAAGCGGTGCTCTCTATTCGTCGAGAACGGCGTTGACCTGCCCGTCCTGGCCGGGCCGGGAGGTGACGCGGGCGCGGCCCTCGTCGGTTTCGATGAACGCGCCCTTCGTGATGATGTTCCGTCGGACGTAGTTGGGGTTCGCGGGGTTCTCGACGACGTCCTGGATCGACGCGTTGCGGACCTCGCCGTCGACGGCGACGCTGGCGACGTTCGTCGAGATGGCCCGGACCTTCCGGCTGTTGCCCCGGGCATCGATGGTCTTGAACTTCTTCTCTCCTACCTGAGTCTCGGTCGGCTGGCGACCGATCTGGTGTTTCTTTCGCTTCGCCATCGGGCGCAGTCGTCCGCCGGTGCGTTTTCGGGCTGAACGGCCGTGATCGTTCATGGCTCGAAGGACAGCCGGTGAGTACTAAAATGGATCGCATCCGAACCGCTTACCTGCTCGCCTGCCCCATCGTCGAGCGATGAGTCTGCGGATCGCCGTCGCCGCACCGTTCAAGCAGGCCGGCACGCGTCGGATGGAGGAGAGCAGTTTCGTCGTCTCGCTCTCGCTGGACCGGGACTGGTTCTCGCCGGATCAGGCCAAACGCCTGATCGACGTGGCCGTGAGCGAGGGGCTGCTCGAACGGACCGAGGGAGACCTCGAGACGAGCTTCGCCGTCGAGTCGGTCGCGGTTCCCGAGGAGTTCTCGCCCGACGAGGACCTGCTCGCAGAGCGCTCGCCGTTCGAGCGCGTCCTCGAAACCGTCGTCGCGGGCGGGATCGAGAAGCGGACCGCCGTGGCGCGGATCAACGAACTCCAGGGGGAGTTGGGAGTCACCATCGAGGTCGCGGCGGTCGTTTTCGCGCGCCGGGAGGGCATCGACGTGAGCGAGGAGCTTCCGGCGGTTCGCGGAACGCTGAATCGGGAGGGGTAAACCGCCGCCGCGAGTAGCCGACGTATGGTCGACGAACGGCTCGCGGGCGGGACCCGCATCGCCCGGCTGCTCGCAAGCGAGATCGACGGCCGGACCGACGGCGTGCTCGCGGCCCTGTCGGTGATCGAGGCGAACCCCGACGCCGAACCGACCGCCGACGGGACGTTCGCCTACGCGATCGAGGCCGCCGGCGAGGCGTCCATCACGGCTGGCGAACGCGTCTCGGAGACCGGCGCCGACGGAGCGGATCGCACGCTCCGACTCGCGGAGGCGTACGTCCATCCCGACCGCGCACACGTCGAGTTCGCGACGGCCCACGAGGCGGTCGTCGAGAGCGCCGAGGAGGCGGGATTGCGAATCCGGCCGAAGGCGACCCGTCCCCCGAGGACGCTCGTGTTCGTCGAGGACGGGGCCGAGGTGAAACGCGCCGTGTCGGTGGTCGAGCGGGCGGTTCAGTCGAACTGAGCCACGAGGCCGGGGAGTTCACACACGAGGTCCGCGCGATCGACGTGAGCGTCGGCACGCGGGTCGGGGTCGGGTCCGCCGGGATACAGCACCTGGACGACCGCCATGTCGATCCCGGCGGCGCCGGCGACGTCGGTCTCGACCCCGTCGCCGACGTAGATGGCCTCCTCGGGGGCGGATCCGAGCGCGTCGAGGATCGCCTCGAACGCCTCGGGGTGGGGTTTGCCGGCCCCGATCTCGCCGGTGACGACCGCCGCGTCGAACAGTCCCTCCCAGCCTAACGTCGCCAGCTTGTCCCGTTGGGCGACGATCGGGCCATTCGTGAGCAGGCCGACAGCGTACTCGGCCTTGAGGTCGGCGATCAGCGATTCGGCCCCGTCGATCGGCTCGATGGTGTCGGCGATCGCGTCCCGGTAGGCCTCCGCGAGCGCCTCGCTCCGGTCGTCCCCGCCGAGCAGATCCGCGAAGATCGGACCGCGGGTCTCGTGTATGTGTGCGCGCTGGTGGGCCTCGCCGTAGGCCTCCCGGGAGACCGTCGGGACGCCGACCGTCTCGGAGGCGTCCGCGAGCAGGCTCGACCGGTCGCGAGAGACCACCGCGAGGGTGTAATCGAGATCGAACACGACCGCTCTGAGTGCCATACCACCCCTAAGAACTCCCGGCATTTGAGCGTATCCGAACGGGAACGTTGTAGTCGCCGCCTCGTGATGGGGAGGCATGGGCTTCTTCGATCGGCTCGACGAGCGCATTCGGGAACGGGACACCGTCGTCTGCGTCGGTCTCGACCCCGATCCCGACCGCATTCCCGACCACCTCCACGACCGCGACCTCCCGCGGTGGGCGTTCAACCGCCGGATCATCGACGCGACCCACGAACACGCCGCCGCCTACAAACCGAACGCCGCCTTCTACGAGGACCCCGAGGGCTGGCGCGCGCTGGTCGAAACGATCGCCTACGCCCATGGGAAGGGAGTCCCGGTGATCCTCGACGCCAAACGCGCAGACATCGGCAACACCGCCCGTCAGTACGCGAAACTCCTCGACCGGGCGGACGCCATCACCGCCAACCCCTACATGGGTTGCGACTCGCTCGAACCCTTCCTCTCCCGCGAGGGGACGGGCGTGTTCGTGCTCTGTCGGACCTCGAACCCCGGCGGTTCGGACCTCCAGGACCTCGAACTCGCCTCCGGCGAGGCGGTCTACGAGCGGGTCGC
>CAYVQH010000146.1:0-4990 GCA_964454105.1 uncultured Halobacteriales archaeon | reverse complement strand
TACTGGAGTGCGCGAGCCTCTGGGAAAACTGCCTCGCAAGAGGGGCCAAGTACGAACCCAGGAACGCAATCGGAAGTACACGCTGGGTCCGTCCCGGTGGAACCCGAGACCGTTCCGTTACAACGGTTCGCAACTGGTGGTTCGCCGCCTTCCACTCATATCAAAGCCCACGACCCTTTGGGTCGTGGGCTTTTTTCATTTACGGAGAGCGACAGCGTCCACTGACCGCTAGCCTTATGTCCGTAACACCGATAGTGCCAACCGTGCCAAGGTGGCAGAGTCCGGCCTAACGCAGCGGCCTGCAGAGCCGCCCATCGCCGGTTCAAATCCGGCCCTTGGCTTTCCTTCCATTACGAACCGTCAGTTATCGGTGCGGCAGTTCGGTCACGAAGGGAGAACGAGAACCGGTCGATCGGTATCGGTGATCAGCGAGTAAGCGACGTCGCCGGTTAGAAGATCGATCCATCGGCTCGACCCTCGGGGTGTGAAGACGACGACGCTGGCGTCTTCGTCATCTGCACCCTCGAGGATCGTTTCGGTAACGTCGGTCCCATAGAAGATCCGGTGTTCGACGTTGACCTCCGATCCGCGACAGCGTTCGTCCACGATATCGAAAATGGCTTCCGCGTTCTCCTCGCGCTGTTCGACCGAAGCCTTGTCGATTCCGCCGCCAGCCTTCTCGATGACGTGTGTCGCGATGATCGTATCGATATCGGTGAGCTGATCGAAGAGCGCATCACAGGTCGCTTCGGCATCGGCCTCGCTCGCAACAGGTAACAGCACGCGTGTCAACAGCCGCTCGGTCATGATCGCGGCTCCATTCGACGGGCGTTCGGCCTTGCAGTCGGGTTCATGGTTCCGCGTACCGCCGGAGCCGTCTTAATAGGTCGGATGGTCACGACGAAAAGTAACTTCTATACCCCCGGCGCGACATCCCCTGCAACATGCAACGACGCGCGGCCGCAGTGTACGCGGCGTTCTTCTCGCTCATCGCTATTGGCGCGTGGGCTGTCGGTTCGTTCGGGCTCGTTTCGAACCCCGGCCTGGGTTGGATCACCGTTCTCAGCGGCCTCACGGTTTTCCTGCTCGTCGCGCTCTCCTACCTTCCTGTTCGGGGGTGAGACGTACCCGGGGACCCGAATCGTTCCGAAGCCGTCCGATCCCTATTCGGCGTTCTGGGACACGTCCGCGAACCCGTCCAACCGACTGTCGCTCGTTCTCACTCTGGGTACGGTCTCCGGACTCGACACGATCTCTGACCGTACGTGCTCACGATCCGCCGTGGACGTATAGGTGAAATCTCACGATTAGAAGCGCACGTCCGCTACGGCTGGAAACGGGCCGGGCGCGATTTGAACACGCGACCGTCTGATTAAGAGTCAGACGCTCTGCCGGACTGAGCTACCGGCCCTCACGACGACGTCGCCGCGCCACCGACATAAGCGTTCAGGATTCGATCCGAAGGCGACCGTCACGACCGGTTCGTGGATCCACCACCGTCTGAACGGGCCGAGGATCTCCATGTCGTACTTCCTCGCGAGTTTGACGAGCGCCTCCACGTCCGGTTCCGCCGGTTCCCGAAGCGTCGGCTTCTCGACCGGCTCGCCGCCTTCGACGAAAAATTCGGCTAGCTCCGGTCGGGAGATCTGAATCAATATCCTCGCTGAATCGGTGGACGATATCACGGCGTTCGCCGTTCACGCTATCCGAACCCCTAAGAGCATTCCCAGTGACCCCCCGCCATGACCCTTTCAGACGCCGATCGCAGGACCTTCGTCAAACGTCTCCTCTCGTTCGACACGACCGACGGCAACGAGGCACCCGCACAGGACTGGCTCGAGGGGCGACTCGACGAACTCGGCTTCGATACCTACCGTTGGGAGCCGGATCCCGAACGCCTCGTTGCCCATCCCTCGTTTCCCGACGACCCCGGGGAGATCGAGACGACGGACCGACCCAACGTCGCCGGCGTCCTCGAACTCGGCTCCGGCGAGGGTCCGACCCTGCTTCTCAACGGTCACGTAGACGTGGTCCCCGCGGAGGCGGACCAGTGGTCCTCCGATCCGTTCGAACCGACGTGGAACGGCGAGACGCTGACCGCCCGCGGCGCGGCCGACATGAAGGTGGGGCTGGCCGCCTGCGTCTTCGCCGCTCGCCGGCTCGCGGAGGGCGACATCGACGGTCGCGTGGTCGTCGAGAGCGTCGTCGGCGAGGAGGAGGGCGGGATCGGTGCGGCGAGCGCGGCCCACGATCCACCGTATCCCGCCCCGGACGCCGCGATCATCGCCGAGCCGACCGGCCTCACGCCCGTGATCGCCACCGAGGGAACGCTGATGAAACGGCTCACTCTCACGGGTCGATCGGCCCACGCGGCGACGCCGTGGCACGGCGAGAGCGTCCTTCCCCGTTTCGAACGGATCCGCCGGGCGCTCGCGGATCTGGAAACCGAGCGCACACACGGGATCACCCATCCGCTCTACGAGGAGTTTCCCGTCCCCTGGCCGATCGTCACCGGGACCGTCGAGGCGGGTTCGTGGGCCTCGTCCGTTCCCGCGCGTCTGACTGCGGAGTTCCGCATCGGGGTCGCGCCCGGTGAGACGGTCGATTCGGTCGAAGAAAGCGTCGACGCGGGGGTCGCGGAGGTCGTCGCCGACTCGGAGTGGCTCTCGGCACACCCGCCGACGTTCGAGCGCTTCTCGGTGCAGTTCGAGCCGGCCGAGATCGATCCCGACGAACGGATCGTCCGCGCCGTTCGGGGAGCGCTCGACTCGGCGGGCCACGATTCGGCGGTCCGAGGGGCGACCTACGGGACCGATGCGCGCCACTACATCGAGGCAGGCGTCCCGACGGTAGTCTTCGGTCCGGGCTCGATCCGACAGGCGCACTTCCCCGACGAGTCGATCGACTGGGCGGAGGTGTCCACCGGGATCGACCTGCTCAAGTCGGCCGGAGACGAGTTCCTCACTCGAAGTACTCGGTGAGTGCCCTGTTCACTATCTCGTCGGGCTCGACGCCCTCGAAAGCGGCTTCCCGGCGGAGTTCGCGGTAGGTCGCTACCGGTAGCTGAACGCTGAGTTCGCCGGCGGTGACGTCGTGGGCGGCCAGTGCCTCCTCGGGAGAGGCGCCGTCGTTGATGTCGCTGGCGATGGCCCGCACCTCCCGGACGGTGAGGTCGCTGTCGACCGTGGCCCATGCGAGTTGAAACCGGGCGTCGCCGGCGACGCGTGCGATGTGTTTGGCCGCCGTGGGGGCGATATGGCCCATCGCGACGTGTCGCCTGATCGATTGGGGAAGGTCGTGCACCCGCGCCCACTTGCGGATGAACGCCACCGAGACGTCGCCACCGGCTCGTTTCGCGGCGGCCTTGTACGATCCCTCGCCCCGAACGAGTGCGGCACAGGCGGCGGCTCCTCTGAGCATGTAGATGTTGTCCTCACCGCCGACGGTGTTCTCGGAGAACCGCCTGACGGTTTCGGCGGCCGTCGCGAGGCTTTCCGGGTCGTCCGGGTCGAACTGGACCGCCTCGCGTGCGCGTTCGCCAGCAATCGTCGTATCGCCCCTGACGACCGGTTTGCCGACCGGCGACTCCCGTCCGCTCCGTGGATCGTCCGGCCGCTCGGTAGTCATTGACTATCCATTAGCCCCCGGACGCAAAACGTCGTCGCTATCGTTAGTCGGCCTCTTCGCGTTCGCGCTTCTCCGAGAGGTGTTCCCAGATCTCGGTGCAGCCGGCCCCCTCCTCGACGTCCGCGAGGTGATCGTCGTCCCGTTTCTCGTCGCTCATCGTTCGTCCTCCTCGTGTAGTTCTGGTGCGACGTCTGCCGGGGCGTGCTGGCGGTTCTCGTCGCGTTTCCGTGTCATCATCTCCTCATTGACTCGGCACACGTATAGACCCGCGTGCGGGGACAAGCGCTACCCTAACTCCCGTTTACCGGAGATTGTTGTCCCTATCTCGACCGAACGGAACCACGGCAACCACATGTCCGCCGCCGGTCTCATCGCCCCATCATATCATTCTCCCGGGGTACCGTGCAAGGGCCAATGGGATAAGGCGCTCGGGCACGTAGTGGCGCCATGGACGTTCCAGTGCGAATCCTCGACGACGGGGCCTGGATCAGCGTCGACGATTCCCGGGAAGTGGGTGTCAGCGACCTGTGGCGCCTCTCGAAGCACGAGTTCTGCGGATGTGAAACCGCCGACGTGCTGTTGGAGGCCTTCTTCGAGGTGCGCCCGAACGAGGATCGAGTCGAGGCCCGCGCGGTCGGCCACTGCATCACCTGTGGGGAACGCGGATCGATGGGGTGGCTCACCATCGGTCACGTGGAAGACGGCCAGTTCGTCCCGGCCGACCCCTCCGGTGAGCATCGCGTCCGGCCACCGTAGTACTTGCAACATTCTCCGGTACCGATGAGCACCGGCCACGGTTGACGAGAGTGCGAAGCGTTTACGCGTGGGGAGACAAGGGATGTCCATGCCAACTGACGTGGAGGAGTGGAAAGACGAGGTCTACGGGACCGAGATCCGTGACCACATGAAGCGGTTCGCCGAGGAGGGCTGGGACGCGATCCCTGAGGACGAACACGACGCCTGGTTCGAGCGCTTCAAGTGGTTCGGACTGTACCACCAGCGCGCCGGCCAGGAGAGCTACTTCATGATGCGGATCGGCCCGCCCAACGGCGTGCTCGAACCCGGCCAGCTCCGAACCGTCGGAGAGATCGCCAAGAAGTACTCGACGGGTCCCGCCGAAAATCCCGAGTTCGGCAACGGCTGGGCCGACTTCACGACCCGCCAGGCGATCCAGCTTCACTGGATCAACATCGAGGACGTCCCCGACATCTGGGACGAGCTCGAGGAGGCGGGCCTCTCGACGCTGCAGGCCTGTGGCGACTCGTGGCGCAACATCGTCGGCTGCCCGGTCGCCGGCAAGGACCAGCACGAGCACGTCGACGCGCTCGACACCATCCACGAGCTCCACGACACGTTCAAGGGC
>CAYVQH010000145.1:0-5035 GCA_964454105.1 uncultured Halobacteriales archaeon | reverse complement strand
ACCGTGTCCTCGTCGGTCATCACCCGGACCCAGTTCGCACATCGTAATAAGAGAAACGATACGCTGTGAAAAGCGAAGCCGCGTTTCGAGATTCGAAGACTACTCCGAGGGTTCGACCTCGACATCGACGGCGTTCGGTAGGTAGGCGTTGGCGTCGTAGCCGCCCTCGTTCCAGGGATACCGACCGGAATCGAGGGCACCGAACCCCTCCTCAGGGGAGCCGATCGCCGCGGGCTGGGTCCGACCGCGCTCGTCGGCGCCCGCGAGACGAGCGTGTGGGTGCCCGGCGTCGCGTCCCACGAGGTCCTGAACAGCCGCCACGCGCCCGCGTAGTCGGGGCCGAAGCACTCGGCTTCTACCCAGTTGACCCCGCCGTCATCAGAACCGCAAAGCGGTTCTGACTGGCCCGAAAGAGCTCCGCTCTTTCGAACGTCGAACGAGACCTCGACGCGTTCAATGGAGTCGTCGCCCGCCCACGCGACGCCACAGACGTCGACCGAGCCCGCGCGGATCGGGTCCTCGCCGTCGGGCGCGCCGATCAGCGACATCACGTTCTCGTCGAAAGTGTAGGGATGGTCGATCTCGCTCGACTCCAGTTGATCCCACGTGTCGAACGTCTCGATGGTCTCCATGTGTTCGGGAGTCTCGTCCGCGGGGTGGATCCGGTACTCGTCCTGTTGCCACTCGGCGTGGCGTCCCGGGCGGTCGAGCGACCCCTCCGTGACCATCGAGTCCATGAGGCGCAGTTCGTCGAGCCACTTCACGCTGTTGACGCCGTACCAGCCCGGAACGAGCAATCGCACGGGATAGCCGTGTTCGGCCGGGATCGGTTGGCCGTTGATACCCACAGCCAGAATGCAATCGTCCATCGCCTTCTCGACGGGGATCGAGCGCGCGAAGACGCTCTCCTCGTCGAGGTCGCCGCCGATGGCGGTCAGCCAGCTGTCCTCGGGGACCTCATCCGAAAACACCCGCAGCACCGAACTGAGGGGAACGCCCGTCCAGACGGCGGTAGCGGCGGCCTCGAAGCCTCACTGGACGCTCGCCGTCTCGGGGTCGTGCTGCCCGCGGCCGTTTCCCGCACACTCCATCGTGTGTGCGACCGCGACCGTCGGAAACCGCTCTCCGAGTGCGGCTACCGAGGCCTCGCCGTCGAGGCCGCCGGAGAAGGAGATCGTCCAGGAATCCTCGTCGATCTCGGGGATCGCGTTGCGGTGACAGACGAAGTGTTCCTCGATCGGGGTCAGCCAGTTCGCGTAGGTACCGCGGCTCGCGGCCCCGACGACGGTGTAGCGGTCGGCCTCATCGCGGACCTCGCGGACGCCGGGTTTGCGCTCGAGGATCGCCTCGATCTCCTCGCGGCGCTGTCGCGATCGGTCTGTGGTAGCCATGTCTATGGACGATCGTTCGTGTACAAATCGTTTTCCCGCCCTTCTCAGGCCGGCCGGTCGTACTCGCTCTCGAACTCGCGGGCCCTGCGGTACTCCTCGACGAACGCCTCGACGTCGAAGTCGAGCATCTGCTCCTCGAACGACGAGGAGGCTGTCGAGTCCTCGCTGTGGCTGATCGCGTGTTCCATGAGTTCGACCAGCAATTCGACGACGATCTCGTGGAGCCGTCGCGAATCGAAGTCCGTCAGCCACAGCATCGAGTAGCCCACCGTGCCCTCCTCGGAGACGTCCTCGGCGACGACCTGCTCGGGGAACTCCTCGAGAACGATGCCCATGATGTGGACGGTGCCGAACTCCCCGAGGTCGTCCTCGGTCTCGACGGTCTCGCGAAGCACCTCGACGATCGCCTCGGGGACGAACCGGGAGGGCGGGTGGACGTCCATCACGACCGCGTGGCGCTCCCCGCAGGAACAGGCGTACTCGCGCATCCCCATGTCCAGCTCCGCGAGCGAGACGGACTCCCCGCAGGGAAGCTCGATCCCCTCGTCGCCGGGCACGCCGGGTGTTGCCATCGACGACGATAGGCGCGTCGATCGGTTAAACTACGTGCTATCGCGTCGCCGTCGTCGAGAGCGGTACCGCCCCGCTCACCACTCGACCCCGGCGGGGTCGTTCCACTCGTCGTCCGGATCCGGCGGGTCCTCGGGTCGCTCGAGCGGCTCGCGCAACTGGACGAACGCACGCGCGGAGACGGCGAGCCAGAAGACGTTCGCGATCGCCCCGAGGAGGATCGAGACCGCCGCCCCGACGACCGGGACGGCGGACAGGGCGAGTGCGCCGCCGAGCAGCGCGATCGCGACGTAGATCACCGCCGCGCCGACCACCAACGCGAGGATCGCGAAACGCCGGCCCGACGAGAGCCGCCAGCTCTCGGCCATCGCGTCGATCGCGTTGCGGTCCTCGATGGCGATCAACGGTCGGGCGAAGTAAAAGCAGATCGCGAGGAAGACTCCCGGCAGGACGAGGAGGGCGAACCCGATGGTGACCAGCGTCCAGATGACGATCCGAGCGCCGATCTCGTTGATGCTCGCGAGCGTCAACCGTCGCGAGAGCAACCCGTCGGGGATCCCGTTCGTGTGCTCGCTGGCCATGACGCGGACGGCCACGATGCTCGTCGCGGTCCACGAGAGCAGCCACAGCAAGAGGAGGAACACGACGACCGACCCGGGCAGTTCGAGGCCGAAGGGGGTCGCACTCTCGGGAAGCGGTTCGGGCCGTGGCCCGCCGACGTCGGCGGCCAACCGTTCCGAGAGCGCCTGGAGCGCGATGGTCGTGCTGTCGATCGCGACGTTGCCCAGAAGCGAGACGACGGCGAACGCGACGACGAACAGGGCTCCGTTGCGGCTCACGACCCTGCCGGCCCCCTCCTTCAACGCGGCGGCGACGTCGAGAGACATGGGCGACTGTAGCCCCTCGGACAATAAGCGTCCTCGGTTCTCGGCTCTACGGCCAGTCGTCCCGGACCGTCTCGTCGGGTTCGGACGCCCCCTCGTCGGTCGCCAGTTCCCAGTCGGCGGCCTCGGCGGCGTCCTCGACGGGCAGGTACTCCCATCCGACCCGCTCGGCGAGCTCGCGATCCTCGTCGCTCGTACCGACGAAGACGTGGCGATCGGTGTCGAACTGCTCTTTGACGCTGTCGAGGCTCTCCTCGCGTCCGCGCGGGCCCGAGAAGAAGTCCTGTCGGATCCGGTGTTTGCGCGTGAAGTTCGTCACGACGTAGGTCGGCTTCTCGCTGACGACCCCGACGTACTCGGTCCACTGGCGCGCGTCGGTGAACACCCGGTCGGGCTCGGCGAGCGCCTGGAGCGCCGCCAGGTCGAACGCGAGGGTCATGTCGCCGCTGCCGTTCATGCTTTCAGTGGGCCGGCCCGGCCGAAAACCGCTTCGGATCCGCGGCTCTCCCGTTCGTGGCTACTCCAGTCGTTCCATCTCGTCGCCCGAGAGCTCGATCTCCGAGGCGGCGACGTTCTCCTCTAAGTGCTCGACGCTCGAGGTGCCCGGGATCGGCAGGATCACGGGCGAGCGCTGGAGCAGCCACGCGAGCGCGATCTGGGAGTCGCTCGCGTCGTGGTCCTCGGCGATCTCCGAGACCGCGTCGGCCTTCTCGCCGAGGTCGTCGTCGCCCGAGCCGATCGGCGACCACGGGATGAAGCCGATGCCGGCGTCCTCGCAGGCCTCGAGCACGTCCTCGTCGGCCCGGTCGCCGACGTTGAACTCGTTCTGGACGGTCGCGATCTCGACGATGTCGCGGGCGGTTTCGAGCTGCTCGACGGAAACGTTGCTCACGCCGACGTGGTCGACGTAGCCCTCGTCCTTGAACTCCGCGAGCTGCTGGACCGAGTTCTCGAAGGGCACCTCGGGGTCGGGACGGTGGAACTGGTAGAGGTCGATCGAGTCGACGCCCAGTCGGTCGAGGCTGCCCATCAGGGCGTCCTGGAGGTACTCGGGATCGCCATATGGCGGCCAGCTACCGTCGAGGGTCCGCAAGAGCCCGCCCTTGGTCGCGACGACTACGTCCTCGTCCCCGGCGAGGCTCTCGCCGATCAGGCGCTCGCTCACGCAGGGGCCGTACGAGTCCGCGGTGTCGACGAAGTCGACGCCGATCTCGCGGGCGCGTTCGAGGACCTCCTTCGCCTCCCCTTCGTCCTCGGGCGGGCCGATGATCTCCTCGCCGGTGAGACGCATCGCGCCGAATCCGAGTCGATGGACGGTCAACTCGCCGCCGATGTCGAACGTGTCGCTCTCGTTTTCGGTCATCACGCCGAGAAACGGCTTCCAGTGACTTCGGTGTGTGCTTGGAAGCGAGCCTTACCAGTAGTCGCTAGCACGATTTCATCACACGGTTCCAACGGGGAACGAAATGTCTGCGTGTTCCGGGATCGATATGACCGGAATAAATAAACACAAACGCGACAACTCGGAACCGGTGGATCACTCGGTTGACAGCATCGTACGCGACTGGAAAATAATGGCAGTATACCTCTTTAGCGGGCTGATTTTGTTTTTATTTGTAGTTTCTGCACCGAAGATAGCGTTCTACGCCACTCTTTCCCTATTCGTTTTCGGATGTATGATTCTGATCCTTTCGAGGAATGGATGAATCGGCCATATCTACTAGCGGGTTCGCGATCTCCCGCCGAATAGAAGACCGCATCCGAAACGACGAGTGACCTACTGCGAGACCGCGAGTTGCTCGAGGTCGATGTCCTCTTCGAGCAGTACCTCGGTCTGGCCCTCGACGGAGGTCTCCTCGCGCATGAGCTTCTTCAGGCGGGTCTGGGGAGAGAGGTCGCCGATCAGCACGCCGCCGACGATCTTGCCGTCCTTGATCGCGATGCGGCGCCACTCGGTGTCGCTGTACTTTCGCTCGACGAACTCGTCGCCCAGCGTCGGGTGACCGAAGGACAGAAACGGGAAATCGAAGTGCGTGATCGAGTACGAGGACACCCACCGGAACGCCTCCTCCTTGTCGTCGGCGGCCATGTTGGTTCCCGCGACCTTACCCTGTTCCTTGGCCGATCCCCACGAACCGTTCTGGGCGTACTCGCCGAGGATCGTGTCGTAAAACCGGGTGAGATCGCCCG
>CAYVQH010000144.1:0-5044 GCA_964454105.1 uncultured Halobacteriales archaeon | reverse complement strand
CCGCGGACCTCCCGGTTATCAGCCGAGCGCTCAACCTGACTGAGCTATCGGCCCGAACGCATCATCTCCTATTCCCGTCCGCTGTTTAAGGGTTTCTCTTTCTCACGACTGGTCGCCGTCGCCGACGTCGTAGTTGTCCGACCCGATGTCGACGGTGTCGTCGCTTCCCTCGTCGTCGGGAAAGCCGTACGTGTAGACGTTCCCGCTGACGAACCCGCCGGTCTTCTTCTCGATGTAGGGCCGGATCACGAACCGTTTGACCAGTCCACGAAGGGCGTATCGACTCGGCGGAAGGACGAACAGGAAGCCGATGGCGTCGGTCACCAGCCCGGGCGTGAGCAACAACGCGCCCGCTGCGATCAGAAAGCCGCCGTCGAGCAGTTCATCGGTCGGGGCCCGCCCCTCCGAGAGCGCCTGCTGGAAGCGTCGGATCGTGTGGCGTCCCTCCGCCCGGACGAACAGCGTCCCCAACAGCGCCGTCAGCACGACGAGCAACACCGTCACCGGCCAAGACAGGAAGTCGGCGACCACGATCAGGAAGATCGCGTCGACGAGGGGGACGATGAGCAACACCGCCAGCAGGCGCTTCCACATACTCCCCTCTACCGGACGCGCGCCCAAAACCCTTTACATTGTCCCGATGCCTGCATCCGGGGCTTCAGACGCTCGCCGCCGGTCGCGGGTCGGTGTCGAGTTCCGTCGCTAGCATGATGTTCGCGAACGCCCATGCCTCTCGTCGCCACGACTCCGAGAGTTTCGGTGTATGTGCCAACACGGGACCCGTCTCGCCACCATCGATGGCGAACGAGGCAGTCCGACCGTCGACGTCCGCGACGGTGATCGACGAGAGCACACCGTCACGACGAGTCACGTTGTAGACGTGCATTGCTACTTGCGTATGCCTGCATCCCCATTCGTATTAAGATGGCGATTGGTCCGGAGACGGAAAATTCACTCCGAAGGGACTGTCGTCGGACGCGACACGCTTCGAGGCCATCGGTGGGGCCGATCGGAGGTCCTTAACGCGTCCCGGTTCTACCGACGCCATGGACGACTCAGGGAGCGCGATCGAGTGGCACTCGTGGGAGGAGGGGCTCGCGTCCGCTCGCGAGCGGAACGAGCCGGTCATGCTGTTTCTCTCGGCGACGTGGTGTGAGGACTGTGCGGAGATGGAGGAGACCACCCTCTCGAATCCCCAGATCCGGGCCAACCTCGAGGAATTCGTCCCCGTCAAGGTCGACGTGGACCGCCACCCGCGCGTTCGCGATCGCTACAACATGGGCGGGTTCCCCTCGACGGTCTTCTGTACGCCCGACGGACGGATCCTCACCGGCGCGACCGCACTGGGGATCGAGGGGCTGCGAAGCGTCCTCGAACGGGTCCGGGAGGTCTGGGGCGATCGTGGCGCGGACGCTGGGCGGGTCCCGCGATCGCTTCGCGACAACGAGCCGCCGGCCGGCGATCTCACCGAGGGGATCGAGGGCCAACTGGTCGGTCGACTCGACGATGCGTTCGACGAGCGGTACGGCGGCTGGAACGACGCCCCCAAGTTCCCGCTGCCCCGGACCGTGGAGTTCGCGCTCAAGCGCCACCGGGCGAGCGCGAAGCGGACCCTCGAGGCGATCCGCACGCACCTCGGAGACGACTACGAAGGGGGGTTCTTCCGGTACGCCGCGAACCGCGACTGGAGCGACGTGTCCCACGAGAAACTGGCCGACGAGAACGCGGCGCTGCTCAGGGCCTTCGCGAACGCGTACCTCGCGACCGGCGAGGAGACCTACCGCGAGACCGCCGCCGACACGGTGGAGTACCTGACGACGACCCTCTGGACCGGCGAGGCGTTCGCCGCGAGCCAGGCGCCCGGCCCCGACGAGTCCTACGCCTCGCCCGAGCGCCGAACCGACCCGCCGGTCGACGCGACGGTCTACGCCGACAGGAACGCGCTCGCGATCGACGCGCTGTTGACCCATCACGCGTACACCGACGACCGGCCGGCCAGACGGTTCGCCGAGCGTGCCCTCTCCGGGCTCGAGGAGCTGATCGAGTCGGGCAGCGTCGCCCACGTCGCCGGCGGCGAGCGCGACCTGCTCGGCGATCAAGCCCGCGTTCTGCGGGCGCTGACGACCGCTCGAGAGGTCCTCGGTAGCGACGACGCCCTCGCGACCGCCCGGGAGGTCGCCGATCACACCATCGAGACGCTCGGAACCGAGGCCGGGACGTTCCGGGACGGCGTCGGGGGTGTGGGACTCCTCGATCGCCCGCTGTACCCGCTGAACACGACGACCGAGCTCGCGGACGCCCTGGTCGACTTAGCCGTCCTCACCGGCGAGGAGCGGTATCGCGGGGTCGCCCGGGACGCGCTCGCGGCCTTCGCAGGGGCGAGCGACCGGATGGGTCCCGAGCTCGCGAGCTACGGGACGGCCGTCTCGCGGCTGGTCGGCGATCCGCTCGTGATCCGGATCGGCGATTCAGCGGGCTCCGACCTCCACCGGGCCGCGCTCCGGATCGCGGATCACGAATCCGTCGTCGTCCCCGACGCGGACTGCGAGGGAGCGATCGCGAGCAGCGGCGGGCGATCCGCCGAACCGGCGGGAACCCCGGCGGAGTTGGAACGGGCGGTGGGCGGTCTCTACGACTGAGACGACAACGGCCGGTGTGTTTATACATTGGCGACGATAGATCGTGACATGGCCAGTCTCAGGGATCTCGGTCTCTCGGAGTACGAGACGCGTGTGTACCGCGCGCTCCTGCGCACGGGACCGACAACCGCAAAGGAGTTGTCACGTGCGAGCGACGTCCCGATGGGGCGGATCTACGACGTGTTGAACAAGATCGAACAGCACGACCTCGTCCGAAGCCAGACGGCGAGTCGGCCGAAGAAGTACGTCGCGGTCGAGCCCGACACCGCGCTCGATCGGCTGCTGGCGGACAAACGCCGCGAGGCCGAGGAGACCCTCGAACGCTACGAGGAGATCGTCGCGAACCTCAGTGACGAACTCGAATCCGCAAAGCCGGTCGAGGAGCAGTTCTGGACCGCGGCCGTCGGCGACGACGAGACGCTCGAACTCCTCCTGGAACGCCTCGCGGCGGCCGACGACGAGATCGTCATGGTCGTCACGAACCGCTCCCCGCAGTTCGACTTCGACGAGATCGGTGACGTCCTGACCGAGCGCCTCGAGGACGCCGTCGATCGTGGGGTCGACGTTTCCGTGTTGATGACCCCCGAAGTCGTCGAGACACTCCCCGAGAGCGTCGGCGAGCGGTATCGAAGCCGACTCTCGGATCACCCCTCCTTCTCGGTCCGGACGGCGGGAAACCTCGACGGGACGTTCAACCTCATCGATGGCATCGAGGTCGTCCTGCAGGTGGCGAACCCGCTCAAACCGGGAGAGGTCTTCGCCGTCATCGACCTGAAGGACCCCACGTTCGCGGCCGAGATCGCGGATGAGTTCACTGCCCGCTGGGCGGACGCCGAGCCCCTGTCGTTTTGAGTTTCCTCCAACCCACGGACAGAAGCGCCACACCTCGGTGAGACGGCTCAGTCCACGTCCGAACGCGTAGCGACGCATTTGTATCCGACCCGTCCCAACGACCGACAATGGACGCGCCGCTGTGGACAGAGATCCACGCCCCGACGCTCGCGGAGCTACCGCAGGAGGGGGTCAGGGAGTACCTCCTGCGGGCGGTCGACGAGCCGATCAACCTCGCGCTCTACGGTCCGAAAGGAGCCGGCAAGACCGCCGCGGTCCGGGCGCTGGCCCGCGAGGCCCACGACTCGGAGAACGACCTCGTGGAGATCAACGTCGCCGACTTCTTCGGCATGACAAAAAAGGAGCTCTCGGAGGATCCCCGGTTTTCCTCCTTCATCACGCCGAAACGCCGCCGCGAGACCTCGAAGGCGGGGCTGATCAACCACGTCCTGAAGGAGTTCGCGAGCTATCCCCCCGTCTCGGGCGACTACAAGACGATCCTGCTCGACAACGCCGAGGCCATCCGCGAGGACTTCCAGCAGGCGCTGAGACGGGTGATGGAGCGCCACCACGAGGCCGCCCAATTCGTCATCACGACCCGACAGCCCTCGGCGTTGATCGCCCCCATCGTCTCGCGGTGCTTTCCGGTCCCGATGCGCGCCCCGACGACCGCTGAGACCGTCGAAGTGCTCGAAGGGATCGTCGAGGACGAGGGAGTGGAGTACGACTCTGACGGGCTGGAGTACGTCGCGAGCTACGCGGGCGGCGACCTCCGTAAGGCGATCCTCGGGGCCCAGACGACCGCCGAGACCAACGGCGAGATCACGATGGAGGCGGCCTACGAGGCCCTCGGCGGGATCGGCGTCGACGACCGGGTCGAGGACATGCTCGTTGCGGCCGAGAACGGCAAGTTCGGCGATGCTCGGGGGCTGCTCGACGAACTGCTGATCGACGAGGGCTACGACGGCGGCGAAGTCCTCGCGGACGTGCTCACGGTCTCCCGAGCGCGATACGACGGCCGCGAACTGGCCGCGATCCATCGGCGCGCGGGCGAGATCGACCTGGACCTCACGGAGGGGACCAGCGACCGGATCCAGTTGGGGCAACTGCTGGCCGACCTGGGCGCGGACCGCATCGAAGCGCAGTGACGACCCGCGAGGGGTGACGATCGGCGACCGTCGCGTGTTGTGGTGCCGATTCAGACAGTTTTATTAACAGGGTTTCGAACGTATGACCCACGAATGATCGGGAGTCCAGGGGCTCCGGTGGGATCGTGTGTGGTTCTTAGAGCGGGAACGACGATGGAACCGAACCTGGGGCGGGCGCCATGAGCACGAGCGTCCAACGGACCGTCAGCGGTTTCTTCACCGCGCTCGGCGCCGGTGCGAGCCGAGTGGTCCAGCGGTTCCTTCCGGACGCGTTCATCTTCGCGCTGCTTTTGACGTTCGTGACGATGGGGCTGGCCGTCTGGCTCACGCCGAGCGGACCCGTCGAGGTCACGGCACAGTGGGGCGAGGGGTTCTGGTACGTCATCACGTTCTCGATGCAGGCCTCGCTCGCGCTGTTGACCGGCT
>CAYVQH010000143.1:0-5050 GCA_964454105.1 uncultured Halobacteriales archaeon | reverse complement strand
CCGCCGGTGACGATCATGTGTTTCTCGCGGTCGACGACGTAGTAGAACCCGTCCGCGTCATGATACCCGATGTCGCCCGTGTGGAACCACCGCCTGCCGTCCCGTTCGGTGAACGCCCGTTCGTTGGCCTCGGGTAGTCCGTAGTAGCCCTTCATCACGTTCGGGCCCGCGATCACCAGTTCGCCGGTGATCTCGTCGAGGTCGACCTCCTCCTCGTCGACCGGCCCGCGCTCGACGGGCGGGACCTCCTCGAACTCGTCGGTGACGATCCGGGAGTCCACGCCGGGAAGGGCCTTGCCGATCGAGCCGACCCGCCGGTCGTCGGGCGTGTTGAAGTGGGTCACCGGCGAGGTCTCGGTCAACCCGTAGCCCTCACAGACGGTCACGTCGTAGAGCTCCTCGAACCGTCGCAGCACCTCGATCGGGATGCCAGCCCCGCCCACCCCCGCGAGCCGCAGCGAGGAGAGGTCGAACTCCGCGGCGTCGGGCTGGTTGATCACGTCGTTGTACATCGCGGGCACGCCGTGCATCAGCGTGATCCCCTCGCTCTCGACGAGCGAGACGGCCTCCTGGGCGTCCCACGACGACAGCGGGTAGAACGCGCCGCCGTCGAACAGCGTCGCGTTCATCGTCACCGTCATGCCGTAGATGTGAAACAGGGGGAGGACGCCCAGTTGCTTGTCGTCGGCCCCGATCCCGCCGGGGACCGTCGAGACGGCCATCTCCGTGTTCGAGGCGAGGTTCTCGTGGGTCAGTTGGACGCCCTTGGGCTGGCCCGTCGTCCCCGACGTGTAGGGCTGGACCGCGTCGTCGTCGTCCGCTCGGTCGGCGACGTCGAGTTCCTCGTCGACGAGAAAATCCTCGAACGGCGTCGCGCCCTCGGCCGTTCCTCCGACGGAGACGACCTCCTCGACGTCGGTCTCCCCTTCGACCTCCCGGACGAACGGTACGAGGTCGGCAAGGGTGACCACGGCCTTCGCCCCGCTGTCGGCGAGCAGGTGGCCGATCTCGCGGGCCTTGTACTGGGGGTTCATCGGCACGACCACGCCACCGGCTCTGAGCGTCCCGTGGAAGGCGACGAGGAACTGCGGGAGGTTCGGGAGATACACCCCGACGCGGTCGTCGTCGCCGATCCCGTGCTCGTCGAGCGCGGCCGCGAACCCTTCCGTCCGTGCCCAGAACTCCCGATAGCTGATCTCGCGGCCCTCGTACCCGATCGCCGTTCGATCGGGGCCCTTCTCGACTGTCGACGCCACGTGGTTGACGAGATTTGTCATGTTCGTTCGTCATGAAGACCCTGTCCGGCAAAAAGATTTACTTCGGGTCCTACCACACCTGTCCGTTCCGTCGTTCGAATCTAACGACGATCACGGTTGTGCCACGAGAAGGTTACGGACGAAACCGGTGATTCGTCCGGTGACGACGAGCGACGACCCCGCCGGGAGCCACAACTATGTGACTCGCCGCCGACGTGGTACCCATGGTTTTCGCACGCCACGGGGAGGGGTTGGGGGCGGATCTCGCGGCGCTCTCCTCCCAGATCCACCCCGTGTTCATGCTACCGCCGATCGCCGCCTCGTGGTTCGGAAGCATGCTCGCCGGCGAGTTCTCGTTCCCGCTGGGTGCGCTTCACATGTGTGCGATCTTCGCCGCGGTCTACACCGCCCACGTCAAGGACGGCTACGTCGACTTCTACCTGCGGGCGGAGGACGACGACCACCCGCTCTCGGAGGCGGGCTGTAAACGCGCGCTGGCCGGCGCGAGCGCGTTCTTCTTCGTCTGTCTCGCGGGACTCTGGTTCCTCGTCGACCTCCCTGCGGCCCTGCTCACGCTGCCGACGTGGTTCATCGCCTATCTCCACGCGCCCCAGCTCGATACGAACCCGATCACGACGACCACGGGCTATCCGGCGGGGATCGCGCTGGCCATCCTCGGCGGGTTTTACGTCCAGACGAGCTCCCTCGAGCCGATCGCGCTCGCGTTCTCGCTGGTCTTTCTCGTCCTGCTGTCGGGCGTGAAGGTCATCGACGACCAGCAGGACTACGCCTACGACACCTCGATAGACAAGCGCACCGTGGCGGTGGTCGTCGGTCCCGAGCGCGCCCGGACCGCCGCCTACGGCCTGATGGTCCTCGCGCTCGCGCTCGTCGTCGGGTTCGCCCTCCTTCAGGTGTTTCCGCCGGGAACGGTCCTTGCAGTGCTGGCCTTCGGCGCGGTCGCCGCCGCCGCCCGGCGCGCGGACTCGGAGCTCGCGACCATGCTGCTCGTCCGGGGGGCGTACGTCTTCCTCGCCGTGTTGCTCGCGGCGGTCTACTTCCGGCCGTTCGCCTGATCCGGCCCCACCTTTAATCCGGTCGTCCGCGAACGGGTGAACATGGCAGACGACACCGCCCGAACGACGGCGATCGAGACCGACATCGTCTCGCGGACCGCCGACGATTCGGGGGTCCCGGAGGAGGAACTGGCGGACGTGCTCGAACTGCTCGACGCCGATCTGAAGGGGCGACATTCCGAGTTCGAGGACGGGAGGTACGTCACGGTCGAGGAGCGACGCGCCTATGCGATCGACCCCGACGCGTGGGAATCGCTGTTCGAGCCCTACGACCTCGAGGAGTCGATCGAGAACGCCGCGCGCCGGGCCCACGAACGCCAGGCCGAGGCGCTGTTCGTCGCGAGCGAGGGCGACAGCGATGTCCTCGATGGCACCTCGGGCGTCGTCGCCGGCGTCGACACCGCAGAGCAGTTCGACTGACTCAGTCGAACAGCGCGCCGGGCCCCTCGACGCTCACGTCCGCGACCTGACAGAGGTCCCATAGCGTCGCTTGGTTGCTCGTCACGACCGGGATCCCCAGATCGCCCTCGAGGGGTTCGATTGCCGGGAGGGTGGGGTAGTTCGTACATGAGACGAAGACGGCGTCCACGCTTTCGAAATCGGCGTCGACCGTTTCGCGGACTTGCCGGGACGCGTCCTCTGGGGTGAGCGCCCCGATCTCCGTGTTGTCCTCGCTCCCGAGCCCCGAAATCGAGACCACCTCGTAGCCCGCTGCCTCCAGATACTCGCGTTCGCGGTCGTTCAGCTCCTCGTTGTAGGGCGTGCGGACCGCGACCCGCTCGGCGCCGAGGCGTTCGAGGGCGCGATCGACCGACAGCGCCGTGGCGACCGCCGGGCCGCCGATGGCCGCCGAGAACTCCTCCTCGAGTTCGCGGTCGAACCCGGGGCCGTGCAGCAGGCTGCCGGTCGTGCAAGCATAGGCGACCGCGTGCACGTCGGCGTGGGCGAGCAGTTCCGCACACTCGACGGCCCGATCGCTCATCGAATCGAGCGCGTCCGCGGTGACGGACTCCAGCGGCATACGACTGGCGTGGATCGACACCTCGTCGGAGGTGTACGCCGGGAACTCCCGCTCGACGGCGGTGTTCGAGGAGGGGACGACGACGCCCAGCCGTCGCCAGTCACTCATCGACCACCTCGCTCTCGCGGTCGCGTTCCTCGAGCTCGGGGTCGCGATCCGCGGAGTCGCCGTGGCCGCCGCCGCCCGGCGTCTTGACCGTGATCAGCGTCCCCGCGGGAACGTCTCGCGTCGTCTTCGCGGGGACCGGCTCCCCCGCGATCACGTTCTCGCCCGGCGTGCCGTCCTCGCCGCCCGCGACCCCGCTGGGGCCGTACCGGCGGCGTTCCGTGAGCAGCGAGACGGTCGCGGGCTCCTCGACGCGCACCGAGCGAACGAGTCCGAGGCCGCCCCGATACCGTCCGCGCCCGCCGCTCCCCTCGCGAAGCGAGTACCCCTCGACGCGCATCGGGTATTCGGTTTCGAGGGACTCGATGGGCGTGTTGAGCGTGTTTGTCATGCCCACTTGGACGCCGTCCATGCCGTCCTTCGTCGCTCTGGCCCCGAACCCGCCGCCGATGGTCTCGTAGTAGGCGAACTCGCCGCTTCGGCCCCCGATCGTGAGGTTGTTCATTGTTCCCTGACCCTGTGCGGGCACTCGATCGGGCGCGGCCTTCGCCAGCGCGAGGAAGACGGTGTCGGTGACGCGCTGGCTGGTCTCGACGTTGCCCCCGACGACGGCCGCGGGGGGCCGCGGGTTCAGCAGCGAGCCCTCAGGTGCGCTCACCGAGACGGGCGCATAACAGCCGTGGTTCGGCGGGATCTCGGGGTCGGTCACACAGCGCACGACGAAGTAGACGGCGCTTTTCGCGACCGCCAGCGGGGCGTTGACGTTGCCGGGGACCTGCTCTGCGGTCCCCGAGAAGTCCACATCGATCGACTCGCCCTCGATCGTGACCGTCGCCGCGACCTCGACGTCCCCGTCGGTGATCCCGTCGCCCTCCATGACGTCGGTCGCCTCGTAGACCCCGTCTGGGAGGTCGGCGATCTCCGCCTCGATCCGCTCGCGGGAGTACTCGATCACGGCGTCGAACCCCTCGCGAACCACTCCCTCGCCGTGTTCGGCGAAGAGGTCGCCCAGTCGTTCCTCGGCACGATCGTTGGCGGCCAGTTGGGCACGCAGGTCCGCTCGGCGTTCGGTGGGGTTGCGGACGTTCGCGAGCAGCAGGTCCATCACGTCCGGGACGGTTTCACCGTTCCGCTGGAGGCACACCGCCGGTAGACGGAGCCCCTCCTCATAGATCTCGCGGGCCCCCGCGGGCATGCTCCCCGGGGTCGAGCCGCCGACGTCGGCATGGTGGGCTCTGGAGACGGCGTAGCCGACGATCTCATCTCGTACCGTGAGCGGCGAAACCATCGTGATATCCGGGAGGTGGGTCCCGCCCTCGAAGGGGTCGTTCAGGACGAAGACGTCGCCCGGCTGTGGGTCCTTTTTTCGGACCGTCTCGACGGCCTCGGGCATCGCGCCCAGGTGCACGGGGATGTGTTCGGCCTGCGCGACCATCCGCCCCTCCGAATCGAACAGTGCGGTCGAGCAGTCCCGCCGTTCCTTGATGTTCGGGGAGTATGCCCCCGTAATAAGCACTTGTCCCATCTCCTCGGCGATGCTTTCGAGCTGGTTTCTGAGTATTTCGAGCGTGATCGCGTCCATCAGTCCTGCC
>CAYVQH010000142.1:0-5068 GCA_964454105.1 uncultured Halobacteriales archaeon | reverse complement strand
TCGACGGCCGCCGAGAGGCGGTTGTGGAAGTTCACCGCGCAGAACCCCTCCGAGGTGCGGGCGACCTCCGCGATCCGCTCGGCGCTCTCCAACGTGTGGGCGAGGGGTTTCTCACAGAGCACGTCGAGCCCGCGTTCGAGCGCGGCGACGACCGCGGGCTCGTGGAACTTGTTGGGCACCGAGACGGCGACCGCGTCGAGGTCCTCAGCGTCGTACATCTCCTCGAACTCTTCGTAGGTCGCCGCCCCGAAGCGCGAGCCGAACGACTCCCGGGCGTCTCCGGCGAGGTCGGCCCCCGCGACCACTTCGTGACCGAACTCGTCGGTGTTCTCGGCGTGGACCTGTCCCATGAAACCGAGGCCGACGACGCCGAGGCGAACCGGTTGCTCCGTCATGTCCAGGGCTCACTCGGATGCGGATAAATAGCTGCCCATATCGAAAGACCTCCGGTGTTCGCGCCCTCGGTTCCTGTATGGTCGAGGTCACCGTCTACACCCGGGAGGACTGCCATCTCTGTGCGGAGGCAATCGAAACCGTCGAGGGGGTCGCCGAGGAGGTCGGGCCGACCGTGGACCTCACCCTCGTCGACGTCGACGAGGCGGGACTCGTGGAGGAGTACGGCGAGCGGGTCCCCTACGTGCTCGTCGACGGTCGGCCCGCCTTCAAATATCGCGTCGATCCCGACGACCTCAGGGCGCAGCTACGTCCATAGTCCGTAGAGGTCGTCACGTACCGGCTCGGTGATCCGTTCGCCGTCGAGTTCCACTCCGGGCTCGCCCGCCGTGATTCGACCGATCGACGCCGCCTCGATCCCTGCTTCCCGAAGGGTTTCGAGCGCCCGCCCCGCTCGCTCTTCGGGAACCGCCGCGAGCAACGCGCCCGATCCGAAGATCCTGAGGGGATCGACGCCCATCGCCTCACAGAGCCGCTTCGTGGGTTCACGAACCGGCACCCGACCGCGCTCGATCCGGGCCGTCACGTTCGAGGCGACCGCGAGTTCGAGTGCACCGTCGATCAGTCCGCCCTCCGTGGGGTCGTGTAGGGCGTGTGCGTCCTCGCGCAGCAGTCGTGCCTCGGGGAGCACGCCCAGCTCCGAGAACAGCGCCCCACCCTGGTCGAGCAGCTCCTCGGGAAGGTCGATCTCCTTCCGGAAGTCGGTCGCGAGGATCGCCGTCCCCTCGATCCCGGCTCCCTTCGTCAGGATCAGTTCATCACCCGGCCGCGCGCCGCCGGTCGGCACGTACTCGTCGGCGAGACCGAGACAGGTAAGCGAAACGAGCGGGCGGTCGCGCTCGGGGGCGTACTCGGTGTGGCCGCCGACGATCGAGACGCCGGCCTCGCGGGCGGCCGCGTCGAGCTGCGAGACGACGGGGTCGAGCGATCCGGTCTCGGGGAGAAAGATCGCCGCCGTAAGCCAGCGTGGCTCGCCTCCCGAGGCGGCGATGTCGTTGCAGGCGACGTGGATCCCGATCTCCCCGATCCGCTCGGCGGCCAACGAAACCGGATCGGTGTTGACGACGAGGAGCTCCTCGCCGATGCGGATCGCGGCGGTGTCCTCGCCGTAGGCCGGCCCCACCACCACGTCGTCGTCGGGGGCGCCCGTCCGCGAGAGGACGCTGTCGAGACGCTCCGGATCGACCTTTCCGATCATACCGCAGAAGGGGCCGCCGGCTCTTTGTACGTTGCCCTCTCGATGTTCGATATCGCAACCTCTCGAATAAAACAGGATTGTCTGACGGATAGCTGACTGACTTTCAAGAGGGTTGCCATGGGAGGGGACGTATGGACTCGCTATCCGACCACGCCTCCCGTCGATCCACCCGAGGGCGCGGATCCCGAAGGGAATCCGGCGGGGCGACCGCCGCGATCAACAGGGTCCTCCTGTTGGCCGGGGCGTTGCTGTTCGTCAATGGCATCAGCGTCACATTCATTTCCGCACTCATACCGTTCGCCATCAGCAGCGCCATCGTCATCACGACCGTTACCCTCCTCACCGTGCTTGCCGTCCTCGCCGTCGTCGCAAGGCGAAACCCCCAGCGAACGCGCGCGGTTCTCGAAGCCGCTCGTCCGCTGACCAGCCGTGACAGCCCTCGCCGCCAAGGCGGTCTCTAAGGCGGCCGAATCGTCCGTTTCTGCTGTCGTCACGATGTCGACCGGCGTCGGCCACTCCGTGGTCCGACAGTACGGGTTTTACATACCCGCTGTACGCAGAGTAACCATGGCATCCGAGGAGGTTCCGACGGAGCTGGCCACGCTCGCGGAGAAAATGGCAACGGAGTATCGCGACTCGGAGTACGACATCGCGCTGGCGCTCGCGAACGCCGATGAGGCGCTTTCGACGGAGGAACTCGCCGAAGAGACCGGTTATACGGAACGCACGATCGACAAACGGGTCGACACTCTTGAGGAGGCACTCGGCAGCGATCCCTTGCTCCGGCGCGACGAGGCCGACCGACCGATCTTGCATGCGGAGCTCGCTGCGGCGCTTCGCGATCACGCTACCTAAGAACGGGGCAGACGCTTTTCGGACGGGGTTTCGGTACGAAACAGCGTACGCGACGCCGATCGGAAGGGGCCGAATCGGCGTCGAGGTGATCCGGGGGGAATGGATCACCGGCGTACTGGGGATGGCGCATACGACGCCATCGAGAGTGCGATGGGGGGAGGGGGTGGCCTCTGACAGGCACAACGGCCGTCTCCTTGACGGCATATATCGCAATGACGCCCGTTGATAAATACTTTGTGTATTATTAAAAATATAGGGAATAATATACTAACGCCCGTATTCTGACGATCGGTGGCAGAGAGGGCCAGCCGGGTCATCTCGTCGACCGTACGAGCCCGTCCCCCGCGGGAGTGGCGGTGCGACGACTTTTATCGTCTCGGATCGACGACCGGGTATGAGCACCGAACGAGCGGGTGGTCCGCCACGAGAGCGGGGGGCGGGATCGTGATCGGGACGCCGGTTCGCCGCGGGCAGTGGGTCGACCACCCGTACGTCGCCGTCGGCGACGGTCCGCGAACCCTTCTGATCGTTCCAGGGCTCAACGATCCGCTCTGTCGCGTCACCGATAGCTGGTGGTTCAGTCTGTTGGTTGCCACCTACTGTGACCGCTACACCGGCCACCACTCCGTCGCCATGGTGAGCCGGCCGCCCGGTGTTCGAGAGAACGCCTCGACGCGTGATCTCGCGGCGGGCTACGCTGACGTTCTCGAGGAGACCGGGCCAGCGGACGTCATGGGGCTCTCGATGGGTGGATTCCTCGTCGAGCACCTCGCGGCTGACCACCCCCAACTGGTCGATCACGCCATTCTCGGACTGGCCGCCGCTCGCCTGAGCGAACGCGGCCGGGAGGTCGTCGAACGGTGGCGAGCCAACGCCGAACGCGGACGGTGGCGCCCGATCTACGAGGAGGCCGCGGATGCGGTCGCGGGCGGCGTTCGTGGTCCGTTCGTTCGGGGTGCCGCCCGCCTCTACGGGCGACTCGGCTCGCAGTCGGCAGTCGATCGGCGTGACTTCGTCGTCTCGGCCGACGCCTGCCTCGCACACGACGCGACGGCGCGCCTCGTCGACATCGAGGTGCCGACGCTCGTGATCGGCGGGACGGAGGACCCGTTTTTCACCCGTGAAGCGTTCCACGAGACCGCCGGAGGCCTCCCGAATGCCCGTTTCGTCGAAATGGAAAACGCGGGTCATGACGCCGTTCTCGATCGCGGTCGCGAGTTCGACGGCTCGATCCGCGAGTTCCTCCTCGGGTAACGCCCGTGAGTCCGACAGGTCCGGTTCCTTCACCGATCCGATGGCAGCGAGGAGTCGCCACCGCCCCGAGGGACCCGCTCAGGCGGAGAGCGGGTCGGCGCTTTCGAGGACGAGGTCGCGCGCGACGGGCGACAGCGTGTAGACCCCTCCCGCACTTCGCTCGACACACGAACACCCACGCAGTTCCATGAGCAGCGTCCAGACACGCTGGAACGGCACGTGCAGATCCGATTCGACCTCGCGGGCGGTCGCCCCGTTCCGCTCGGCGAGCGTCTCGATCACGGCCCACGTCTGCTCCTCGGTACAGAGCGAGCGGCGGCTCGCGGCCTCGATCTCCGCGGCGATCCCCGGAACTTCGGCTCTCCCGTCGTCCGGTTCGACCGACGCGTCCTCGGTCGCTTCGGCGCCGGATACCACTGCGTTCGGGCCGTTCGCTCCGGCACTACGGTCGTCCGCCTGCTCGCGAAGCTCCTCTATCTCGGCTTCGAGCGCGGTGTTCTCGGCACGTAGCCGGTCGAGTTCGTCGTCCATCGTCGCCTCCCCAAGCGTCGCCTGTGCGGATCCGGTCGACTCGTTGCTCGAGAGTGCGTCGGCCATTCGACGTGCGGCATCGCTCACGTCGCGGGCCGACTCCAGTTCCCGCTCGAGTCGTTCGATTCGTTGGTCGCGCTGGGCGAGTTCGCCTTCGAGGTCGGCGACCCTGTCGGACTCGCGTCGCTCGTCCTCGGTGATCGACTGGAGGTCGTCGACGAGTCCGTCGCCCACCGACTTGAGTTCGGGGCGCTCGAAGTCGTCGAGTCCGGGCGTCGCGCCGGCGTCGAAGGTTCGCTTTCGCTTGAACTGCACCCGCCGGACGTCGCCGTCGGTCCAGTCGGTCTGGAGAAACGCCTCGCCCGCGTCGAGGTCCGCCACCCGATCGCCGTACTCCCCACCGACGATCCGACCCACTACTTTGGTGTCGTTGTCCCAGGTCAGTCGATGCCAGACCAGCCAGTTGGCCTGCGTGATGAAGTCCTTCTTGACGTCGGCGGGCCGCTGGCTGATCCCCACGATCCCCAACCCGTGTTTCCGTCCGCGCTTGCCGATCTTGATCAGCATGCGACCCGTCTCGTCCATTCCCCCGCCCTCAGGGATGTACTCGTGGACCTCCTCGATCACCAGCAGAAAGGGTTTCTTGAGTTTCTTCTCCTTGGCGAAGAGGTGGCGGGCGGTCTCGCGAAGCAGGTCGTCGGCGGCGTCCTCGTCGAGGTAGCCCGAGACGTCGAGAATGGTCGGGACGTTCTGTTCTAGGGCGAGTTCGGCGACCTT
>CAYVQH010000141.1:0-5087 GCA_964454105.1 uncultured Halobacteriales archaeon | reverse complement strand
TCCTCGGTGTCGTCGTCGCGCTGGACGAGCCGATCGCGGACCTCCTCGTCGTCGGGCATGTCGTACTCGGTGTGGTAGTTCTCACCCGTTTCGGGATCGACTCGCCGCCCGGTGAGGCGGTGGACGAGTTCGTCCTCGGGAACGTCGAGATAGAGCACGACGTCGAGGTCCGTGATCGATTCGAGGTACTCGACCTGCGACTCGTTTCGCGGATACCCGTCAAGCACGTAGCCGTCGGCCGATTCGAGGGCCTCGCGGACGATCTCGTTGACGACCTCGTCGGGGACGAGCTCGCCGGCTTCCATGTACTCGCGGGGCGTGCCGTGTTCGGTTTCCATGTCCTTGTTCGCACGCAGTGCATCGCCCGTAGTGACGTGTTCGACGTCGTACTCCTCGGCGAGCCTTGCACTCTGGGTGCCCTTCCCCGCGCCGGGCGCGCCGACGATGAGGATCTGTGGCTGTGCCATACTGCCTCTCCCGCCTCCAGCACTAAAGAGGTGCAGGAACCGCGATGCGATCCTGGTGTGTTGCAGTAGCCGCTGTAGCCGAAGCGACACGGTGAAGACCCTGACGCGGAAGGGTAGAGAGGAGAATGGTATCGGGACGTGACATTGGATCGGCTCCCTGGACGCGGATCACTACACGCTGGGAGCGACTCGATCGGGGATGGCAGGCGGTGGTTCTCGGACTCGCCGTCGTCGGTCTACACTGGCTGTTCCAGCTGATCTGATGGGGCTCCGGCAACACCTCCCGGGAATCGTGATGCTGATCGTCGTCGGCATCGCCGCTCGGACCGTCGCAGCAACGGTGGGCGTAAACGACCTCGTTCTCGCGATCGTCATGGGCGTCCTGATCGGCAATCTAGCGGGAGTTCCGTCGTGGGCCGCCCGAGGCGTCGAGAACCACAAACTCCTCCTGGAGACCGGAATCGTTCTCCTCGGTGCGTCGATCGCGATCGAGGAACTGATCGGAGCTGGTCCATTGGTGATCGTTCTGGTCGTCGGAACGGTGGCGTTCAGCCTCCTGCTCGTCGAGGGGATCGCACGGTACGTTTTCGGGCTACGCGAGCGGACCGCCTCGTTGCTCGCCGCGGGGACGAGCATCTGTGGGGTCTCGGCGGTCGCGGCGGTCGGACAGGTCGTCGACGCGAGGGGCGATCAACTCACGTATGCGGCCGCGACGGTCGTCTTCTTCGACGCGATGACACTGGTGCTCTATCCCGCCCTCGGCGATCTGATCGGACTGAGCGCCCGGGAGTTCGGCGTCTGGGCCGGTTTGAGCATGTTCAGCACCGGCCCGGTCGCAGCGGCGGGTTTCGCCCATTCGCCGGAGGCGGGGCAGTGGGCGACGGTGACGAAGCTCGCACGAAACACGATGTTGGGGGCCGTCGTCGTCATGTACTCGATCAGCTATGCGACACGGAAGGCGAACGATCCGGGAGTCAAACGCCTCTGGCTCCAGTTCCCGAAGTTCCTCATTGGGTTTCTGCTGATCGCACTCATCGCGAACGTCGGGGTGCTGACGCCCGCCTCGCTGGAGGCGATCGGCCGGACTTCCGAATGGCTGTTCGTCCTCGCGTTCGTCGGGCTCGGTTTCGAGATCCGACCGGCGCGGATGCGCGAAAGCGGTCTGACGCCGATCGCCATCGTCCTGTGTGCCTTCTGTGTGAGTAGTGTCGTTACGCTGCTTGTCGTTCGCGTTCTTCTGTAATTCGGCGGGTCTTTTGTCCCCGCATCCGTAATCGGACTATGACGCGATTCCGTGCCAACAGCGAGGACGAGCGCCGGGACCTGTTCGTGGACGCCATTGCGGCCCATCGTGCCCGCGAAAGTCGGTTCTGTACGTTCGAGGTATCGGAGGAGGGACCGTGGATTCAGGTCGGTTCGGAACGGCTGAACCTCGATTGTACCGACGTAGAACTCGATCGTCTCAAATCGCTGCTGGACGAGTTTCCGGTCTTCTCGATCGAGGAACTCACCAGTCCCGAAAACGTCGAGGGGACGAACGTCCGTATCGAGACCTTCGCCGACGGCGATCGGATCGGGGCGTTCGTCGAACGGTGCTTTCGCGACATCTACGATCAGCCCGAGGACTACGTCGTATGGGCGACGGCGGTGTAGGTCGATTCACTGGTCGATTTCAGTGGGATTGGCGGCGAACAGCCACGCCTCCGAGGAGGTGGCGTCCCGAAGTTCGAGTCCATCGGATCGGTAGTACGCCGAGACTCGATTTGCAGCGTCACGTTTGAGGGCCATACTCGTAACCGGACGTGACAGTATCTTGTTATACACTGGCTACGCGGCCTGCCGAGAAACGCCGCATCATCCGACCAACCCCATGTCCTCTGGCGATAGGAGCCGACTAAATGGGTTCGGACGAGGAAATCGAGATCACGACCAGGGAAGATCACTCGGATCGGGAAACTTACAACGGTCTACGATGGTAGATACGGATGATGCCCGGACTACTGCAACGAACGGCGGAGGCCATCGACCAGATGTCGAGATCGATCTGGGACGATTCCAGTCAAGTGGAAAAGGCCGTCATTCTCATCTTCCTGTTGATTACGGGATTGGCGATTCCAGTCGTTCCTATCGTCGCTCTCGCCCGGTATATCGCCAGCTGATGGCGCTATAGGACTTGACAGAAGTGGGATCTGACCAGCACCCACCAAGCATAGGATCGAATGGGGTTTCCTCGAGAGTGGGTTTATACTCAAAGGGACGGAGATCGCCGTTACCGTCCGCCGAACATCTCGCGCATCATCGGGTGCATCTCCATGAGCTGTTCTTCGGCGATCTCCTCGTAGAGTTTGTACGTGATCGAGACCGCAAGTAGCAATCCAGTTCCCGACACTGCGCCGATCGTGCCGAGCATGTTCGCCAACACCGCCAGCAACCCTACCAAGGCTCCCCCGATGATCGTCACCTGTGGGATATAGCGTTCGAGGACCTTCTCATAGACGCTGATGTTTTGTCGGAACCCTGGGATCTGCATCCCCGAGTTCTGGATCTGTTTCGCGGTTGCCTCCGGGCCCATGTCCGTCGTCTCGACCCAGAAGATCGCGAAGATCGCTCCGCCGACGATCATCACCGTCAGGTCGATCCCCACTCGGAGCATGATCTGCCAGACCGCCTGGCTGGCCTCGCCGAGCCACCACATCCACTCACCGGGGCTGTTGATCGGATTGAGGTAGTAAAACAGCCCGCTGACTGGCTGACCCTGACTGTTGTAGACGCCGAGCCATCCGGGCATGCCCGCCCACCGGGAGTTCAAGATCCGGCCGACGAACTGGATGTTCATCTGTACAGCCCGGACGAGGATCATCGGCAGGACGCTCGCGTAGATCAACTTCACGGGGAACCGGCCCCGCGCACCCTTCACGCGGGCATGCGAGAGCGGGACCTCCACCCGGACCGATTCGGCGTAGACGACCACGACGAAAATGAAGACGGTCGTGATGATCGCGAGCAGCGCACCTTGGCCGAGGAACAGTTCCTGAAGTCCCTCGCTAGTGAGCAGCGAGGGAAAGGACGTGCTGCCGAAGAGTATCGAGAACCACGTCGGGATGATCCCCGTATCGCCGGGGAGCCCGCCCCAGGCGAACAGTCCGCCAAGGAGACGCTGGCTCACGCCGGCGATGATGAACAGCCCGATTCCGCTGCCGACGCCCCATTTCGAGACGATCTCGTCGAGAAAGAGGATGAAGATCCCACCCATGAAGACCTGTGCGAAGATGAGCATCTGGACGGTCGTCTGGCCGTAGACCGCGGCTAGTTCGGGACTCGCCGGGAGGAAGCCGCCGAGAAACACCATCGGAAACGCCGTCAGGACGATCATTACGATCACCAATAGCTTCTGGAGGCCCTGATAGAGGACCTGATCGCGCGGATCGTCCGTGTCAATACCCAACAGTCCAGCACCGCCCAACAGTTGCAGGACGATGCTGGCGGTGACGATCGGTCCGATTCCGACCTGCAGGATCGTCCCCTGACTGCCGGCGAGGATCGATCGAAACTGTCCGAAGATGTCCTGGCCCGCCTGGGCCTCTGGAAGTCCCCAGAGGTAGACGTTTGTCAGGAAGAAGTATACGACGAGCACGCCCGCCGTCCACGCTAGTTTGCGTTTGAAGGGGACGTGGCCCTCCGGGCGGGTGACGCCCGGCATGCGGGTGAGAACCGGTTCGGCGGCTTCCTTCCAACTCATTGATTACGCTTCGTCAGTCGTTGGTTCAATACTTTGCGGTTCTGATTCGGTACCATCGTCGTCCTCATCGGCCTCCTCATCGACCTGGCCGCGCTCGGAGACGACGGCCTCGCCGCCGTTCTCCTCGATGAGCTCGACCGCGCTGGCCGAGAAGGCGTCGGCGGTGACCGCAAGGGTGTTGCGGACCTGACCGCCGCCGAGGACCTTCACCGCGTCGGCCTCGTGGCCGTCCTCGACGATGTCGCGCGCGTCGAGGCGGTAGCCGTCGTCGGTCTCCTCCGCGAGGCCGTCGGCCACGTACAGCGGTGTGTCCTCGTCGAGTTTCTGCACGTCGATCGTCAGGACGGTGTC
The DNA here is from genome assembly GCA_964454105.1 of uncultured Halobacteriales archaeon. Taxonomy (GTDB): domain Archaea; phylum Halobacteriota; class Halobacteria; order Halobacteriales; family Halalkalicoccaceae; genus Halalkalicoccus. The sequence goes on along the minus strand of CAYVQH010000141.1, from coordinate 530 downwards.
CTGGGCCTTCTCAGGCCGCTTGAAGCCGTGTTTACCGAGCGGTCCGTAGTTGTGGAACTCGTGCTTGCTGCGTCCGGCGGCCCCGCGTCCGCCACGGTGACCGGCTCCCCGACGGTTCTTGTGGGTGCCGCCGCCGTGGGTCCGCGAGCCGCGCTGGCGTTTTTTCTTGTTCGTCATGGGTCTGTTATCGCATCGCGACGAGGAGTTCGTCGATCCCCTCTGTCGAGTGTTTGCCGAGCTGACCGCCCTCCGCGGTGACGTGCTTGATGCCGTCGTGGCCGCCGCGTGGCGGGTGAAGGCGGAGCACGGGCGTCAGCCCCTGTTCTCTGAGCGTCGTCTCCTCTGCGAGCAGCGCCTCCGCGAGCGCCTCCACCGAGTCGTACTCGGTGTTCTCCGCGAGCCACTCGTCGTCGATCTCGCCGCTGCCTTCGGCGGGTTCGGCCCGCTTTCGGATCAGCGTCTCGACGACCTCGCCGCTCGGCTCGCCGTAGGCGACGTAGTCGTTCACCTTCGTGATCATCCCGCGGAAC
>CAYVQH010000140.1:0-5090 GCA_964454105.1 uncultured Halobacteriales archaeon | reverse complement strand
CGCCGCTCTGGAGGACTTCGCCGAGAACGTCGATGACACCCACTACCTCGTGGGCTCGGTCGTCGGCCCCGATCCCTTCCCGCGGATGGTCCGGGACTTCCAGAGCGTGATCGGCGAGGAGGCCCGCGAGCAGTTCCGCGAGCGGACCGACAGCCTGCCCGACGCCGCCGTGGCCTGCGTCGGGGGCGGATCGAACGCAATCGGGCTCTTTCACGCCTTTCGCGACGATCCGGTCGAGTTCTACGGTGCGGAGGGTGGCGGCGAGGGCAGCGATTCTGCTCGCCATGCCGCCCCGCTCGCACGGGGCCGCGACGACACCCTCCACGGGATGCGCACCCGCGTGCTCGAGGAGGACGTGGAGGTCCACTCCATCTCCGCCGGGTTGGATTACCCGGGCGTCGGCCCCGAACACGCGATGTTCCGGGCGGTGGGTCGGGCGGAGTACACCGGCATCACCGACGAGGCGGCGCTGGCGGCCTTCAGGGAACTGAGCGAAACCGAAGGGATCATCCCCGCGCTCGAATCGAGCCACGCAGTCGCACGCGCGATCGAGCTGGCCGAGGCGGGCGAGCACGAGTCGATCCTCGTGAACCTCTCGGGACGGGGCGACAAGGACATGGAGACGGCCGCGGAGCGATTCGACCTCTAGTGGAGGAACTCGCCGATCGCGCTGGCCAGCGCCTCGAAGTCCTGCATGCTCAGGCCGTCGGTGGTGACGAGCACGCCATCACGATCGGTGGTCAGGCGGACGAGATAGCCGTGCTCGAACACGCGGATGGTGTAGCTGTAGTCGCCGAGCTCCGATCCCTGGTAGGCGTCCTCGGTGATCCGGAACCCGCGCCACTCGTTGCCGATGAACGTCGAGAGGTCGGCGTCCTGTTCGAGGTCCTCGCGAAGGTACAGCTGTTCGAAGTCGTCGCGGGTGAAGTAGGTGACCGACCGAAGGCTGTCGCCGACTGCGGTGCGGCAGGTCCGGACGATGTGGTCCGTGGTCTCGGGATCGAGGAGGTCCGTGGTCATGCCGGAAGGGGCCGGGCCAGCCACATAAACCCTGCCGCCACGCGAACCCTTTTGCCGATCGCTTGCGCGGGTATCCATGTCATGGACCTACAGATAGAGGGCAACGCGGCACTCGTCACCGCATCGTCGAGCGGCCTGGGGAAGGCGTCGGCGAAAGCGCTCGCACGAGAGGGCGCGAACGTCGTGATCAACGGCCGCGACGAGGATCGACTGGACGACGCTCGCCGGGAGATCGAGGAGGTAGCAACCGGGGACGTCGTCGCCCAGCCGGGCGACCTAACCGACCCCGAGGACATCGAGACGCTCGTCGATACCACCGCCGAGGAGTTCGGCGGGATCGACCACCTCGTAACCAGCGCGGGCGGCCCGCCCAGCGGCCCCTTTCTCGACACGGAGGAGGACGACTGGTATCACGCCTACGACCTGCTCGTGATGAGCGTCGTTCGCCTCGTCAAGGAGGCCACCCCCCATCTGCAGGACGACGGCGGCACCATCGTCACGATCACCTCCCGGAGCGTGAAGGAGGCGATCGACTCGCTGGTCCTCTCCAATTCGGTTCGGATGAGCGTCATCGGCCTCGAGAAGACCCTCTCGCAGGAGCTCGCACCCGAGGTGCGCGCCAACGCGGTGCTGCCGGGTCCCCACGAGACCGCACGGATCCGTGAGCTCGTCGAGCAGGCGGTCGACCGGGGCGACTACGACTCCTACGACGAGGGGCTCGCCGACTGGAGCGACGGCATTCCCCTCGAGCGGATCGGCGACCCGATCGAACTCGGAAACACGGTCGCCTACCTCTCCTCGCCGAAGTCGGGCTTCGTCAACGGCGTGTCCGTTCCGATCGACGGCGGAGCGGGGGCCTCGAACCTATGAGAGCCGTCGAGTTCGACGACGCCGAGAGCTACGAGCCCGAGGAGGGCTGGGCTCGCCGGGCGCTCGCCGGTAGCGACGAGTTCAGCTTCGAGTGGTTCGAGAAGCCGCCGGGCCACAGCTCCCCGATGCACGACCACGAGAACGAGCAGGTCTGTCTCTGTCTGGAGGGCGAGCTGGTCGTCCACACCGAGGACGAAACGGTCACTCTCGGAGAGTACGACTCGGTGTGGCTCGACTCGTGGGAGTCCCACCGGGTCGAGAACGCCGGCGAGGAGCGCGCCGTCGGCCTCGACGTGTTCGCCCCGGGGCGCTCGTTTGACTTCTGGACCGATCGCGAATGAGCACGAACTATCTCGCACGTACCGCGGCCGGCCGGCCGCTTCTGGGCGACGACGAGGGGTTCGTTCCGCTGTCGGCGGCGGGGTTCGAGAGCGTCGCCGACGCCCTCCCGATCGCGACGACGGGCGAACTACCCGATCCCGGCGAGCTTCCGGTCCGGCGCGTCCTCGCCGAAAAGATCGACTTCGGTCTCCCGATGGCGCTCGAGGCGCTGGGCAAGTGCTGGGGGATCGGGCTGAACTACGAGGAGCACGCGGGCGATCTGGGCGAGGACCGCCCGGAGGAGCCCGCGAGCTTCATGAAGCCCCGGACGGCGGTCACGGGCCCCGGCGGTCCCGTTCGACTCCCGCCGAGCGAGGAGACCGACCGCGTGACCGCCGAGGCCGAACTCGGGGTCCTCATGGGCCGGACCTGCAGCGAGGTGGACGACCCCGACGAGGCGATCGCGGGCTACCTGCCGGTGATCGACATGACCGCCGAGGACGTCCTGGAGCGCAATCCGCGCTTTCTCACGCGCGCGAAGAGCTTCGACACGTTCCTCGTTCTCGGACCGGCGATCGCGGTCCCTGACTCCCCGCCCGAGTTCGGGAAACAGCGGGTGCGGACGGAGCGAAACGGCGAGACGGTGGCCGAGAACCGGATGGAGAACATGCTCTTTTCGCCCCGCGAACTCGTCGCGTTTCACTCGCGGGTGATGACGCTCGAGGCCGGCGACCTGATCAGCACCGGCACCCCCGGTGCGGGCGTGATCTCGGCGGGCGACCGGGTCCGGTCCGAGATCGAGGGGATCGGAACGGTCGGGGCCGACGTCGTCTAGTCATCCGTCGGCGGCGTGCCGGCGAGTTCGCCCGCCGGACGATCGCGGTCGCCGAACCCGGCACTCAGCAGGCGGGTCATCGCCTCCTCGACGGTCTCGTCGGTCGGCTCGACGTCGGCGGGATCGACCTCGATCACGTAGCCGGTGGTGACGTTGGGTGCGGTGGGCATGAACAGCAGCATCCGCCCGTCGTCGGTTCGATTGCCGGTCTTGAACGCGGTCATGCGCGCGCCCATCCACGTCGTGACCTTGACCGGCTCCTTGAGTTCGGCGTTGCCCGAGACGACCGTCTCCACGGCGAGCTGACAGGCGTTGTAGACGACCCGGAGGATCGGAACGCGGTTGATCGCCGCGTCGACCCAGGCGCTCGCGATCGCGCCGCCGGCGGTCCGCATCGCGATCCCGACCAGCGCGACCGCAAGGACGAAGACGCCGAGGGCGGCGCCGACCCGAACGAGCGGCCCCTCGACCGCCTCGACCAGCGGCAGACCGGCGACGAGGAGAAACAGCCAGGCTGCGGCGTACAGCGTCACCAACAGCGGGGCGAGAACGACGAGGCCGCTCACCAGATCGCGCTTCCACTCGACCATCGGGGGGAGGTAGCGGGCGAACCACAATGAACGTACCCCTGTACGCCGGTTACTCGTCGGCGTTCTCGACGCGTTCGGCCTGTTTCTCCAGTTCGGCGGCGAGCGTCCGGGCCTGCTCGGCCGACAGCGTCACCGAATTCGCGTGGGCCGGCAGGTTCTCGAGGTCGGTGTTGTCGAGTTCCATCTCGAGCGAGACGTGATCGGGGTTCTCGCGGGGAGCGGTGACGTTCAGTATCGCGAGCGCCTCGTCGGTCCAGCCGTGTCCGGACGCCTCGCCGTCGAGCAGGTCGAACGTGGTGTAGGCGTTGACCTTCATGATGCGGTCGGGCATGGGTGGTGAGAGGCCGCCCAGCCACTTAGCGGGCGCGGCAGGTCGACCCGCGAACACGTCAACGGTTCATGTTTTAGGGCTACCTAAAAGCAGAAGATTTACAACTTTTAGGTCGGCCTAAAGAATTGTATGCGTCACGAACGACGGTTCGGCGAACGGGAACTGACCGGGAAAACGGGGGCTTCCGTCCGATGAGCGGCGAATCGAGCGCGAACGAGACGCTGCTTCGCCGGCAGACGGAACGCGAGTCGAACGCCCGGACCTACCCGCGCCACCTACAGTTGGCGATCGACCGGGCGCGCGGGACGATCGTCGAGGACGTCGACGGGAACACGTACTACGACTGTCTGGCGGGCGCGGGGTCGCTCGCGCTCGGGCACAACCACCCGGCAGTGTGCGAGGCCATCGAGCGCGTCCTCGGCGAGGGGCCGATGCAGACGCTCGACGTCACCACCCCCGAGAGGGAGGCGTTCGTCGACCGGCTGTTCGAGTCGCTGCCCGAGGAGTTCGCCGAGCGAGCGAAGATCCAGTTCTGCGGCCCGGCGGGCACCGACGCCGTCGAGGCGGCCCTGAAGCTCGCCAAGACCGCGACCGGCAACAGGAGCGTCCTGGCCTACCGGGGCGCCTACCACGGGATGACCCACGGCTCGCTCAGTCTCACCGGTGACGTCGAGCCCAAGGAGCCGATCCCGGGGCTGATGGCCGACGTCCACCACCTGCCCTACCCCCGAAAACGGCGGTGTCCGTTCGGTGTCGGCGGGGCCGAAAGCGGGCGGGTGGGCGCGCGGTACGTCGAGCGGCTGCTCGACGACCCGGAAAGCGGGATCGTCGATCCCGCGGGGATGATCCTCGAGCCCGTTCAAGGCGAGGGCGGGGCCGTCCCCGCCCCCGACGACTGGCTGGGCGAGGTGCGCCGGATCACCCGCGAGCGCGACGTCCCGCTGATCGTCGACGAGATCCAGACCGGACTGGGGCGGACGGGCGAGCTGTGGGGGTTCGAGCACAGCGGGATCACCCCCGACGTGCTCACCCTCTCGAAGGCGATCGGCGGCGGACTACCGCTCTCGGTCGTCGTCTACGACGAGTCGCTCGACGTCTGGGAGCCCGGCGCGCACGCGGGCAC
>CAYVQH010000139.1:0-5118 GCA_964454105.1 uncultured Halobacteriales archaeon | reverse complement strand
ATGGAGGTCGTGGAGGTCGGGCGCACGCCCGAGCGCGACGTGCCCGTGTACGCCGACGCCAACGCCGTCGAGGCCGAGGCCATCGTCCCGGTGAACCGGATCAAGCCTCACACGGACTTCCAGGGCGACGTCGAGAGCGGGCTCTCGAAGATGCTCGTCATCGGGATGGGCAAACAGCGCGGCGCCAAAACCGCCCACGACTGGGCGGTGGACTGGAGCCTGCGGAACATGCTTCCCGAGATCGTCGAGATCCTCCTCGAAAAACTGCCGGTCGCCGGCGGCGTCGCGATCCTCGAGGACGAACACGACGACACCGACCTGATCGAGGGAATCGAGCCCTCGGGTTTCCTAAAACGCGAGGCAGAACTCCTCGAAACCGCCCACGAACGCATGCCCAAACTCCCGTTCGACGAGCTAGACGTGCTGGTGGTCGACCAGATAGGAAAGGACGTCAGCGGGCAGGGGATGGACACCAACGTCACCGGCCGGCGTCATTTCACGATCAACGAACCCGAACCCGAATCGCCCGACATCAAGCGGATCTACGTCCGCGGCTTTACGGAGAGAACGAAGGGCAACGCGATGGGGATGGGCGCGGCCGACTTCGTCCATCGCGATCTCTTCGAGGACCTCGAACCGTCGAAGACGCTGATCAACGCCATCACCGCGAGCACGGTTCGCGGGGTGCGTCTGCCGCCGGTCGTCGAGACCGACAGGGCCGGACTCACGGCCGCGCTCGGGACGATCGGACCCGTTTCCGGCCCCGAGGCCCGCGTCCTGCGGGTGACCGACACGATGCGCCTGGAGCGCTGTTATGCCTCCGAGTCGCTCGTCGAGGCCGCCCGCGAGCGCGAGGACCTGCGGATCGTCGAGAAGCCCGACGAGCCCGGATTTGACGGCAAGGGCGGATTCGCCGCCGGATCCCCCGAGTAGGGACTCGAAGCGGCGACAGGGCTTACTCGTTGGATCCCCAGGGGTCTCCATGCAGATCGCCGGGCTCGAACTGCTCTTTCGGCTCGCCGTCGCGGCGTTCGTCGTCGTCGTCCCGACGGCCATGTTCCTCGGTCTCGTACGCCTGCTCGAACGGCTGCGCGACGACGATCTGGTCTACCGGCTCATGACCGAGGAACAACTCCGCGACGTCGAGCGCTCGCACTCGCTTGCGGGGTTCGTCGAGGAGGTGACCGGAACGCCCGCAGGCGCGGTGCGGTGTCCCACCTGCGGGACGATCAACGCCGCGGGGATGCGCTCGTGTTACGACTGCGACGCGCGCCTGGAGTGATTCACTCGAAGACGACGTCGTGGATCGTCTCGTGGATCCCGATCACCAGGGAGGGGACCACGACCAGAAAGCAGTGTTCCTCGAGGGGAATGCCCGCGACGTCGATTCCCGTCCGCTCGATGATGTCGAAGACGCCGACCTCGAGCGTGTACCAGTCCCAGACGTAGCCGATCGGGTACAGCACAACCACCGTCTTCGCGGCGCGCTTGAGCGCGCCCGCCCGGTACAGCAGCGTGCCGGCGACCGATCCCCAGAAGGCGATCGTGACGAGGTACGTATAGCGGCCGAAGGCCGTGATGTCGGGTTGCACGGCTCGACCGACGGTCGGAAACGGCTAAACGATGGCGCCGTGGGAATGACTAACGTTGATTACGGTGGGGGACTTACTTTCGGGGGACGATGGATATTGTTGATATCGCGACTACCGACTACACCGAAGCCGACGTCGACGAGCGCTTCGGGAAGATACGGGCCGCCTTCGAGGAGACGAACCCCAAAGCGATCGTTATCACCGACGACGGCGAGTACGCTGGCATCGTGACCGAACGCCAGATCCTCCAGTCACACGTCGAGGACAACACGAAGGCTTCGGCGCTCATGCGCTCGGCACCGGTGATCGATCACGACGAGGACGTTCGCGAGGTCGCACGGATGCTCGTCGAGGGCGGGACGATGGTCGCGCCCGTCTTCCGCGGCGAGGAGCTGTGGGGGATCGTCGCCGCCGACGCGATCCTCGAGAGCGTCCTCGAGAACCTCGATGCGATCACTGTCGAACAGATCTACACCGAGGACGTCGTCTCGATCAACCGCGACACCACCGTCGGCCGGGCGATCAACCTGCTTCGCGAACACGGCATCTCCCGGCTCCCCGTCCTCGCGGACGACGGCCAACTGGAGGGAATCGTCACCACCCACGACCTGCGCGACGTGATCATCCGCGACATGGACAAGGCGACCGTGGGCGATCGGGGTGGCGAACTCGAACGCATCCTCGACATTCCGGTCTACGACGTGATGAACAGCCCCGTCGAGACCGCCGACCGCGGGGAGGCGGTCAGCGCCGCCGTCGGGCGGATGCTCGAGAACGACTACAACGGCTTGATGATCACCGCCGCCGGGAACGATCGGCAGGTCGTCGGCGTCCTCACCAAAACCGACGTGCTGCGGGCGCTCACCTTCACCGAGGACGAGCACATGGACGTCCAGATCACGAACATCGACCTGCTTGATACGATCTCGCGGGAGGACGTCCGCGCGGACATCACCGGCGTCACCGACAAGTACCGCCGGATGCAGGTCCACCACGCCCACGTGCGCTTCCAGGAGCACAAGGAGAAGCTCCGCGGGACGCCGCTGGTCCACTGCCAGATCCGCCTGCGGACCAACCGGGGACAGGTCGCCGGCAGCGGCGAGGGCTACGGCGCCGGCGCCGCGTTCCACGTCGCGCTCGACAAACTGGAGCGAAACGTCCTCGAGATGAAGGGCATGGAGAGCGACGAGGAGTACGAAGGGCAGTTGCTCAGAAAGCTCAACGAGATCTGACCCGTCCCGTTTCGGCGACTCTCACGCGATCGTCCTGAACGCGACCACGCCGACGACCCCGGCGATCAGCGCGAGCAGGATGTTCCCCGTGCGCCACATCACCAGCAGGGTAAGCCCCGCCGCGGCCCATTCGGCGGGACCGCCCTCGGCGAGTTCCGGGCCCAGTATCGCGATCACGATTGCGCCGGGGAGGACGGAGATCCCGGCTTCGAGTCGTTCGCTCACCTCGAAGTGGCTCAACACCCACAGTCCGCCGACCTTCGTGAGGAACGTCACGGCGGCCATCATGAGTATCACCCCCACGACGAGCGGGTCGAGCGAGAGGACCTCAACCATCGTAGCGGACCACCTCGACAGCTCCCGCGACCGCGCCCCCGACGAGGATGTACCACTGGCCAGGGAGGAATTCGGCGGCGACCAGCGCGCTCGCGAGCGCGACGAGCCACGGGACGAACGAACGATCCCCATCCCAGAGTTCTGCAGCGAGCGCCATGAAGACCGCCGTGAGGATGAAGTCGATGCCGTAGGTGGCGGGGTCGCCGATCGCCCCGCCCGCGACCACTCCCAGTATCGTCGAGCCGACCCAGAACGTCCAGACGGCGATCCCGCTTCCCAGCAGGAACGCGCCCCGTCCGCTGCCCGATCCCAGATCGCGCATCGTCAGCGCCCAGTTCTCGTCGGCCATGAGAAAGAGGCTCCCGTAGGCCTGCCTCGCGGAGAGTTCTCGAAACCACGGCTGTAGCGCCGCCCCCATCAGCGAGTACCTGAGGTTGATCGCGAACGTCGCGAGCAGGACCGTCGCGATCGGAATCGGGTCGGCCCAGAGCTCGACGGCGACGATCTGGGACGCCCCCGCGACGACGGTCGCGCTCATCAGCGCCGCCTCCGCGGCGCTCAGTCCGGCCCCGTCGGCAAGCACGCCGAAGGCGATCCCGTAGCCGCCGACCCCGACGGCGACCGGGAGCGTCGTGAGAAAGCCCGCACGAACCCCGCGGCGGCCGAACGTGACGGGACGGCCCGTCGGCTCTCCGTCGTTGCTCTCCTCCCCGTCCGAACGTCGCTGGTTCCCTGCGGTCACTGGGTACGATCACCTCCCGCTCGTCGTTCGCGCCGACGCCGGCGTGGGTCCGAACCGCCCGCGCAACCGCACACACACGACGGGCGTTATCCCTCGAGTAGCTCCCACGCCCGTTCGTGGTCGCCGTCCATCCGCTCGAGCAGGTCACGCGCCCGCTCGCGAACCTCCTCGTCGACCCGGACGTGGACCATCCCCTCGCCGGGCTGGCCGTAGACGACGCTCGCGCCCTCGGGGGCGAGGACGATCGCGGGCAAGGCCACCAGATCCTCCTCGCCGTCGACGTCGATGGCGACCGGTTCCTCGCTCTCGACCGCCTCCCGCAGCGCCCGGAGCATCGACTCCGAGAGTGCGGCGGCGGGGTTCACCGCTTCGACTCGACGGGCGCCGCTCGCTCCCAGGACGTCGGCGACCTCGGGATCGACGGCGTCGCGCTCGGTCAGCCCGTCGACCACGGCCACGTCGGGGGTGTGGCCGATGCGCTCGAAGTGGTAAGAAACGACGTCGCCGACGGCGACCAGGGGGCCCGTGACGTCGCCCGCGAGGACCTCGGCGTCGGTTTCGATCGGTCCCATCGGCTCCTTGAACGCCCCGCGGAGCGATGCGGGCAGCGAGAGGACGACCTCGGGGTCGACCATCAGCGTACTTTGAGCGCGTACTCGCCCGGCTCGGTGACCTGCATCTCGCTTGCGATCTCGCTCTCCTCGGGGTGGGCGATCACGACGTATCCAGCCCAGTCGTCGGTGAAGGAGGTCGATCCACAGGAGGGACAGGCGTTGGTGTCGGGATCGGCGACGCGATGACAGTCCCGACAGACCTTCCGGTTGCGCGCCATCTAGTCGTCACCCGCCGCTTGCTGGCGTCCCTCGTGTTCCTCGGTGAGCCAACCGTGCTTTCCGAGGCCGGGCTGTTTCGCGGTCAGTCCGATCTTCGAGTCCCGGGGGTTTCGCTCGTCGATGCTCTTGGTGACGATCCGGGCGCGGACGGCGTCGTCGACGCCCAGGGTGCGGTTCGACTCCGTCGAGGCGAGCTGCTGGTTCTCGGCGTCGTAGGAGAGATACTCGTCGGAGATCTGCGAGACGTGCAACAGCCCGTCGACCGGGCCGATCCCGACGAACGCGCCGAACTCGACGACCTCCACGACCGTTCCGTCGATCACCTCCTGCATCTCCGGATCGAACGTGACGGCGTCGAACTCCGCCTCGTAGTAGACGCCCGG
>CAYVQH010000138.1:0-5124 GCA_964454105.1 uncultured Halobacteriales archaeon | reverse complement strand
CGGCCTTCGGGACGGAGATCCCGCCGTACTTCAGGCGGACGGTCTCCTCGCGGGGGCCGGCGTTCTCGACGGCGTGAACGAGCACCTGTACGGGGTTCTCCTCGGTGCGCTCGTGGACGGTCTCGAAGGCGTCACGGACGATGCCGAGCGCCTGCTGTTTCTTGCCGGTGTTCTCCTCGGTCTGCATCAGGCGGTTGATCAGCCGCTCGACGATGCTGACCTCGCTTTTCTGGAACTGTTTGCCGGCGTGACGGCCCATCGTGTGAGCGATTGGCGTGACCGTGATGTAGCGTTTGGTACTCGGGTCGGCGTACTCGATCTCCGTGGTCTCCCAGCGGCCGAAGAGCAACGCGTCGGTGTCGAGGTCGTCGGAGCCGGCGGGTCGGTCCGGCTCGGGTTGTTCGCTCTCGGACATTATCGCACCGGTTTCTCCGCGTTCCCGCGGACGAGTTCGATCAGGCTCACGCCGTTGACCTTGTCCACCTTGTAGTTCACGCCCGAGAGGTCGCCCATCGCCCGACCCTTCGCGCCGCCGATCCCCGCGATCGTGACCTCGTCGTGCTCGTCGATGAAGCTGATCGCACCGTCACCGGGACAGAACGCGGTGACCTGTTTCCCGTTCTTGATCAGCTGGACACGAACGCATTTGCGGATCGCGGAGTTGGGCTGTTTCGCCTCGATGCCGACCTTCTCGAGGACGATACCCCGGCCCTGTGGGGCGCCCTCGAGGGGGTCGGATTTCTTCTTCAGACCGCGCTCCCGGCGGGCGTACTCGGAGTCCGACCACCGGTGATTCTGGCGGTCACGCTTCAGTTTGCGTGCCGCGTACTTGCCGTTTCCCATAGTACCGGTTTCTATCCCATCGAGCCACTTAAGACTCGCCTTTTCGCCCGTCGATATCGCGTCAGGCGGTCGAACCGGCCGTTCGAGTGGCCTTCCATCACGGTCGATACATTGATTGGGTATTGGTAACGAGTCTTCGCTAGTAACAGAGGAGTATTTACCTCTTGGTATTGTAGTGGAGGGCTGTGATGGGTAGTACAATCGTGCGAATGGGGTATCACCGGACGCCCCATTCGCCCGGAGAACGGACAAACCCCCGATATATCGGACGTTCGAGGGGGAACGCGCATGCGGCGACGACCGAGAGGAGAACGTCATGGACCTGATCACCATCCTGCTGATCGTCGTGGGCGGAGTGCTCGCGATGACGATGGCGACGAGCGTCATCGTCATCGGACTGGATTCGATCAGCGAGGCACGCAGCGAACTGCGATACCAGCTCCGCGAATCGGGACCATACCTCGTCGGGCTCGGCATCATCTACCTATTGAACAAGCTCGCACACGAGGTGAGCGAGCCGATCGCCCAGGTGATCGGCATCAACATCACCAACACGCTCCGGGCGATCGAGGGCGGGTTCGTCGGCCAGCTCCAGGCGCTGTTCCCCGCCGAAGCCGTCTGGTACTTCTCGTTCGTCTACGTGTTCGGCTTCGCGTTCATGCTGATCTTCCCGATCATCGCGTACCTGCTGTTGCCGACCCAGCGGTACCTCAAGGAGCTGCTGGTCGCCTACATCATCAACTACAGCACCGGGACCGTCTTCTATACGCTGTTCATCGCGTACGGACCGCGCAGGGCGATCCCGGGCGTCGTCGCCCAGCCCATGTTCGAGCGGTTTCCCGATATCATGACGCTCACGGCGGCGATCAACACGAGTTCGAACGTCTTCCCCTCGCTACACGCCTCAATGGCGATCACCGTCATGCTGCTGGCCTGGCGGACGCGCGGTCACTACCCGCGCTGGCTGTGGGTCTGTGGGCTCTTCGGCGTGAGCATCGTCATCTCGACGATGTATCTGGGCATCCACTGGCTTGTCGACGTCGTCGCCGGGGTCGTCCTCGCGTTCGCGAGCGTCTACATCGCCCGCCGGTTCGTCGATTGGGCCGAGGGGCGCAACGTCACCGACTCGCGAGCCAGCAGAATCGAGGCGGACACGCAGGACTGACCGCCCGATTCACACCCTACGGAAGCGGATCTCGTTCCTACCGACGTCCTCCAGTGAGGAGGACAGCCGTCCCCGACGCCGACCCGGCGACCGTATCATGGTTTGAAGGGCAGACGAGTCGAACACGGTAACGATGGGAGACGAACTGGAACTTCCCGAGAGGGACGGCGGGGCGCCCGAGATCGAGAACGGCTCGATCTCCTTCGTCGGGACGGCGACGGTGATCATCCGGTACGCAGGGTTCACCATTCTGACCGACCCGAACTTCCTCCACAGCGGCGATCACGTCCATCTCGGATATGGAATCCGAGCACAACGTCGGACCGACCCGGCGATCGACATCGACGAACTTCCGCCGATCGACTTCGTGCTCCTCTCACACATGCACGGGGACCACTTCGATCGGGTCGCGGAGGAGAGGCTGGATGCGGACCTCCCGATCATCACCACCCGGCACGCGGCGGACGATCTCTCGGAAAAGGGGTTTCGCGAGACGCACGCGCTGGACACCTGGGAGACGATGGTCGTCCGCAAGGGAGACGTCCGGCTCGACGTCACGTCGACGCCCGGCAGACACGGGCCGCCCGTGGTCTCGAAGGGGCTGCCGCCCGTGATGGGGAGCATGTTGGAGTTCAAGCCGACGGAGGAAACGACCGCCCTTCGGCTCTACATCACCGGCGACACCGTCATGCACGGCGTCCTAGAGGAGATCCCCGAGCGATACTCCGACATCGACATCGCCCTCCTCCATCTGGGCGGGACGAAGGTGCTCGGCCTGCTGTTGACGATGGACGCCGACCAGGGTATCGAGGCCGTCGAGCTGTTCGACGCGGAGACGTCGATCCCGATCCATTACGACGACTACGACGTGTTCGAATCGTCGCTCGAGGAGTTCCAGGAAGCGGTACGCGAGGCGGGACTCGACGAGCGGGTCGAGTACGTCGACCGCGGCGATACCGCCAGGTTCGAGGTCCCATCGGGTCGGCTCTAGGAGAAGGGGGAGACTCTGGGACGACGAAACGGTGAGAACGGCAAGAACGGCGAATCGCCGATGGGGCGTCAGGTCAACTGCACGTCATCGAGGTCGAAATGGCGCTTGGCGAGGAGCCGTGCGGCCTCGATGTTCTTCCCCTCGGAGCCGATCGCGACCCCGCGATCGTCCTCCGCGACCTCCACGTAGGCGACGAGCGTCTCGTTCTCGCTGATCGTGACGTGATACACCGCCGCCGGCGCCAATGCGTTCGCGACGAACTCCTCGGGGGTGTCTGCGGCCTCGACGAGGTCAACTTCCTTGCCGAACCGGTCCTCGAGCCGGTGGACGGTCCGTCCATCAGGACCGATCGCCTGTCCCATCTCGCCGACGCCGACGACGAAGACCAGCCGGTCGTCGCCGATCACGCAGTCGGTCGCGGTCGCGTCGGTCTCCTCCTCGAAGCGCGCGATGTAGCGCCGTGCGTCGTCCGAGAGGGTCCGGGCCATCAGTCCGAGGTCGACGTGGACGTCGACTGCGAGACCAGAGAGCCCATCCGGAGGTCGACGTCGCCGGTACCGAGCTTGATCGGCTTGCCGACGATGACGTTCTCGATGACGCCGTTGAGATCGTCGACCTCGCCATGGATCGCCGCGTCCAACAGGTGGTTGACCGTCACCTCGTAGGCGGCGCGTGCGAGCACGCTGTCCTTGCTGCCCGCGATCCCGTGGCGACCGATCGACTCGATCGTTCCACGCGTGGTCATGATGTCCGAAACGAGCATCAGATGTCGGACGTTCACGTCGTCGAGGCCCTGTTCGCGCAGCGTGTCCATCGTCTCGTTGATGATCGCCTCGCGGGCGGCCTCGACGCCGAGGTTGCGGTAGACCTCGTGGATGTTGTTGCAGGTCGTCCGTGAGGCGTCGACCCCCTCGATCGCCAGCGCGTCGCCGAACTCCGATCCCTCGGTGTAGAGGACGAACTCCTCGCCCTCGTCGGTTTCCTCCTTGCGAACGACGACACGGGAGACCTCCTCGATCCCCTTGAACACGATCTCGCGCAGCTCCTCGACCAGTTGAAGGAGGTCGCGGTAGCTCGGCTGTTCGGGACCGAACTGGATCGCCGCTCCCTGTTGGACCGTCGACACGCCCAACGAGTCCTCGATGGTTTCGGCGACCTCCTCGGGGGTGAGCATCCGTTCCTCGAGGGTGTCCTCGTTCAGGTCGATCTGGACGTTCATGTCCGCGACGTTCGTCGAGACGTCGCCAAGCGCCAGGATCCGCGTCGCCTCGATGTTCCAGACCACCTCGTGGGCCTTCTCGCGGTCGGTCGCGTACTCGCCGTCGAGATACACCGTCATCATCGGCGTGTCCGGCGTCTTACGCGCGTCGACCAGTTCGATCAGACGGGGCAGCCCCTGCGTGACGTCGATCTCCGCGACGCCCGCGTAGTGGAACGTGTTCATCGTCATCTGCGTCCCGGGCTCCCCGATCGACTGGGCACTCACGGTGCCGACGGGATCCAGCGGATCGACGCGGGTGTCGAGATACCGGCTCTCGACCGCGCGTGCGATCTCGTCGGCCTGTTCGGTGGTCGCATCGCGCGTCTCGATCGTCTCGTAGACGCGCTCTTTGAGCCGGCGCGGCAGGTCCGTGTCCTCGACGACCGCCTCAACGTCGTCGGTGACGTCGTACTCAGTCATCCGAACTCACCTCCTCGACCGGCGCGTCCATACGCCGGGCGTCCGCGTGTTCCGAGAGGTTCGTCGACGGCTCACGCCGACCGAGGAACGTCCGTTTGTCCTCCGGCGAGTCGAACTCCTCGTCGAGCACGCGGTCTGCGATCCCTTCGATGTCGATGTTGACGTCCTCCGAGGAGGACACCCGGACGGGCGAGGTGCCGTCCTCGCCGAACTCGAACTGGACGATGTTGTCGCTCGTATCGCGTACGGTACCGTCGTACTGCGTCTCCAGCTCGGAGAGGGCGTTGATCAGCCGGCGCTGGAGGTAGCCCGACTTCGAGGTCCGCACGGCGGTGTCGACCAGCCCCTCGCGTCCGCCCATCGCGTGGAAGAAGAACTCCCGGGGGGTAAGCCCCGCCCGGTAGGAGTTCTCGACGAACCCGTGGGCCTCCGCCGAGAGGTCGC
>CAYVQH010000137.1:0-5138 GCA_964454105.1 uncultured Halobacteriales archaeon | reverse complement strand
CGAAGCCTGCTGTGCGGAGTGACTACTCGGTGACGACCGTTATCTGCTGACTCCGGTCGATCGCCCGTTCCAGTTCGTCCGCGATCGCGCTTCCCCTCGAGACCTGGATGTCGCACACGGACCTTTTCCGCTCGGGTTCGCTTCGCTCACCATCGCGCAAAACCTCCTCCAAAAACCACCGTTGCTGCCCTCACTCGGCGATAACCGTTATCTGTTGACTCCTGTCGATCGCCCGTTCTAGCTCGTCCGCGATCGCGCTGCCCCGCGAGACCTGGATGTCGCCGCCGCGGCCGACGGTCGCCGTGAAGAGGTACTCGCCGCCGGCCTGTACCTCGACGGTCTGGCCCGCCGCGGCCTGGTCGGTCTCGATGCGGACGTGTCTCGAGGTGATCTCCGGGACGACCACCTCGCCGCGTTTCTGCTGGGAGCTACCGCCGCCCCCGCCGCCTCCGCCCGCGCCGTAGTTCGGGTTCTCGTCGTGGGTGCGGACGTCGATGTCGATCCCCAGCCTGTTCTCGACGTCGGTGATCCGGCCGCCGCCCTTGCCGATCACCGAGGAGATGTCGTCCTCCTCGACGTAGACGACCGCCTCGTTCGGCCCCCGGAGTTCGACGTCGACGTATCCGCGGGCGATCGAGCGGATCTCGCGTTCGATCTCCTGGCGGGCGATCCGGTCGACGCCGCCCTCGTTTTCCTCCTGTCCGTCGAGCGGGACGGTGACGACCTGGCGGTTGAACGTGTAGATCTCGTAGGCCGGCTCGCCCGTCTCGAAGTCCTCGATGACGATGACGGGTCGTGCGAGGTCCTCCTCGGTGAGTCCGGCAGGCACCTTCACCTCAGTGGTCACGTCGTAGACCGTGTGGACCTCCCCGGCCTCGATGTAGACCACCGTATCGACGACCTGGGGGATCATCCCCAGTTCGACCCTACCCACTAATCGCTGGAGGGCGTCGATCGCGCGGGTCGCGTGGACGACCCCGATCATGCCCACACCGGCGAGACGCATGTCCGCGAAGACCTCGAAGTCGTCGGTCTTCCTGACCTCGTCGTAGATGGTGTAGTCGGGCCGGACCATCAGCAGCGAGTCGGCGGTCTTGGCCATCTCGCCGCCGAGTTCGGTGTACTGGGTGATCTCGGGGCCGACCTGCAGGTCGCGGGGTTTCTCCATCGTCTTCACCGAGTAGCCCGAGTCGTTGAGGAACTCGGCGACCGCCTGCGCGAAGGTCGATTTCCCCGCACCGGGTGAGCCGGAGATCAGGATGCCGCGCTGGCGTTCGAGCATGCGCTCGCGCAGTTCGTCGGCCGAGTCGTAGTCGTCGAGGTCGGTCTTGACGAGCGGGCGAACCGCCGTGATCTCGATCCCGTCCGAGAAGGGCGGGCGGGCGATGGCGATCCGGTAGTCGCGGAACTGGACGATCTTCATGCCCGGCTCCGAGAGCTCGATGAAGCCCTCGGAGGACTGTTTCGCGCCGTTTACGATCTCGCGGGCGATCTCCTCGAGTTCCTCTTCCGTTTGAACGTCCTCGCGAACACGTTCGAAGCGCATCTCGCCGACGTCGCCGCGTTTGGCCATCGGCAGAACGCCGGCCTTGAGGTGGACGCTCATCGTCGTCTCGTCGAAAAAGTCCTCGACCGCGAGGGTGCCGACCTCCTCGACTTCGGGGGAGATGTACTCGACGTCGAGCCCCTTGGCCTCTGCGACCTCGCTCTGGACGATATCGCTGGTGACGAAGGTGGCCTCGTGGTCGGCGGCCAGATCACGGATCAGGGCGTCGATCTCGCCCTCGGCGGCCTGGCCCTTCTCGATCGCGTCCGGTCGGCGGCCGACGTACTCCAGTTCGATCTCGCCGGCGTCGGCGAGTTCGGCGAGCGTTTTGAGCTCTTCGAGGCCACTCCACCCGCTGTCGATGCCCTCGTTTGCCTGGTGTTCGAGTTCGCCGACGACGGCTTCCGGCACGAGCACGGTCGCACCGGCGAACTCGCCGTCGCGGACCCGCGCGGAGACGCGCCCGTCGATGACGACGCTGGTGTCCGGGAGAATCTTCATGCCTCCCCGTATGGCCGGCCCGTTGATAAGGGTATTTCATCGATCGGGTGGCCGGAATGGGCATATATCACAATACCGAGAACAGGGGTGTGTCGACGATTCGCCCGACCCACGTCGCCGAGCGCCCGCGAATCTGGGTCGGGGTGTTGCTGCTCGTGACGGCGGCGGTCGCCCTGTCGATCGCCGTGACGGACCCCAGACTCGAAACGCTCGTTTACGCGCCACTCGTCGGGGCTGCGGTGACCCTGTTCGGGCTTCTCGCGGCCAAAGCTAATCAGGTGTTCTTCGGCGATCGGACCGACCACGTCGCGACACACCAGCGCCTCTGGGCCGGCGTCCTCCTCGGAATCACGACGGTCATCGCGGCCGTTGAGGTGGCGGGCGGCGAGTCCGTGCTGTACGGAGCGTTCCTCGGGTTGTTCGTCGCGCTCCCGATCACGACCGCCTGCCTACTGGCGGCGAAGTTGAACCAATGGCTCGTTCAGGGCCGCCGGAACGTGTAGCTCACCCCCTCGCCCTCGGCGGTGATCGTTCCCTCGCGGTGGTCGAACGTGAGGGTCTCGGCCTCGCCGTCGAGCTCGTGCAGCGGCATCGCGCCCCCGATTCGGCCGTTCGAGTAGACCTCGAACGTCGCGTCGCAGACCGTACAGCTCGCCACGTCGCTGTCGGTGTGGTAGGTCCCCGACTCGCAGAAACGCTGGAGCTCGGCCGTAACCGCATCCCAGTCGGTGGCCTCGACGGTCACGCCTTTCCCCTCGCCCCCTTCGTCGTCGTTCATACCCCGGAGAGGGGGCCCCATCGGGATAGCGTTTGGTACCGCCACGCAGGAGACGGCACCACGCTCACGGGGACGGGCGGCGAAGGAACGGCGATGCTCGAACTCTACCAGGCCGAAGACTGCCCGAACTCACAGAACGTCCGCGAGAAGCTGAGCGAACTGGGGCTCTCCTATGTCGCACACAACCCGCGTCTGGCGGAAGGCGAGGTGAAAAACGAGACGACGAAGGGAGCGATGGAGGCGATCGGCGGCGAGGACCAGATCCCGTTCCTCGTCGACACCGATCGGGAGGAAGCGATCTACGGGAGCGACGCGATCGTCGAGCACCTCGGGAGCCATTACGCATGAGCGATCCCGGTCTCGACCGGATCCGGACGACGCTCCAGCACGCCCGCGAGAGGACGCCGGCGACCTCAACGAGTCCTTGAACGGCCTCACCCAGGGGCGCTCGACCGGCTCGAGGAGGAGAGCAGCGAGCCCGAACCCGATCGCCTGGACTCGATCCACGACGCGCTCGTGCACCTCCAGGAAGACAGCGAGGTGCCACGCACCTCGAACAGCCGAACGGAATCCGGCGACAACGAGGACGAGATCCGCGAACACCTCCGACGGGCGCGCGACCACATCCGGGCGTATCGCAAGAACGCAGACGAACTGACCGAGGAGTGATTCTAAGGGGGCGGGTCCCCTCGATCCGCCCATGACGAGCGACGTTCGCGACCTCACGCGGGATCTGGTTTCGATCCCGAGCCACGACGACGAAACCGCCGCGGGCGACGCCATCGAGGCGTGGCTGCGCGGGGAGACTGACGGCGAGGTGACCCGTGACGGGAAGGGGAACGTCTTCGCACGGAAAGGCGACGGAACGGGCCCGTCGCTGGCGCTCGTGGGCCATCACGACGTGGTGCCGCCGGCCGACGAGCAGGTCGCGGACGGCGAGTACAGGGTGGAGGAGCGTGACGGGCGGCTGTACGGCCGCGGGACCGCCGACATGAAGGGCGCGCTCGCCGCGGCGATGTGTGCGTTCCGGGACGGCGAGGTGCGTGGCACCTCGAGCAGCCGGACGGAGTCCGGCGATCGGGTTGCGCGACACACAACGGATCAGTCGAGCGGCATGCAGCCGCGAGACGCGGATCCCGAGGGTGAGCTCGTGTTCGCGAGCTTCGTCGGCGAGGAGTCCGGCGGGGTGGGCGCACGGTACGCCATCGATAACGGCTTTGCGCCCGACTACGCCATCGTCGGCGAGGGCTCGACGGGCTATTCGAGCCGGGGCGTCACCGACGTGGCGGTGGCCCACAAGGGTCGACGCGGCAGCACCATCACCGCACGCGGAACGGCGAGCCACGCGAGCGAGCCCGAGGACGGTGAGAACGCGATCTACCGAGCCTTCGACGCGGTCGAGTTGGTACGGGGATTCGAGGTCCCCGAGACCGAGGCGCTCGGAAACCGCCTCTCGGGGTCGATCGCGGTCACCGGGATCGAGGGCGGGTCGGCGATGAACGTGATCCCGGATCGGTGTACGGTGACGGTCGACGAGCGCACTGTCCCCGGCGAGCGTGCACCCCTCGAACGGGTGACCGAACTCGAGGGGGTGGAGTGGGCGGTCGATCAGGACCTCCCGCCGATGCGCTGTTCGGACGAGGGGTTCGCCGAGAGGGTGCTCGACGCCGCACGGGGGACACAGGAGGGCTCGCCCGAACTCGTCGCGAAGCCCCACGCCACCGACGCGGGCTGGCTCGCCGACGCGGGAGTCGCCTGCGTGGTCTGTGGGGCCGCCGAGCCGGGCGAAGCTCACACGAGCGAGGAAAGCGTCTCGCTCGTGACGCTGGATCGCTGTTACCGGCTGTATCGGGAGGCAGCCGAGCGGATCGTGTGAGTTAGAACACATACGATATACGAGAGAAGCACAGGTCTTTGCGGATCGACGCGTAAGCGCAGGCGACGTGAGCCGCTCTCAGTCCCCCGGGCCGCCGAGATCGCGGACGGAAACCGACACCGAGGAGAGCAACGACTGGAGACGACCACAGCAGGTGCTGTTGGTCGCCGGAATCGCCCTGTTCGTGGTCGGGCTCGTCGCGACGGTGGGCCTCCCGGCGCTCGATCTGGGAGCGTTCGGGACCGACAGCCCGGACGACTCCTCGCCGCCCGGCCTCGCTGACAACGACAGCGCCAGCGGCAACGGCAGCGCCGGCGGCGCCGACGCCGGATCGTCGGACGGCGGGGGCGACGCGAGCGACGGCGGAACCAGCGACGACGGGGACGGTACGAGCGACGGTGATGGCGGCGACGGCGACTCGTCCGAGGACGCGCCCT
>CAYVQH010000136.1:0-5149 GCA_964454105.1 uncultured Halobacteriales archaeon | reverse complement strand
CCCTGCCGGGGATCACCGAGGAGGTCTTCACCACCGGACTCGACGCCGACTACGAACGCATCCGCGAGGAGTGTGACCGGATGCTCGAACGGGTCGCGGGTGCCGAGGAGATCCGCGTGACCTCCCCACAGGGAACCGACATCACGTTCGGGCCGGGCGAGCGCGAGTGGCTCTCGGACACGGGCATCGTCCACGAGCCGGGCGACTTCTCGAACCTCCCTGCCGGCGAGGTGTTCGTCAGCCCCGAGGACGCCAGTGGGACCTACGTCGTCGACGGGACGATGCATCCACACGGCCTCCTCGCTGAGTCGATCGAGATCGAGGTCGAGGACGGGTACGTCGTTTCGGTGAGCGATCCCGATGTGGCGGCAGAACTGGAGGACGCCGCCGACGAGGTCGGGCGCGACGCCTACAATCTCGCCGAACTGGGCATCGGGACGAACCTTGCGGTCACGGAACTGGTCGGGTCGGTCCTGCTGGACGAGAAGGCCGCGGGAACGGTCCACGTCGCGATCGGCGACGACGCGGGCATCGGCGGCGACACCGACGCGCCGATCCACTCCGACGGGATCCTCCGGGAGCCGACCGTCTACGCGGATGGCACGGAAGTGGAGTTACCACGACCCTGACCACAGACGACTTTTATAGCACGATACACTATCCCCTCCAATGAGCGATACAGCGAGCCAGGTGGCGCTGGTCTGTCCCTCGTGTTCGCCGAGCGAGGAGACGGTCCACGAGGTGCTGAAACCCGGCGGACAGGCGACGGTCCGGTGTACGGCGTGTAGCCACACCCACAAGACGAGCATCGAGGAGGAAAGCGAAGCGGAAATCGACGTGATCGTCTCCCAGGACGGCGAGTCGTTCTCGGCGACCGCGGACGTACCCGAACGCGAGGCACTCGCCGTCGGCGAGGAGTTCGTCCTCGACGCCGAGGAGGCGATCATGCTTGTGCGGATCACGAGCATCGAGATCGGCGAGGAACGGCGCGCCGAGAGCGCCCACGGTTCGGAGATCGAGACGCTGTGGACCCGAGCGGTCGACAACGTCGCGGTCAACCTCACGCTCCACCCCAACGAGAAACGCGAGGAGAGCCGGAGCGTCAAGCTCCGGGTACCCGGCGACCACGAGTTCAGCGTCGGCGAGCGCGAGGAGATGGCCGACGAGGAGTTCGTGATCACGGGGATCCACGTCAAGCGCGACGCGACGGGTTACGAGCGCGAGAAGTACGATTTCGAAGGCGACTCGGTGCCGGCAAAGGACGTCAAACGCCTCTACGGCGAGGACGACTCGCCGACCGCGTGGTCCGTCTGGTGAAATGAGCCACGACGAGGCCCGCGAGACGCTCGTCGATCGCCTCGACCGCCGCGAGGACCTCTCGGAGACGACCGTGGCGGCGATGAAGGCGGTGCCGCGCCACGAGTTCGTCCCCGAGTCCCGCCGAAACGACGCGTATGCGGACCGCCCGCTGCCGATCGGTGACGATCAGACGATCAGCGCCCCGCACATGGTCGCGATCATGACCGACCTGCTCGGGGTCGAGGAGGGCGATCGGGTGCTGGAGATCGGCACCGGCTGTGGCTATCACGCCGCGATCACCGCCGAGCTCGTTGGACCGGAGAACCTCTACAGCGTCGAGTACGGCGAGGAGCTCGCAGAACGGGCACGCGAAACCCTCGAGCGGATCGGCTACGGAGCGATCGACGTTAGACGGGGTGACGGTCGCGAGGGCTGGCCCGAGAACGCTCCGTACGACGCCGCCTACTTCACCTGTGCGGTCCCCGAGATCCCGACCGCCGCCATCGAGCAGGTGCGGCCGGACGGAACGATCCTCGCCCCGGTCGGCACCGGCTCCCAGCGGCTCGTGCGTGCCCGGGTCGGCGACGACGGGATCGAGAGCCGCGAGACCCACGGTGCGGTTCGGTTCGTCTCGATGCGAGGATAGCCACCGACCGATACAAGCGCGCGGTTCTTAGGGCTGGATCGCCCAGCATCGATCATGGACCCCGCAGTCTTGCGCGAGGACATGGTCGACAGCCTCGAACACGAGGCCAAGGCCGTCCTCGACACCGAGCGGGTCGCGCTTGCCATGCGCGACGTTCCCCGCGAGGCGTTCGTTCCCGACGAGCGTGCGGCCTACGCTGACCGCGCGACCGAGGCCGACGGCACGACCGTCCTCGCCCCCAGCACCGCCGCCCGCCTCCTCGAGACGCTCGACGCCCACGAGGGCGACTCCGTCCTGGTGGTCGGCGTCGGCGTCGGCTACACCGCCGCCGTCCTCGCGGAGATCGTCGGCCCGGAGAGCATCCACGCCGTCGACATCGACCGAAACATGGTCCACGCCGCCCGCAGGAACCTTTCGCAGGTGGGGTACGGTGGCGTGCTGGTCGATCGTCGGGACGGCTCCCAGGGGCTCGCGGAGTACGCCCCGTTCGACCGAATCCTCGTCGAGGCGGCTGCCGTCCGTCCGCCCCGTGCGCTGCTTGACCAACTCGCCGAGGACGGCCGGCTGGCGATGCCGATGGGCGCCGGCGAACAGACCCTCGTCGCACTCGATCCCGACGGGAGCGTGACCGAACGGGTCCGGCCGGTCGCGTTTCGGCCCCTTCTGCTGGAGGGCCAACAGCCGGGGACGCTCGAACGGAACCGAACACACCGGGAGGACCGGGAGTTCGCGGAACGCCACGCCCGGAGTCGAAGCGGCTGGGAACACGAGTGGATCGACTGGGAGGGCGGCCGGCAGCGCTAAAGGGGCTCGACCGGATTCCGGTGCATGGTCGAATCACGCGGCGATCCGCGCGTACTGTTCGCGTTGAACCTCGTCCTCTCGGCGCTGTTCTGTTATGCCGTTCTCCGAGGGCTCGACTTCATCGGGGCCGTCGGGTTCTCGTGGGGGCTGGTCGCGGGTACGACGGTGCTGTTGATGGTGCTCACCCATGTCATGACACGCTGAAGGTGGCCGACGCTGGCGTTTCGAGCCCGAACCCGGTCCCACACTCATGGCCGCACGGCTCGTCTGTACTCGCTGCTTTCCGCTTTGCGCTGCTGGCGGATCCGGTCGCAATGAAAGCACGCCCGGAGCGGGATTTGAACCTCAGTCGCTTCGTTCGCTAGCGTTCACTCGCTCCTTGATTCAAATCCTTTGTCGGCGTTTCTTCGATCCCGTGCATACTCGCGACCAGCAGACTGGCTGTTCGTGGTTGAGATCAACAGAAGCGCCCGGAGCGGGATTTGAACCCGCGTCACGACCGTGACAGGGTCGTATGATGGGCCACTACACCATCCGGGCGAACGCAATTTCCCCTTTCCGGCTTGCGGACTTAAGGCTTTCCAAACGTCGAACCAGTGTGTCCGATTCGCATCCGTACCGTCCCTCAGCATTTGACAACGCTTAAATGCCCGACGCCATTACCCAACTGTAGTATCTCGTGACAGCCGCTTCTCTCGTCAGCCAGCCGCGCACCGACACCGACAACACATGGACGTAAGTGACCACACCCTGGTACCCGAGCACACCCTCATGGACGAAGAGGAACTCCAGGAGGTGCTCGCGGAGTACGACATCAAACGAACAGACCTGCCGAAGATCAAACGGACGGACCCCGCGTTGCCCGACGAGGCCGAGGTCGGCGACGTGGTCGAGATCGTTCGCAACTCACGAACGACCGACCGAGCCGTCATCTACCGACTGGTAATCGAATAATGGACAGCACACATCGCCGAACGATCTCCGAGGAGTACTTCTCGAAGGAACGGCTCGCCGAACACCACTTCCGGTCGTTTAACGACTTCCTGAATCGCGGCATGCAGCAAGTCGTCGACGAGAAGGAGACCATTGACACCGATATCGGCGACAAGGAGGGCGAGGAACCCGTCTACGTCGAACTCGGCGACGTCCGGGTCGTCACGCCCCGCGTGCGGGAGGCCGACGGGAGCGAGGAACTCCTCTATCCCCAGGAGGCCCGCCTTCGCAACATCACCTACTCCGCGCCCGTCTTCATGGAGATGTCGATCGTCAAGGGCGGCGAGGAGGAAGAAGAGCGCGTCGTCGACACGACCGAGACCAAGGTCGGCCGGATGCCGATCATGGTCGGCTCGGATAAGTGTAACATCGCCGGTTTCTCCGATGAGGAGCTGATCGACATCGGCGAGGACCCTGCCGACCCCGGCGGATACTTCCTGGTCAACGGCTCCGAGCGGGTTCTGATGACCAGCGAGGACCTCGCGCCCAACAAGATCCTCGCGGAGTACGACAGCAAGTACGGCGACGAGATCCAGGTCGCGAAGACCTTCTCCCAGCGCCGTGGCTATCGCGCGCTCGTGCTCTGCGAACGGGGCCGCGACGGTCTTCTGGAGGTGAGCTTCCCGAGCGTCTCGGGTTCGATCAACTTCGTTACCCTCGTCCGAGCTCTCGGGCTCGAATCCGACGAGGAGATCGTCCACCGGGTCTCGGACGACCCCGAGATCGTGAAGTTCATGCTCGAGAACCTGGAGGAGGCCGACGTCCAGACCGAGCAGGAGGCGATCGAGACGCTCGGCGAGCGCGTCGCCGGCGGCCAGGGCAAGAACTACCAGCTGAAGCGGGCGAACTACGTCATCGACCGCTACCTCCTCCCGCACCTCCACGAGGAGGGCGTCGACGAGGAGGACGTCCGCATCAACAAGGCGTACTACCTCTGCCGGATGGCCGAGGCGTGCTTCGAGCTCGCGCTCGACCGGCGCGAACCCGACGACAAGGACCACTACGCCAACAAGCGCCTGAAGGTCTCGGGCGACCTGATGACCGACCTCTTCCGGACGGCGCTGAACAAGCTCGCACGCGACGTGAAGTACCAGCTCGAACGCGCGAACATGCGAAACCGCCAGCTGTCGGTCAACACCGTGGTCCGTTCCGACGTGCTGACCGAACGGCTCGAACACCCCATTGCCACCGGCAACTGGGTCGGCGGTCGCTCGGGCGTCTCCCAACTGGTAGACCGAACGGACTTCATGGGTGTTCTCTCCCACCTGCGGCGGCTTCGCAGTCCGCTCTCGCGGAGCCAACCCCACTTCGAGGCGCGCGACCTGCACGCCACCCAGTGGGGTCGGATCTGTCCCTCCGAGACCCCCGAGGGGCCGAACTGTGGGCTGGTGAAGAACTTCGCCCAGG
>CAYVQH010000135.1:0-5210 GCA_964454105.1 uncultured Halobacteriales archaeon | reverse complement strand
CGCGGACGATCTCGTAGGCCTCCTTGCCGATGAGCTCGCCCTCGCGGTCGTAGTCGGTCGCGATCGTCACGCGGTTCGCGTCCCGGGCGAGCAACCGGACGGTGCGGACGATGTTCTCCTGGGTGGGCGTCTTTTCCACCTCGGCGCCGATTAGTTCGACGGGCTCGACGTCCCGCCAGTCGCTGTATTCGGCGGGGAAGTCGACGGCGACGACGTGACCCGACAGCCCGATACAGCGCGTCCCACCCCAGCGGTAGACGTTGACGCCGTTCCGGCGCTCGACCTCCGCGGACTCGCCGCTGAGGATGGCGGCGATCCGGCGGGCGGCGTTGTCCTTCTCGGTGATGATCAGTTCCATGGCGGGAGTTGCCGACGTTACGCCGAGACGAGGCCTAAACGTTTCGCGTCGACGGGGCGTATCGAGGGCGTCGGTGGCGGAACCGGGACCGAGACGGAGGTCAGCCGATCGGAACGTTGTTTGCCGGCGGATGACGAGGGCGAGGGGATGCGAGGGGGGTACGAAGTCGTCAGAGAGATCGTGATGGAGGCACACCGACAGCGGCTCTCGTTTCTGGCCGCCAGCCTCGCCTTCTACGCGTTCGTCTCGCTGTTGCCGTTCCTGTTGCTCGTCCTCATCGTGGCCTCGATGTTGGCGGGCGAGACCGTCGCGAACTATCTCCTCGAGTTGACACGGCTGTATCTCAGTCCGGTCGGCCAGAACCTGCTCGCGAACGCGATCGTCAACGCATCGGACTGGGCCGGGGGTTCGGTGATCGGGCTCGTGGTTCTGGTGTGGGCCGCCTTCCAGATGTTCCTCGGGATCGATACCGCCTTCACACAGCTGTACAACACAGAAGAGGCCGGTATATCGATCAGTCGACGCGTTCGGGACGGTCTCGTCGTCCTGTCGGCGATCGTCCTCGCGCTGGCGGCCGCGGTTGCGACGGCGGCGGCGTTCACGCTGCTACCGGAGTTCAGATACACCGGCGTAGTCGACTCGTTGTTGCTCGTCTGCGGGTTGCTGGTCGCCTTCTTCCCGCTGTACTACGTCTTCCCGAACGCCGACGTCACCGTTCGAGAGGCGCTGCCGGGCGCGATCGTCGCCGCCGTGGGCTGGGCGCTTCTCGAGTGGCTGTTCCAGCTCTACGCATCGATAACGACGCTCGCGGCCGTCTTCGGCGTGATCGGCGGCGGATTGCTCTTCCTGTTGTGGCTCTACTTCGGCGCGTTGATCCTGCTGGTCGGCGTCGTGATCAACGTCGTGCTGGCGGGGCGCAACGACGCGAACGCCTAGTCGGTCTTCTCGATCTCCCAGTCGAGGGTGACGGTGATCGTCTCGTGCTCGCTACCGATCACCGGGGAGCGTTCCTCGACGGCCACGTCGTAATCGAGCACCGACGCAGGATCGAGTTCGACGTTCTTGTTGCCCACCGCCACGTCCGCTCGTCCCTCCCCGCGGATCTCGCGGGCGAGTTCCTGCAGGCGATCCGCAGCCTCGTCGCGCGAGAGTTCCTCCTCGTTGGACGTCTTGTCTGACATGCCATCGTGCCATTCTGCGGCAGGGAACATAGTGGTTTACCCGGCAGCACGTGTGGCCGATGGGAACGACTCGTCGAGCCGGTCGGTACACTCCACTGAGGTGCGAGCGGATCGACGCGATTGCCGAGGGGTCCCCGATAAACGGTAAAGGCCGTGGAAGCCGAACGTCGATCACGACGATGTACGAGCAGATCGTGATCGCGGTCGACGGGAGCGACGAGGCCACGCACGCGGCGAGACGCGGTCTCGAACTCGCTCGCCAGTTCGATGCGACCGTCGACGTTCTCCACGTCGTCGAACGGAAAACGCTCCGTCTCACGGAGACGGCCGACGAGCGGGCACGGCTCCGTGAGCGCGGCGAAACCGTCCTCGGAGAGATCGAGGAACTCGCCGAGGAACGCGGATACCCCATCACGACCGAACTGACCGAGGGGACGCCCGCGTCACGGATCTGCGAGTACGCCGAGGGGCGAAACGCCGACCTCGTCGTCGTCGGGAGACAGGGGCTGACCGGGCTCGGTAGGCGACTGCTCGGCGGCGTCACCGAACAGGTCCTGAACGGTGGCGACGTCCCGGTGTTGGTCGTCCCACACGACGACCGGACGGCCGAAAGCGGACCGGACTACGCGCGCATTCTCCTCCCGACGGACGGGAGCGAGAACGCCGGGACGGCCACTCGACACGGGGCGACGATCGCACGGACCTACGGGTCGGCGGTTCACGTCCTGAACGTCGTGGACATCCAGGCATCGGGCGGGATGTTCAGCGCGGGCGGACTCGAGCGGGAGTTCGTCGAACGTCTGGAAGCGGAGGGACGGGAGGCCGTCGACGGCGTCGCGAGCGACCTCGCGGGAATCGATCCGGACATGGAGACACGAACCACGGTCGAACGAACGACCTCGTTCGAGGGTGCCGCCGCCGGCATCCGTGAGTACGTCGCGGGGAACGATATCGACCTCGTTGTCATGGGATCGCACGGTCGGTCGAACTTCAAACGCCAGCTCCTCGGGAGCGTCGCCTCGACCGTCCTCCGGACGGTCGACGTGCCGGTACTGGTCGTCAAACGACCGTCCCACTAGCGCGGGTGCGGGGCTGGGGCGGACGTCGGCGTGACGGTCCCGAAAAAGCGCCGGATCGAAACAATTACCGACGGCGGCTCCGTGAACGAAACCGATGGCAACCGAAGAAGCGGTCACCACGACGGAACTCGAGATGATTGAACCGATGGGCGAAGCCTGTATGATGGGCGTGCAGTTCGCCTTCGACGCCGCACTCGCGCTGTTCTAATCGGAGATCACGCGGATCGCAGTCGACGACCCGAGGAGCTATGCGTCGAGTTCCGCACGCAACAGTCGGTTGACCTGTCCGGGATCCGCACTGCCGCCGGTTTTACCCATCACCTGTCCGACGAGGAAGTTGATCGCCCCGTCGTCGCCGTTCTCGACGTCCGCGACCGCCTCGGGGTTCTCCTCGATCGCCGCCGCGACGGCGGCGGCGACCGCGTCGTCGTCGGTCTTTCCCAGCCCCTCCGATTCGACCACGGTATCGGGATCGTTCCCCGAATCGAGCATCTCCCGGAGGACGACCTCGCGGGCGTTCTTCGCGGTGATCTCCTCCTCGGAGACCAGTTCGACGAGCCGCCGGACCTCGTCGAGCCGGTCCTCGACGTCGGTGACCTGCATGTCGCGGTAGTTGAGCTCTCCCAGGAGGTCGTCGGCGACCCACGTCGCCGCCAGATCGGGCTCGAAGTCGCTCGCCAGGTCCTCGTAGAAGTCCGCGACCTGTTTGGTCGAGGTGAGCTTCGAGGCCGCCTCCTCGCCCAGTCCGTACTCCTCGCGGAACCGCTCGCGTCGGGCATCGGGCAGTTCGGGGATCGCGATCTCCTCCTTCCAGCCCGAGACCCTGAGAACGGGCAGGTCGTACTCGGGGAAGTACCGGTAGTCCTTCTCCTCCTCCTTCGAGCGCATCGAGACGGTGATCCCCCTCGACTCGTCCCAGTGGCGCGTCTCCTGTTCGACCTCGCGTCCGCGGCGCACGGCGTTCTTCTGCCGGGTGACCTCGTAGGCCAGCGCCTTCTCGGCGCCCTTGTGACTCGAGATGTTCTTCACCTCCGTACGGTTGGCCTCGGCGAGCGCCGCCTCGTCGATCGAGCCGTCCTCCGAGACCTCCTCGTCGGGCACCAGCGAGATGTTGGCGTCCACCCGCAGGGAGCCGTCGCGCGTGCTGTCGAAGATCCCTAGGTACTCGAGGACCTCCTCCAGTTTCGCGAGGAAGGCGCGGGTCTCCTTCGGACCCCGAAAGTCGGGTCGGGTGACGATCTCCATCAGCGGAATCCCCGCACGGTTGTAGTTCACGAGGGTGTGATCGGCGGTCTCGATGTTGCCGCCCTCGTGCTGAAGGCTACCGGGGTCCTCCTCCAAGTGAGCACGCTCGATTCCGATCACCCGACGCTCGCCCTCGACGCCGATCTCCAGAACACCGTCCTCACAGAGCGGGGCGTCGTACTGCGTGATCTGGAAGTTCTTCGGCAGATCGGGGTAGTAGTAGTTCTTCCGGTGGAAACGGGTTTGCTGGGGGATGTCGGCGTCGATCGCCTTCCCGAGCTTGACCGCGGACTCGACGGCGGCCTCGTTCAACACCGGCAACGCCCCCGGAAGCCCCAGACAGACGGGACAGGTATGGGTGTTCGGCTCGGCGTCGGCCAGATCGGTCGAGCAGCCACAGAAGACCTTCGTATCGGTCTCGAGCTGGACGTGGACCTCCAGCCCGATCACGACCGCGAGATCGCGCTCCTTGGTCGCCTGAGCAGTCATTGGACCGGCTTCGGCGTGGGCCGAGTAAAGCCTAACGGGAGCCGTACCGACGCGAACGGTTGGAAATCGGACACATGTCTGACACAGATTTATGTCCGACGGGCGAGGTAAGTGGGATATGTCGAACAGAGTCAAGGAGCTCGAATCACGGGTCGAGGAGCTCGAAGCCACCGTCCGAGGACTTACCGAGGAACTCGTCGAGGCCAACGAACGACTCCGAGCCCTCGAGGACCACCACGAGGAGGAGACGAACGTCGAAGGTCAGGAGGTCGGAGTCGAAACCGATAGAAGCGAGGAGGAACAACGCGAAGACGACGCGACCGACGACATCATCGTCGCGTAGTTCGCGCCCCACCATGCACATTCGAGAGCTCGTTCTTGAGAACTTCAAGAGCTTCGGCCGTAAGACCCGCATCCCTTTCTACGAGGACTTCACGACCGTCAGCGGCCCGAACGGTTCGGGGAAGTCGAACATCATCGACAGTGTTCTGTTCGCGCTGGGACTTTCCCGCGCCCGAGGGATTCGCGCAGAGAAACTCACCGACCTGATCTACAACCCCGGTCACGACGGCGACGGTTCACAGGAAGGGCCCCGCGAGGCCAGCGTCGAGGTCGTCCTCGACAACGCCGACGGCACGCTCGCGCGCGAACAGGTCGTGAGCGCCGCCGGCAGCGAGGACATCGGCGACGTCGAGACGATCTCGGTCCGCCGCCGAGTCAAGCGCACCGAGGAGAACTACTACTCCTACTACTACCTGAACGGCCGCTCGGTCAACCTCTCGGACATCCAGGACCTGCTCGCCCAGGCGGGCGTCACCCCCGAGGGCTACAACGTCGTCATGCAGGGCGACGTCACCG
>CAYVQH010000134.1:0-5358 GCA_964454105.1 uncultured Halobacteriales archaeon | reverse complement strand
GAGACCCTCGACACCGAGGACCTGATGAAGCTCCAGAAGACCGGCCTGCTCTAGGACGCCCTTTCGATTCTCGGCTTTTCCTCGTCCACCGTCCATCCCCGTTTTCCGCCGTTCTGAACCTTTAATCACGTTCCGGCGCAAACGAGGGTATGGCTCGGAGGTTCGTATGAACGCGGCGACGATCGGACGTATGATCACCACGGCGATCGGTGGCCTGCTCGCCATCTCAGTCGGTTACGTGCTGTTTCTCGTGGTCCCGACCAGCGCCGTCGAGCTGCTGGGCGTCCTGCTCGTGATCGCGACGGCGCTGGTCGGCCTGCGGATCGCGGGCGGATTCGCCGACACTGTCTTCTCCTCGTACAACGTCGCACACGTGGCCATCGAGGGGCCGATCAGCCGCGGCGGCGGTGGGGGGTTCCCCCCTGGACAGGGTGCGATCCCGACCGACGAGGTCGTCGAACGCATCGAGGACGCCGACGACGACTCGGACGTCGAGGGACTGCTCGTCGAGCTCAACACGCCCGGCGGCGAGGTCGTCCCCAGCGACGACGTTCGGCGAGCGATCGTTGCCTTCGAGGGACCGACCGTCGCCTACACGACGGACGTCTGTGGCAGCGGCGGCTACTGGATCGCGAGCGGCTGTGACGAACTGCTGGCCCGCGATGGCAGTCTCGTCGGCAGCGTCGGCGTGATCGGATCGCGGGTCAACGCCGCCGACCTCGCCGAACGGGTGGGCATCTCCTACGAGCGCTTTGCGGCGGGTGAGTTCAAGGACGCCGGCGTCTCGCTTCGCGACATCGAGGAGCACGAACGCGCCTACCTCCAGGGATTGATCGACGACTTCTACGGCCAGTTCGTCGAGCGCGTCGCCGAGGGACGTGACCTCTCGAAGGAGGAGATCCGCGCGACCGAGGCCCGCGTCTACGTCGGCGAGGAGGCGCTCGAACTCGGACTCGTCGACGCGCTCGGCACCCGTGAGGACGCCGAGTCCCGCCTGGGCGAACTGCTCGACGTCGAGGTCGACGTCCGGGAGTTCGAGCCCCGACGGGGGTTGCGGACCCGGCTGACGGGCGGGAGCGCGGCGATCGCCTACGCCTTCGGCGCGGGGATCGCGAGCGTGCTCGGCGATTCGGACCGGGAGATCGACGTCCGCCTGTAGGTTTTTATCCGGCCGGCGTCTGTGTCCGCCCATCGTGAGTACGTTGGTCGTGTGTCTCGATCGCTCGGGCGGTATCGCCGAAACGGCCGGCGTCTCTCCGCCGGTCGTCGGCTGGGAGGCCGTCCGATCGCTGGTGATCGACGTCGGCCTGGCCGACCCCGAGGACTCGAACGTCAACTGCCTGCTCGAGACCCTGCGGGTCGCCCGCGAACTCCGCGACGACGGCGAGGACGCGACCGTCGCGCTCGTCACCGGCGGAACCGACGCGGTTCGGGCGGGCCGGGCAATCGGCGCACAGATCGAGGAGCTCCGGGCCGCTCACGCGGTCGACTCGGCGATCATCGTCATCGACAGCGCCGAGGACGAGCGGTTCGTGCCCGTGATCGAGAGCCGTCTGCCGGTCGACTCGGTCGATCGCGTCGTCGTCAGACAGGCCCGCGACATCGAGTCGACGTACTATCTGCTCAAGCAGTTCCTCGGCGATGAGGAGCTCCGCCAGACGACGCTCGTCCCGATCGGACTGGCGCTGATCGCCTTCCCGATCCTGCTGACCTCCATGGGACCGGTGGTCGCCGTCGCCTCGCTGACGGCCGTGTTCGGCGTCTTCCTGCTTTACAAGGGCCTCGGCGTCGACGCCTACCTCTCGTCGGTCCCGGCCGGCGTGCGTGACGCGCTGTACTCCGGCCAGGTCTCGGTCGTGACCTACGTGGTCGGTGCCGGCCTCGCCCTGATCGGGGTGTTCGCCGGTCTGCTCGGCGTCTCGGGGCTCGAAACCCAGGGTGACGTGTTCGTCCCCGCGATGCGCTTTGCCTTCGATAGCGTGCCCTGGCTCGCGATGGCCGCGCTCGCGGCGAGCACGGGCCGGCTGCTCGACGAGACGATCCGCGACGAACCGGTTCCGACCTCGTATCTCAACCTGCCGTTCGGCGTGATCGCGCTGGGGATCGTGATCCGGGGGTTCGCGGCGTACTTCCTCCAGCGAAGCGACGTCATCTCCTCGACCGCGATCCCCCCGGTCGACGTGGGGGCCGTCTCGATCGAGGGGTTCGTTCTCTCGCCGATCCAGCGCCTCGCGGTGTTCGTCGTCGCGGGCGTGGTCGTGAGCCTCGTCGGAGTGCGTGCGGCGACCCACCTCGCGGGGACGTCGCCGGAGCCGACCGACTGACCTTTGTCGCTCGGATCGAAACCCGCGATATGGGCAACTGGGTCGCGCTGTTCTCGGGCGGGAAGGACTCCTCGTGGGCGCTGTATCGGGCGATCGAGGCGGGGCTGTCGGTCGCCCGGCTGGTGACCGTTCATCCCGATGCGGACTCCTACATGTATCACGTCCCCGCGACCGGCCTCGCACGTCTCGCGGCCGAGAGCGTCGGCATCGAACTTCTGGAGGTCGATTCGGAGGTCGCTGCGACGGACGTCATCGACTCCGGCGTGCAGGGCGACGCGGAGCTCGAACCGCTCGAACGCGCCCTCGTAGAACTCGACGCCGAGATCGGGATCGACGGGCTGATCGCCGGCGCGGTCGAGAGCGAATACCAGACCAGTCGGATCGAGGCGATGGCCGAGCGACTCGGTGCCGAGACCTTCACCCCGCTCTGGGAGCGCGATCCCGTCGCGCTCGCCGATGCGATGCTCGATGCGGGCTTCGAGATCCGGATCGTACAGGTCGCCGCCGCCGGCCTCGACGAGTCGTGGCTCGGCCGGACCCTCGATCGCGAAGCGCTCGACGAACTGATCGAGCTAAACGACCGCTACGGGGTTCACGTCCTCGGCGAGGGCGGGGAGTTCGAGACGCTGGTGACCGACGGTCCGCACATGGACCGGCCGATCCGGATCGAGTACGAGCGGGCGTGGGACGGTACCCGCGGAAGCCTGCGGATCACCGACGCCCGTCTGGCGTAGTCCACGAGCGAACCGGCAACGAACCGAACCGAACGGAACCGAAGGGACGGGCGAACGCGGCCTATTCGTCGCCGTTGATTCGGGTGTGTGCGCCGATGAGCGCCCCCGCGAGATCGATCTCCTCGACGTGGGTGCCCTCGTCGATGATGGTGTCCCTGAGTTCGCAGTCCCTGACGGTCACGTCGGGGAAGATCACCGAACCGTCGAGGGTCGCGTTCTCGACGTGTGCGCCGGCCATGACGTGGACGTTCCGGCCGATCTCGCTGCCCTCGATCGTGGCGTCGGGATGCACGTAGTTGTCGCCGCCGAGATACCACGCGACCGCGTCGAGGTAGCTCTCGGGGGTGCCGATGTCGTACCACGCCTCGTCGAAGACGAACCCGTGGACGTCCTCGCGCTCGACGAGCCACTGGATGAACCAACCCGGCTCGTCGGGGTTGTTGTCGTTCTCGAGGTACTCGCCGAGCTGCGAGAGGGTCCGTGCGGGAAAGCCGTAACAGGCGATCGAGACGAGCGTGCTCTTGGGATCGTCGGGCTTCTCCTGGAAGTCGATGACCCGATCGCCGTCCAGTTCGACCAGCCCGTAGGAGCTCGCCTTGCTCCGCGAGCCGACGTCGTAGGCCGCGAGCACGGGATCGCCCTTGGCCTCGAAGAAGTCGACGAACTCGCTGACGTCGAAGCTGATCAGGTTGTCCCCGGCGATCACCAGGGTGTCGTCGTCGAGCCCCTCGCGCTCGACGAGCTGTGCGAGCGCGCCGATGACGCCGAACTTCTCGTCCTCGTCTCTGGTCTCCTCGACCGACAGGACGGGCTTCTCGAAGCGGCTCTCCTCGATGTGTTCCTCGAAGTCCTCGGCGAAGCGCTCGTTGGTGCTGACGTAGACGTCGTCGATCCGATCGTCGTCCTCGAGGCCGCCGAAGATGTGGTCGATGACGGTGTCCTCGCCTATCGGGAGGAACATCTTCGGCCTGTGTCGCGTGATCGGCCACAGCCGGGTCGCGTACCCACCGGCCAGCACGATAGCGTCCATGCTCGCATACTCAGCGTCCTCGACTAAGTCGCTTTCCCGTGACACTCGTTATCAGAAACGACCCGAGACAACCGTTTTGTGCCGGCGTCGCCTCGAGACCATCATGCGCGAGTCGAACGCCACCACCCGCGAGCGGATCGCCGCCCGCCTCCGGGAGGGGCCCGCGACGCCGAGCACGCTCGCAAGCGAGTTCGCGATCACGACCGGAAGCGCGCTCTCGCACGTCGAACACGTCTCCCGGTCGGTGGAGGGAAGCGGCGACGAGCAACTGCTCGTTGCTCCGCCGGAGTGTCGCGAGTGTGGGTTCTCGGAGTTCGACGACCCGCTGAACGTCCCCTCGCGGTGTCCCTCCTGCAGGGCCGAGACGGTCGAGGAGCCCGCGTTCGTCCTCGAATGACGATCAAACGCCGATTCCGCCCCGCGAGGAGCGGTCGCTCTCCGAGGGTGGTCCCGGTCCGACCGACTCGTACTCCCCATCGATGAGATGGAGGGACGGGCGCCGGCGTTGCTGTCGGTAGCGAGTTCGAGAGAACGGTCATGGCTGGAGGAGCGAGTCGCCGGGCGCCCCGCCCGTCGTGATGGTCTATCGGGACTGTGCGCTGTCGATCCAGCCTTGGATGCGCTTCTCCGAGAGGCCGGTCTCCTCCGAGAGCTCGCCGGCGTCGGCTTCGGCGAGGTCGCTCGCGGACTCGACGCCCGCCTCCGAGAGCTTCGTCGCGTACGAGGGGCCGATACCCTTGATGTCGCGGATCTCCTGGTCGGGTTCCTCTCCCGCCGCGGTTCCCGTTTCGGATCCCGAATCGGCGGTCTCGGGCTCCGCGTCCGAGTCCGTTCCCGAACCCGAATCCGTGTCCGCAGCCGGTTCGGGCTCGCTCTCGGTCTCCGCGTCGGCATCGGCCGCCGGTCCCGACGCCGATTCGGCGGCCGGTCCCCGGTCGTCGAGTTCCTCGGGCGACTCGTCGACCGTGTCATCAGCGGGCGGCGACTCCACCTCCGGTTCGACGTCGGGGTCGCTCGATCCCGGTCCCTCGTCGGTCTCGGCGGTATCGGGCACCGCCTCCTCGTTTCCGGGGGCCGGCGATGCCGGCGGGGACTCCCTGCTCGTCTCCCGCTCGGGTTCGGGTCCGCCGGATTCGCCGGCGTCGTCGGAGCCGTCGGGGTCGTGTTCGACGGTGACGCCGACGGTATCGGTGCCCTGCCGACCGTCGTCCGGCCGCCCGTCGTCGAGCCCGAGCAACGATTTCAGCTTGTCCAGCAGTGCCATTGGGGG
>CAYVQH010000133.1:0-5490 GCA_964454105.1 uncultured Halobacteriales archaeon | reverse complement strand
AGTTGATGCAGTAGCGCTTGCCCGTGGGCTCGGGCCCGTCGTCGAAGACGTGGCCGAGATGGCCCCCACACTCCGCACAGACGACCTCGGTTCGAACCATTCCGTGGCTCCGATCCTCACGGAGTTCGACTGCATCGTCGTCGGTATCGGAGAAACTCGGCCAGCCACAGCCGTGTTCGAACTTCGTCTCCGAGTCGAAGAGTTCGGCCCCACAGCCTGCACACCGGTAGGTACCGTCCTCGAAGACGTCGACGTACTCGCCCGAGAAGGGGCGCTCGGTCCCGGCCTCGCGCAACACGTGGTACTGCTCGTCGCTCAGCCGTTCGCGCCACTCCGCCTCGGTTTCGGGCGTCTCCTGGTTGCTCATGTCCCCTAGAAGGGGCCGGAGGCCGAAAAGCCTGTCCGGCCGAGCGTCCGACAGCGTCCGAATCGGGATCGTCGACCGGGATCGACCGGAAATCCCGTTTCATCGGACGAACCGTGTGGAATATCATCGAACGTGGCCTGCGGGATGAAAGACATAAGTGTCCGTCCGGTGATGCAGGAGAACATGGACTCGCTACCTGCAGTCGTGCTCGCCGCCGGGGAGGGAGTACGTCTGCGCCCACTGACGCGCCACCGGCCCAAACCGATGTTGCCCGTGGCCAACAAGCCGATCCTCGCGTACGTCTTCGACGGACTGATCGAGGCGGGCGTCAGCGAGATCACCGTCGTCGTCGGCTACCGCCGGAGCCGCGTCCAGGACCACTTCGGTCCGACCTACCGCAACGTCCCGTTGACGTACGTCGTCCAGGAGAAACAGCTCGGTTCCGGGCACGCGTTGCTCTCGGTCGAGGAGCGGTTCGACGAACCGTTCCTCGTCGTCTACGGCGATCAGATCCTCGATTCGCGGATCGTCCGTACCGTCATGGAGGACACCGACGGGGACAGCGCGGCGACGCTGGGCGTGCTCGATCACACCCGGGTCGAACACTACGGCGGCGTGATCATGGACGACGATCGCGTCGTCAAACTCGTCGAACGCCCGACAGATCAGCGCAAGTATCGGCTCAACGCGGGCATTTACGGGCTGACCCCTCGCATCTTCGAGGCGATCCGGAACGCCGAGCCGCGCGACGGCGAACACTCGTTGATCGATGCCCTCTCGTGGCTCGTCGACTCCGACGACGAGGTCCGCGGGACGATCAGCGAGGGACTCTGGGTCGACGCGACCTACCCGTGGGACCTGCTCGACGTGACCCGCGACCTGACGCAGGCGGGCGTCGTCGGGGAGAGTCGCGAGGAGCGCATCGACGACAGCGCGCTCGTCCACGGGACGGCGACGATCCGCGATCCCGTCGTGATCGGGGCCGATGCCGAGGTCGGGCCGGGGGCCGTCCTCGGGCCCTACACCTGTCTCGGGGAGAACGTCACCGTCGAGTCGGGTGCGGTCATCGAGGGATCGTTACTGGATTCGGACACGCGCGTGGGACCGAACGCGACGCTGATCGACTGTGTCACCGGTCAGGGCGTCCACATCGGCGCGGCGAGCACGGTCCCGGGGGGGCCGGCCGACGTCCGGGTCGGCGATCGGGTCTTCGAGCGCGAGCGTCTCGGGGCGTTGCTCGCCGATCGCGTCGAGATCGGCGGGGCCGCGGCGATCGCGCCGGGAACGATGGTGGGACCGGACGCGACCGTGCGGACCGGCGCACGGGTCGACGGGACGATCGCGGAGGACACGGAGGTGCGATAACATGTGTGGAATCATCGGCTACGCCGGCAGGGGCAACGACAGGGAGGTGCTCGACGTCCTGCTGACGGGGCTGTCGGGCCTGGAGTATCGGGGCTACGACTCGGCGGGGATCGCGCTCGCCGACGACGCGATCTCGGTCTACAAGAGCGAGGGCGAACTCGAGGAGCTGGAGGCGGTCCTCGCCGACCAGGATGTTCCGAGCGTCCCGGTCGGGATCGGCCACACCCGCTGGAGCACCCACGGCCCGCCGACCGACGAGAACGCCCATCCACACAGCGACTGTACGGGCGAGGTGGCGGTCGTCCACAACGGCATCATCGAGAACTACGAGGAGCTTCGCGAGGAGCTCTCGTCGGACGGCCACGCCTTTCGCAGCGAGACAGACACCGAAGTCGTCCCCCACCTGATCGAGCACTATCTCGAGGAGGGGCTAGGCCACGAGGAGGCGTTTCGCACCGCCGTCTCGCGGCTCGACGGCAGCTACGCGCTGGCCGTGGTCTTCCGAGGATCGGAGACGATCTACGCCACCCGACAGGACTCCCCGCTCGTGTTGGGCCTCGCGGAGGACGGCCACTACCTCGCGAGCGACGTGCCCGCCTTCATCCAGTACACCGACCAGGTGATCTACATCGAGGACGGCCAGTTCGCCGCCCTGACCGGCGAGGACATCACCGTCACCGACGGCGAGGGCACGGTGGTCGAACCGGCGGTCAAACGGATCGAGTGGGACGCCGAGGACGCCGGCAAGAGCGGCTACGACCACTACATGCTCAAGGAGATCAACGAGCAGCCCCGCTCGCTGCGCCAGTGTCTGCGCGGCCGGGTCGACGAACTCGAGGGCGCGATCACGATCGAGGAACTCGATGACCTCCCCGAGCCCGAGCGAGTGCAGTTCGTCGCCTGTGGCACATCGTATCACGCCGCGCTGTATGGCGAACTCACGCTACGAGAGCGGGGCGTCCACGCCCAGACGTTCATGGCAAGCGAGTACGATCACGGCTCGGTACCGATCGACGAGGACACGCTGGTGATCGGCGTCACCCAGAGCGGCGAGACCGCCGACACCCTCAGAGCGCTGAGGCAGGCGGGCCGGGCGGGCGCGACGACGATCGCCGTGACCAACGTCGTCGGCTCCTCGGCGGCCCGCGAGTGTGATTACACGATGTACATCCGGGCGGGCCCCGAAATCGGCGTCGCCGCGACCAAGACGTTCGCGAGCCAGCAGACCGCGTTGACCCTGCTGGCCGACGCGATCGAGGACGGCGAGCGCCGTGAACTGCTGAGCGCGCTGCGGAACCTGCCCGATCACGTCCAGTCGATCCTCGACGGGTCGAACGCGCGGGAGATCGCCGCCGAGTACGAGGACGCCGGGGCGTACTTCTTCATCGGCCGGGGGTACAACTACCCGGTCGCGCTCGAGGGCGCGCTCAAGATGAAGGAGATCACGTACAAACACGCCGAGGGGTTCGCGGCCGGCGAACTCAAACACGGCCCGCTCGCGCTCGTCACCGGCGAGACGCCGATCTTCGCGGTCGTCACCGGCGACGACGAGCGCGCGACCAAGACCATCGGTAACGTAAAGGAGGTCGAGGCTCGCGGCGCACCCGTCATCGCGGTAACCGACGGCCAGTCCGACGTCGAGCGCTACGCCGACCACGTCCTCGAGATCCCCGAGACCCACGATCGGGTCGGGCCGATCCTCGCGAACGTCCAGCTTCAACTGGTGTCGTACTGGCTTGCAAATCGATTGGGTCGCTCGATCGACAAGCCCCGCAACCTCGCGAAGAGCGTCACCGTCGAGTGACGACGGTACTGGTGCTCCCGGCTCCTCAGCAGTGGCCGGCATCGTCGTGGTCCGAACGCCGGCCGAACAGCGCGATCAGCACGTAGAGCACGCCGATGGCCCGCGTCGCCGGAACGACCCAGGGTTTCCACTCGGGACGGACGGCGTCCTCGTAGACCAACGGCGTCCAGTAGTCGAGATAGCCCTCGGGCGAGAGGGCGGCCATCAACCCGAAGCAGCCGAGGCCGGATCGAATCACGCCCGAGACCGCCCGGGGTCTGACGAGCGCCAGCAGAAAGGCCACCCCCTCGATCCTGGCCACGGGGATCACCCACGGTTCGAGCGAGCACGCCTCGGGGTTCTCGAGGGCCAACGGTTCCCAGAACTCGATGAATCGTTTCGGAGCGAGCAGTTCGACGACGGCCAGGGCCGCGAGCAGTCCTTTGAGCATGATACCGCTACGGAGCCGAGGACGAAAACCGTGTTCATTGATCACACACGACGCTCAGAAAACCACACAACGAACGTCGGAATTTTCCCCTTCTCGTCAGGAAATCATCACACCGGCAACACTAAACGCGCCCGAACGGTAGTGGCGATGATGTGGCCGTGGGAACACGCGGCGCTCGGATACGTGTTGTACTCGGCGCTGGCCCACCGACGGCTCAACGCGCCACCGGGGGACGTCCCGACGCTCATGGTGGTGTTCGCGAGCCAGTTGCCCGACCTGATCGACAAGCCGCTGGCGTGGACGTTCGGCGTGGTCCCGTCGGGCCGGATGCTCGCCCACGCGCCGGTGATCGCGATACCGGTGTGCGCGGGCGTCTACTGGTACTTCGCACGCCACGCCAGAGCTGAGTACGGCGTCGCATTCGGTCTCGGATACCTCTCGCACGTGGTGAGCGACGCAGTGGGGTCGGCGTTGTTCGGCGAGTACGCGTACGTACGCTTCCTGCTGTGGCCGCTCCTGTCGGTGCCCGAGGACCACCAGGAGAGCGTTCTCGTCGAACTGAGTGCGTTCAGCCTCTCGCCGTCGCCAGCCCTTCTGGTGTCGGGGCTCGTCGGACTGGCCGTCGTCGCGCTCTGGGTTCACGACGGCAGGCCCGGTCCGGGCGTGATGGGAAACCGATGGACGGGGGATCCCCAGCACACCGAGAAGTGAGAACGCTCACCGTTGGAGGGGAGCCGGCGCTCCAGTCGATCGGGCGGCTGATGAGGGATCGAACGGGACGGGCGACGAACCGGGGCCATCGCGAGAGACGAACGATACCGAGGCGGATCGGCTGGATGTGCAGGGATCAGTTATTAGTGTGATGGGCGAGCCATGAAGTACATGGTCCGGATATCGTCACTGGTGATGCTCGCCGGCGTCGTACTGCTGT
Organism: uncultured Halobacteriales archaeon; assembly: GCA_964454105.1. GTDB lineage: Archaea > Halobacteriota > Halobacteria > Halobacteriales > Halalkalicoccaceae > Halalkalicoccus. The sequence goes on along the minus strand of CAYVQH010000133.1, from coordinate 593 downwards.
TCGTGCCGATCCCGCCGATCGCGACCATCGCCGGGGTGCTCGTCATCCTCGCGGGTGCCCTGCTCAGGCTGCTCACGGACAAATAACCGGATCGACGGGACGGAACCACCGAACCACATCGACGACGATGGCTCCGCCCGCTGGCGGTCCGGGGACGAACGGCGAAAGGGACTCGAAACGGGTCGTCAGTACTCGAAGACGTCGTATCGGCGATTCCCGCTCACGTCGAGGTCGTCGATGTCGACGGGACCGGCACCGCTGGTGATCGAAACGCCGTCACGAACTCGGCTGCTGAGATCCATATCGACGCCGGTGATCGTCGCCGACTCGACGCCCGGCAGCACGCGGATCGCCTCGGTGAGAGGGACGTCCATCGTAATGGAGACGTCACGAACGGCCAGATCCGACCCCTCGTCGAGGCGGATCGGACGCTGGCCCCCGAAACCAGGATACGACTGATCGACGACGAACTCCGCGCCGTCGACGTAGCTGCCGTCGCCCTTGAGCCGCACGCCGGCGACGTTGGAGTTCTCGAAGAGACCCCCCTCGACCTGGACGACGCCGTCAGTGCCGGAGGTGTAGATACCGTTGTC
>CAYVQH010000132.1:0-5519 GCA_964454105.1 uncultured Halobacteriales archaeon | reverse complement strand
CTGTTCGGCGCCGCGCTCGGTTCGCTGCCTGCATTCGTCTTCACCGGCTTCGCGGTGATCGCCGGCGAGACGGCCGCCTACGTCGATCCCCAGTTCGGGGCTATCACCGGGACGATCGGGTTCGGCGCGGTCTTCGGCCCGCACATCGCGTTCGCCGGCGGCGCGGCGGCCTCGGCCTACGCGGCCAAACAGGGCTACATCAGCGATACGAACTGGGGGTACCACCACGGCAAGAACATCCTGATCGCCTCCGGCGCCGCCCACCGGGACGTGCTGATCGTCGGTGGGCTGTTCGGGATGCTCGGCTATCTGGTCTTCTTCGTCTCGGCCGAGGTACTGGCGGCACCCTGGGACCCCATCGCGATGGGCGTCGTCCTCTCGGCGCTCGCCCACCGCGTCGCGTTCGGCTACGACGTCGTCGGTAGCCGGACCGGCGACGGGACCGGCCGGTTCGACATGACTCCGTTCGAGCGCGAGCAGACGTACGCGACCGACGGCTCGGGCGGCAACCAGGTCGACCGCCTCGCCGTCGAGCCGTGGCTGCCGTGGCAGTACGAGTGGGGGAACGTCGCGCTCCTCGGTCTCGGGGTGGGGGTCCTCGGCGGCCTCGTCTACTGGACGACCGCCAGTCCGTTTCTCGCGTTCGGCATCAGCGCCGCGAGCCTGGTGTTCCTGAATCTGGGAATCGACGACAACTTCGGGAACTTCCAGGTCCCCGTGCCCGTCACGCACCACATCAGCCTCCCGGCGAGCACCGCGCCGATGGCGTACGCCGGGCTCGGGGCGACCGCGGTTCCCGCCGACGTCGCGGCGTCGATGGGGCTGTTCGAGGCGCTGGCGCTGGGCGCCGTCTTCGGTCTACTCGGCGCGCTGGCGGGCGAGGCCGCCCAGCGGATCTTCTACGCCCACGGCGACACCCACTGGGACCCGCCCGCGACCAGCATCGTCTTCACGACGTTCGTCATCGCGGTGCTTGCGATGATCGGCGTGTTCCCGGGTTCGGGCTGGGTACCCCTGCCCCTCTGATCCCGATCGCGCTCCGCTCTCGACCGCCATCCCACACGACGCCACGGACGACGCCGATACGAGCACTACCGGATGAACCTCAGAGAACGCATCGCCAGACGCCAACGGACCGACCACGCGCCGCGGCTCGTCCACGACTACGACGCCCTGAACCCGGTCGTCCACCTCGAGGAGCCGATCGGCCGCGGACCGGCGCTCGAGCGTCTGCTCGATCACGTCGAGCCGGCGTTCGAGGGGGTGTTGCCCTCGAACGCCTACGTACACGGGCCGAAGGGGTCGGGCAAGTCGGCGGTCGTCTCCGCGCTCTTCTCACAGCTGACCGAGATGACCGGAACGGGCCGCTCCGCGATCTTCACCACGACCCGCGGCGGAACGGCCTCGCCCGCCGAGTTCGTCTACGTCGATGCGCGCGGCGCGAACAGCGACTTCGGGCTTCACCACGCGGTGTTGGACGCACTGAGCGACGAGTCGGTGCCCGAACAGGGACTCGGCACCGCCCAGTTGCGCGAGCGGCTCCGGGAGGAGCTCCGCGCGTACGACCGCAGCGTGATGGTGGCGGTCGATCACGTCTGCGAACCCGAGACCTACGAGGCGACCGACGTTGCGGCGCTGTTCTCGCCGCTGCCGTCGTTGTCGTGGCTCTGCATCGGACGTGAGCACCCCGACGACGTCGCGCTCGACGTCCGAACGCTCGAGTTCGCCGCCTACCGTCACCACGCGCTGGTCGACGTCCTGACCGGCCGGGTCTCCTCGGGGCTGGCCCGACACGCGCTGACCCACGAGCAGGTTCGCGAAATCGCCGAGTGGGCCGACGGCGACGCCCACGACGCGCTCGCGGCGACGTTCGGCGCCGCGGACGCCGCGCTCCTCGCGGGCCACGGGAGCGTCCTCCCGGACGACGTGGACGAGGGGATGGCGGCGGTCCCCCGTCCCTGCGTCTCGCTCGGGCGCGTGCTCGCGCTCCCGGAGAACCGAAGGCGGGTGCTGCGGGCACTGATCGACCTCGAGGTCGATCAGCGCGACTCCGTGGGAAGCGCGGCCGACGCGATCGCCGCCGGCGGGAGCGTCGACCTCTCGGCGGCGACGGTGAAGCGGGTCCTCTACGAACTCTCCGAGGCGGGAATCATCCGCCGGGTCGCCCGGAACTCGGAGGGGATCGGTCGACCGCCGAGCCGGCTCGAAACCCGGTTTCCAACGCGCGTCTTCCGGCGGCTGTTCGACGGCGAGCACTGAGCACGGACCGGCGAACGCCTCAGGATCGGCGGAACATCGAGGAGGGGGAATCGATTCCGACCGAAACGTCCTCGAGAGCGGGCTCCTCGGCGAGCCGTTCGAACAGTTCACGTTGATCGGCGCCGGCCTTCGTGTTGTGGAGCGTCATCGAGGTGGGCTCGCCGTCCTCGTCGACCCACTCGATCTCGACTCGCGCGCGCCGAAAGCGCGTTCCGCGGACCAGCCGAACGCCCTCGAGCGTCGAGAGCGGGACCGAGAAGTTCTTCGGATCGTACGCGGCGGCCTCCTCGAGCGTGCGGTCGTCGAGCGCCGCCCGGTCGCGCTCGCCCATGTCGGCACGCAAGAGCGCCGAGGAGAACGTCTCGCCGACGAAACACCAGAGCAGCCGCTCGTTCGTGACGAACACCTCCCAGAACTCGAGCGAACTCGGACGCCGCCGAAACCACTCGGTGAGACGACCGAGTCGCCGTTCGCTCATCGCTCCAGGAGCGCGTGGAGGTCGGCGGGGAGTTCGTTGCCGGCACGATCCTGCGTGGCGATCGAGACGCCGATGAACAGGATCATCGCCACGAGCAGCGCGACCGTTCCGACCGGGAACCCCTCGCTGAAGGGGTAGAGCGCGAGGACACCCGCCGCGAGCCCGCCGAAGCCAGCGACCTCGGCGGCCATCGGAATGGCACTGTAGAAGATGTTGAGGAAGAGGCCTCCGACGATGGCGGCGACCGCGCCCTCCTTGGTCGCGCCCTTCCAGTTCAACCCGAGGACGGCGATCGGAACGAACGCGGCGGCGAAGAAGCCCCAACCGATCGTCCCGAGGATGCCCACGAGCGCCTCGGAGTAGTAGACGACGCCGGTCGAGAGCAGCGTGAGGCCGGTGAGTGCGGCCTGGGTGACCCGCAGCTCCGTCCTGTCGTCCGTAATGGGCCTGCCCATCGCCCGCGGGATGTCACGCGAGATCGCCGCCGCGCCGATGTTGAGGAACGAGTCGCTCGTCGACATGATCGCCGCGAGCAGTGCCGCGAGGATCAGTGCGGCGATGATGCTGGGGGTGAACTCGAGGACGAACACCGGTCCGACCTCGCTCGCGCTGAAGGTCTGCTCGATCGCGCCGGCCTCGACCTGAGCTCGCATCGAGAGCCCCGCGGAGAAGGCGATCAGGCTCGAGATCGCGTAGGAGAACGCGGCGATCGGCGCGCCCCACTTCAGGATCGTCAGGTTACGGCTCATGTAGAACTTCGTGATCAGGTGGGGCTGGCCGGCCGCGCCGATCGAGAAGAGGAGCCACCAGCCGATCGCGACGAAGGCCGCCCCCGTCGCGGTGCCGAGCCCGCCGAACGGCGAGATCAGCTGCGGATCGGCGGTCGCGAGGTTCCGCGAGATCCCCTCCATGCCGCCGCCGAACGACAGCGCGTAGGCGAAGACGAACACCGCGCCAATGATCATCGTGATCGCCTGGATGAAGTCGGTCCAGACGCCGGCGATCATCCCGCCGAGCACGCTGTAGAGCAGCAGAATGAATGCGCCGCCGAACAGTCCCCAGATGACGGGGATGCCGAAGATCGCCCGCATGACGAACTGCAGCGCCGCGAGGTTGGTCGCAAGGTACGCGATCACGCCGACCGCGACCGCGAGACCGGTCAGCCCGCGCACCCAGTCGCTCTCATAGCGGACGTACATGCCATCCGCGAGCGTCAGCGTGTGGCGAATGTCCGCGAGCACGCGCATCCGTTTCGCGAGCACTACCCACGTGATCAGGAAGCCGAGCGGCGCGGTGAAGAAGATCCACAGCGCGGTGGTGCCGAACTCGAAGACGAGCTCGGGCCCGCCGACGAAGCCGAAGCCCGACTGGATCACGGAGAAGGCTGTCATCGCTAGCACCCACGTGCCGACGCTCTTCCCGGTGATCAGGAAGTCGTCGGTCGAGTTGGTCTGGAGGTAGCCCCAGACGCCGATCAGGACGACGATCAGCAGGTAGATCGACCCGAACGCGAGGATGACCGGGTCGTCCGCGACCGGGATCCCCCCCTCCTGGAGGGGAAGTAGCGTCTCAATCATCGGCCTCCGCCTCCATGTCCGTGGTTCGCTCGACCCGTTCGGGCGTCAGCGGAAGGTTCGCACCCTGCTGGGCCTCGCGGGCGTCCTCGAGGATGCCGTCGACGATCTCCTCGCTCCCGATCCGATCGAAGATCAGCGAGTAGTAGATCGCCCCCACCGGCGGCAGCAGCCAGAGGAACAGGAAGTAGACGAACGTCGACACCGGCACGCCCAGTACGTAGGAGTCGTAGGTGATCCCCGCCGCGTTCGGGTCCCAGAGTAGCCAGATTCCAGTGAGCCCGATCAGGAACACCGCCGTCAGTCCGGCGAGCATGCCGGTGTACGGCGCGAGCGACCATTCACGCTCGTTCGTCTCGATCGACGCTGTAGCGATCGTTCCGAGAATGAGCAGTGCGGCCAGATACGAGAACAGCCGGTAGGTGCCAATCGCGGCCGTCACCAACAGGGCGACAGAGAGCAGTCCGACCAATCCCATGATCGTGTTTCGTGCCATCGCCCGTCCCAACAGATTCGAGATACATAACTATTGGTCCGACGACCCCGGAACCGGGGGGCCTATTCGTCTGCGGGCGAACCGGAGGACATGGTTCCGCCGATCGTCGTCGACATCGACGGCACGATCACCCGGGGCGACGGATCGAGCTCGATCGATCCGCGAGCCTTCGAACGGCTCCGCGAGTGGCCCGAGCCGGTCGTGGTCGCGACCGGCAAGGCGTTCCCGTATCCGGTCGCGCTCTGTCAGTTCGTCGGGATCCCCGCCCTGGTGATCGCCGAGAACGGGGGGATCGTCCTCGTCGACGACGAGGTGCGGATCACCGGCGACGCCCGCGCCGCCCGGGAGGTGGGCGAGGCCTACCGCGAGGCCGGCTACGACCTCGGCTGGGGGGAGACGGATCTCGTGAACCGCTGGCGCGAGACCGAGGTCGCCGTCGACCGTGCGTCGCCGTTGGCGCCGCTGGAGGCGCTCGCCGAGGAGCACGGCCTGGAGGTGGTCGACACCGGCTACGCCTACCACGTCAAGGACCCCGCGATCACGAAGGGCGAAGGGTTGAAGGCGATCTGTGACGTCCTCGATCGGGACCCCGAGGAGTTCGCCGCGATCGGCGACTCGGAGAACGACGTCTCCACCTTCTCGGTCGTCGGGCGATCGTTCGCGGTCGCGAACGCCGACGAACTCGCCCGGACGACCGCCGACGAGATCACCC
>CAYVQH010000131.1:0-5570 GCA_964454105.1 uncultured Halobacteriales archaeon | reverse complement strand
CCGTTCTGGGCGTACTCGCCGAGGATCGTGTCGTAAAACCGGGTGAGATCGCCCGCCGCGTAGATGTCCTCGACGGAGGTCTCCATGTACTCGTCGACGGTGATCCCGCCGTCCTCCTCGATTCCCGACCCGCGGAGGTACTCGGTGTTGAAATCGAGACCGATGGCGATCCCGACGAAGTCGGTCTCGTAGCGCTCGCCGTTGGGGTCGATCGCGGCGGTCACGCGACCCGAATCATCCGTCTCGAAGTGATCGACACCGCTGTCGAAGACCGGCTCGACGCCCTTCTCGCGCAGTGCGTCGTGGATGATCTCCGCGCCGTCCAGCGAGAGGGCATAGCGCCACCAGCGGTTGCCCCGCATGAGGTACTTCCCGTCGACCTCCTGGGCGCCACAGATCGCCGCCAGGTCGATCCCCAGCAACCCTGCGCCGACGACGACGCCGTTGTCGGCCTCGCTCGCGTCCTCCTCGATCTTCCGGGCGTCCTGAAACGTCCAGAAGTGGTGGACCCCCTCGGCGTCGCTGTTCTCGACGGGAAGTTGGGTGGGCGTTCCGCCGGTCGCGATCAGCAGTTTGTCGTACTCCAGGTCGTCGCCCTCGTGGGTGTGGACGACGTGGGCGTCGGGATCGATGCGGGTGACGTGGGTGTTCAGGCTGAGGGTGATGTCCCGGTCCTCGTACCACTCCTCGTCGTGGATGGAGATCGGTGCCTCGGGTAGCTTGCCCTTGGCGAACTCCTTGATGAGAATGCGATTGTACAGCGGTTCACCCTCGTCGGTAATGACCGTGATGTCCGCGTCAGGGCCCTTCTCGCGGAGGGTTTCGGCGGCGGAACTGCCCGAGATCCCATCGCCGATGATCACGTACGACTGGGTCATGGCGGGAGGTTCGACACGAGGGGTAAAGTCGGTTGCTATTCGGAAAGCGACGGCGGGACGTTGATGGTCCTGGCGTCCCTACCGGCGCGCATGAAGATCCGACAGAATCCGCGTCACTGGGCCGCCAAGAAGGCACTGTCGACCCCCGGAGTCCGCGACGTCGCGAACTACGGACTGGTCAAGATGCACACGAGGATCTTCCTCGGAAAGGCCGAAGAGAGCCGCCGGGAGGAACGTCGCGCGCATCTGGACGCCTTCTTCGACGCGACGATGGACACCTACCTCCGTGCGCTGGAGGAGGACTTCGACGAGGCCGAGGCCCGCGAGATCACCCACATCCAGGCCAACTTCGACTTCTACAACCACGGCTGGACCGAGATGATGGAGATCCCCGTCGACGAACTCGAAAAGCACTACGAGCGGTACGCGAACTTCTTCGAGCGCTACGACATCACCATCGACGATCCACTCGGCGTGTTCCGACCCGAGGAGGGGATTCCGAAAGCACCCGCGACCCTCGAAAAGCTCGACGACCCCGACCATCCCCACGCCGAGGGCGGATTTGCCGACGATCTGTACGTCGAGGACGAACACGGCGAAGTCGGCGTCGGCGGCCGCGAGGAGCCCGAGGACGCCGACGTGGGAAGCGCGCCCGGCGTTCGCGAGGAGGGCGACGCGTAGTCGGCGAGACGCTACCTTTTTGCTTCCCCTATGGGTAGGGCCGACATGATTACCGTGCGGGCCCCTGCGACGAGTGCGAACTTCGGCAGCGGCTTCGACGTCTTCGGCGCGGCGCTCTCGCGGCCCGCCGACGTCGTCCGGGTCGAGCCCGCAGACGAGACGACCATCGAGATGGAGGGCGCAGGCAGCGAGTTCATCCCCGAGGACCCCGGGAAGAACGTCGCCGGGGCGGTCGCGAGGGCGCTCGACGCCCCCGCACGGATCGAGATCGACAAGGGGGTCCGACCCTCCTCGGGACTCGGCTCCTCGGCGGCAAGCGCCGCCGCGGTCGCCGTCGCCCTGAACGAGGCCTACGACCTGGGCCACAGTCGAGAGGAGCTCGTGCCCTACGCCGCCGAGGGCGAGGCGCTGGTCTCGGGCGAGGCCCATGCCGACAACGTCGCGCCCTCGATTCTGGGTGGGTTCACCATCGCGATCCCCGAGGGCGTCACGCAGGTCGACGCCTCGATTCCGTTGGTCGTGTGTCTGCCCGAGATCGTGGTCTCGACGCGGGACGCCCGGAAGGTCGTCCCCCGCTCGGCGGAGGTCTCACAGGTCGTCGACTGTGTCGGCCGGGCGGCGACGCTGGTCGCCGGCATGTTCCGTGACGACCCCGAACTGGTCGGACGCGGGATGGAAGACGACATCGTCACGCCCGCTCGCGCCGACCTGATTGACGGCTACGACGCCGTCCGTGAGACCGCGCTCGAGGCGGGGGCGACCGGCGTCACCGTCAGCGGAGCGGGACCCGCGGTGATCGCGGCGTGCCGCGGCGGCCGGCGCAGACCGATCGCGAGCGCGATGCTCGATCGGTTCGCCGAGCGGGGGATCGAAGCCCGCGCCTACCAGACCCGGGTCGGTCGGGGAGCCGAACTGTTCTGAGACGATCGGGGCTATTCGACGTCGACGGCCTCGCCCCGACGAGCGCTCTCGGCGAGCGCATCGATGGCCCGCATCGTCGCGACCGCCTCCGGACCGTCCGTCCGCGGCGTCGTTCCCGATTCGACACACGAGCCGAAGTGCTCGACCTCGAGACGGAACTGATCGACCGGGTCGAAGGTCTCGGTTCCCGTTCGGCCATCGATACGGTAGGCGAGTTCGGTCGGCTCCTCGGTCGGCGCGTCGAAGGCGTCCGCGACCTCGATCCAGCCATTCTCCCCCTCGACGCGATAGCGCTGGACGAGCTGTGAGTCGAACCCGCAGGCGACGCGGGCCGAGGCGCCGTCGTCGAAGTCGAGAACCCCCGCGAGGTCGGTGTCCACGCCGGACCCCCGCGAGTCGTGGGCCGTCGCGAAAGTCCGTTCGGGCTCGCCGAGGAAGAGGCGGGCCGCCGAAACCGCATAACAGCCCACGTCCATCAGGCTCCCGCCAGCCAGTTCCGGCGAGAGGCGGACGTCCTCGGGATCGTCCCCGAGCGGGAACTTGAACGTCGCCGACACCGAGTGAACCCCGTCCAGCTCCTCGCGGGCGAGTTCGACCGCCCGCTCGGTTCGGGGATGGTATCGGTACATGAATCCCTCCATCAGCGTCACGCCCCGCTCGCGACAGTGCTCGACGGCCGCACGGGCCTCCTCGGCGTCGGCCGCGAGCGGCTTCTCACAGATCACGTCGAGACCGGCGTCGGCCGCTTTCCGGGTCCACTCGGCGTGCAGCGCGTTCGGAAGCGGGACGTAGACCGCGTCGATCTCCGCGTCCTCGAGCAACGCCTCATAGCTCCCGTAGTGGCGCGGAATCGAGTACTCCTCGGCGACGGCTCCGGCTCGCTCGCCGTTGCGCGAGGCGATCGCGCCGACCGTGTGCTCGCTGGCCGCGGCGGCCGGGAGGAAGGCTTTCCGTGCGATGCTTGCCGTACTGAGAACGCCGAACTCCATGTCTGAACGTCGAGGAGCGATGATAAAAATCCCCAGTCGACGACCGGCGGCACCTCGATTCGCCCACGCTCCGGCCCCATCATCTGCCTCGGCGCTTCGCTTAGGACGGTTGTTTCTACGCAAAGTATAAATTTGACGCTAGCAAAGGAAGGATTAGAGATGTCTAATTCAGGTAGCGAAAGGGCATGCAGTGGACGTGGACGGCATGTCTGAACTGTTGGGGATCCTCGTCGGCTCGGTCCGCGACGGGTTCGTCCAGGTGGGCGCGTTCGTCGCGATCACGGTGGTGGTGTTCAGTTACGTCCAGTACCGGACCGGCGGGCGGCTCGTCGAGCGCCTCGAACGCAACGAGCGCTGGCAGCCGCTGATCGGCTCGCTGTTGGGGCTGACGCCGGGCTGTGGCGGCGCGATCGTGATGATGCCGCTGTACGTCCGGGGACGCGTCAGTTTCGGGACCGTCGTCGCGACGCTCATCGCCACCGCCGGCGACTCGGCGTTCGTCCTCCTCGCGCTCGCGCCCGAGGCCGCGCTGTACGCCTACACGATCTCGTTCGTCGCGGCGGTCGTCTCGGGGTACGCGATCGATCGCTTCGGCCTCGGGGTCGGCCGCGTCGACCGGGCGGTCGCCCGCCTCCGCCCGACCGCCACCGACGGCGGGACGATAGCCGGTGCGAACCCCGCGGCGAACCCGAGCCACGAGTACGACGGCGTCGCATGCGGCCACGAGCACGGGAGCGCCCGGGAGTCAGGGGTTATGACGTGGCTCAGCCACGCCGCCCACGTCGCGTGGTGGCTCACCGCGCTCGTGGCGCTGGCCGCCGGCACCGTCTATCTCCTGCGGGGCGCACCCGACGTGGCGATGACCGTCGCGCCAACCTTCGAGGGGGCCTTCACGGTTGCTGGACTCGTCGGATCGGCCCTCTCGATCTACCTCTACGCGATCGGCCGGCGCTACATCGGCGAGGGCGGAGTCGGCCACGTCCGCGAGTCGTTCCGAAGCACCTACGATACGTTCCAGCACGCGGCGATGGAGACCAGTTTCGTCACGGTCTGGGTGATCGCGGGCTACCTGCTCTACGAGTACGCCGTCCTGTTCGGGAACGTCGATATCGCGGCGCTCGCGGCCGCGGCGGGACTGCTCGCGCCGGTCGGCGGGGCGCTCCTGGGGCTGATCCCGGGCTGTGGCCCCCAGATCGTCCTCGCGGGCGTCTACGCCGAGGGCGCGATCCCCTTCTCGGCGCTCACGGCGAACGCGATCAGTCAGGACGGCGACGCGCTCTTTCCCCTGATCGCGATGGACAAGACCGCGGCGGTCGTCGCCTCGATCTACACGACGGTCCCGGCGCTGGCCGTCGGAATCGCCATCCACGCCGCCTTCGGACCGATGTTCGGGTTCGGCGTGCTCTGAGGACCAAAACGACCGAAAACGGCGTCGGCTTCGTCTAGACGCCCCGGCCCTGCATCCGCTCCTCCTCCGGGAGGTCGACGTTGGCGTCGCCCTTCATGCTCTTGCCGACGTTCGAGGCGATCTCGGCGAGTTTCTCGGGGTCGTCCCAGTTGAGCGTCGCCGCGACGATGGCGTCGGCCATCGCCTCGGGGTTCTGGGCGCCGAAGATGCCGCTCCCGACGAAGATGCCGTCACAGCCGTGGTGCATCATCAGCGCGGCGTCGGCGGGCGTGGCGATCCCGCCCGCGGCGAAGTTGACCACGGGAAGACGGCCCGCGTCGGCGGTCTCGTGGACCAGATGGGCCGGCGCCTCCATCTCGCGGGCGAACGCCTCACGTTCCTCGTGGCTCATCCCCTCCAGTTTCCTGATGGCGCCCTTGATCCGGCGCTGGTGGTGGACCGCCTGGTTCACGTCGCCGGTACCGGCCTCGCCCTTCGTGCGGATCATCGCCGCGCCCTCCTCGATCCGCCTGAGCGCCTCGCCCAGGTCGCGCGCGCCACAGACGAAGGGGGCAGTGAAGTCGCGCTTGTCGATGTGGTAGGCGTCGTCGGCGGGGGTCAGCACCTCCGACTCGTCGATCATGTCGACGCCCACCGCTTCGAGGATCTGGGCCTCCTTCGTGTGGCCGATGCGGGACTTGCCCATCACCGGGA
>CAYVQH010000130.1:0-5652 GCA_964454105.1 uncultured Halobacteriales archaeon | reverse complement strand
TCGCCCCAGCGCTCGAACTCGTCGTAGTAGTGGTTGCCGTCGAACTGCCCGGGCGGGTGGACGTCCCGCGTGTAGATCACTCGTGCGCCGGCGTCACGCGCGGTGTCGATGACCTCGCCGACGGGTTCGATCGCCTCCCCGCTCGCGGGCGCGTACAGGCTGCCGTCGGGATGGCAGAAGCCGTTTTGCATGTCGACGACAATGGCCGCCGTCGATCGGGGGTCGAACTCCATACCTCCCGTAGGCGCCGGGAGTCCGTAACCCTGTGCCACGGCGGATGCCTTTTTGACCGATGCCGTCGAGAGTGGCGGTATGCGTCGCCCCGTGGTCGTCCCGTCCCTCTGGCTCGCGTTCTGTCTGCTCGCCGTCGCCGTCGGTTCCCCGCTCGCACCCGCCGGCCCCGTCGCCGCCCAGTCGGCGGCCGACTCCGCCGTCGAGCCCGACGACGAACTCGGACTGGCGGCCGACGAGGGTCTCTCCGATGACGAGCTGGAGGCCGTCGTCGAGCGCGCGATGGTCCGGGTCGAGACGATCAGGGGGATCACGTTCGAGGAGCAACCCCCCGTCACGGTCGTCACCCGCGAGCAGTTCCGACGCGAGTACGCGACCGGGGGCGGTGAACCGACCGAGGCACAGGCCGCCTTCGAGAACGCGCGGCTGCAGGCGCTGTTCCTGGTCGGCGGCGACGAGGACGCCACCGCGACGCGGGCCGAGAACCAGAACACCTCCGTCGCCGGCTTCTACGCGCCCTCATCCGGCGAGATCGTCGTCGTCTCCGGAAACGAGCGACCCCGGCTCAACGAGCTCACGCTCGCCCACGAGCTCGTCCACGCCCACCAGGACCAGCGCTGGGGGCTCGACGGCTACGACGCCCGCATCCAGGACGGCGAGAGCGCCCAGCTCGGGCTGATCGAGGGCGACGCGGTCTACGTCGAGACGCTGTACGAACGGCGCTGTGAGACTGACTGGGAGTGTCTGATCCCGCCCGATGCCGGCCCCGGCGAGACCGACCAACCGCCCCGTCCCGCGAACCTCGGGCTGCTGTTGCTCGATTACACGCCCTACGACGCCGGCCCGGCCTTCGTCGAGGCGGTCCACGAGACGGGCGGGTGGACGGCCGTCGACGCGCTGTACGACGACCCGCCTCGGACCACCGAGCAGCTGATCGATCCCGACGCCTACCCCAACGAGGGGCCCCGGGAGGTGACGATAGAGGACACGAACGGTGGCGACTGGCGGCGCGTCGAACCCGAGGGCCGGCCGGACCACGGCCGGTTGGGGATGGCCGCGATCACGACGATGTTCGTCAACCCGCTGTACGACAGCGGCGGCCAGCAGTGGGTCGTTTCCGCCGACGAGTGGTTCACGTACGACGGCGAGCCGCCGGCCTACGGCATGTTCAACTACGGGACCGAGTACGCCACCGGCTGGGCGGGCGACCGGCTCCACGTCTACCGAAACGGCGACGAGATCGGCTACGTCTGGCGGCTCGCATGGGACTCGCGCGCCGACGCCGCGACCTTCGCCGACGGGTTCGATGAACTGCTCGCCTACTGGGGGGCCGAACGGGTCGAAGGTGGGTCCTACCGCATCGACGACGGCGGCTACGAGGGGGCCTATCGCGTCGACGTCGACGGCGACACCGTCACGGTCGTCCACGCACCCGATACCGACGCCCTCTCGGCCGTCTCGGAGAACGCCGAGCCAGACACGGCCGAGAGCACCGATGGAGACGACGAGTCCGCGCCGGCCGAGGACCTGCCCGGATTCGGGGTCGTCGTCGCGCTCGCGGCGCTCGCGGCCGGCGGCATCCTCCTCGCCCGACGGCGCTGACCACGTGGTTTTTTCGAGGTTGCCCCCCGAACCCCGGACATGGACGACCCGTTCGACACGCTCTCGCCGGCGGCGATCCGGAATGGTTCGGCGACCGACGCCTACTTCCTGCGGACCGAAACCACCCTCGAAGGCGCCGACCGGAACCCTCGCGTCGTCGCTGAGGTGACGGCCGACCAGTTCCCGACGGGCGAGTTCGAGGCGTTCGCCGGCGTGAAGGACGTCGCCGCCCTGCTGGCGGGCCGCGATCTCGACGTTCACGCCATCCGCGAGGGCCGCCTGTTCGACGGCGGGCCAGTGATGCGCATCGAGGGGCCCTACCTGGAGTTCGCGCGCTTCGAGACCTCGATTCTGGGCTTTCTCTCGCAGGCCAGCGCCTTCACGAGCGCCGCCCTCGACGTCCGCCGGGCCGCCCCCGACTCGCAGGTGCTCTCGTTCGGCGCCCGGCACCTCCACCCGATGCTCGCGCCGGTCGTCGAGCGTGCGGCGCTGGTCGCCGGCCTCGACGGCATCTCGCACGTGGCCGCCGGCGAGCGTCTCGGCCGCGAGGCGAGCGGCACGATGCCCCACGCCCTGCTGCTCTGTTTCGGCCGCGGCGAACAGGGCGAGGCGTTCCGGGCGTTCGACGAGGCCGTTCCCGAGGACGTGCCCCGGATCGCGCTCTGTGACACCTTCTCGGACGAGGTCGAGGAGGTCCTCGGAGCCGTCGCGGCGCTCGGCGAGGAGTTGGACAGCGTCCGCATCGACACCACCTCCTCGCGCCGGGGTGACTTCCGCCACATCCTCCGCGAGATCCGCTGGCACCTCGATTCACGCGGCCACGAGGACGTCGGGATCTTCGCCTCGGGCGGACTCGGGTCCGGCGACCTGCGTGACCTGCGCGACGTGGTCGACGGCTTCGGCGTCGGAAGCGCGATCACGAGTGCCGACCCGGTCGACTTCGCGCTCGACATCGTCGAGATCGACGGCGAGGCGATCTCGAAACGGGGGAAACTGCCCGGCGTGAAGGAGGTCTACCGAACCCGAGGGGGTGCACACCATGTCGGGCTCGCCGGTCGGGACGGGCCCGAGGACGGGGAGGAACTGTTGGAGCCGATGCTCGAGGGAGGAGAGATCGTTCGCGAGTTCGACATCGATGCGGCCGAAGAACGGTTGTGCGAGGACGCTGCGGACGTGTTATAGGTTCGAGAGGTGCTCGATCGAGCCGTTGGGTTCGCGCTCGCGGAAGACCTCGCCGCTGAAGAGCACGACCATCACGTCGTCGTCCTGCCAGGCGGTCGGCGAGAGGCCCGCCTTCCGGCAGGTGCGATCGAGGTACTCGCGTTCGCTCCAGCCGTTCTCGACGGGGACGGTCGGATAGAGCCAGCCGCCGGCGTTGCCGGCGTCGATGGCGACCCCGTGGCGTCCGAGTTCGAGGTCCGCGAGCGGGTCGTCGGTAAGCAGGACGTCCCGGACGATACAGACCGAGACCGCCACGCTGTCGAGTTCCGAGGCGTTGAGTTCCGAGCCACACGAGTCACCGCTGGCGGCGGCGATCGCGGCGTCGACGATTGCGTGGCCCAACTGGTCGTTCGTTTGATACGATCCGGCACAGCCCCGGAGGCTCCCACGCCCGCGGGTCGACTCGATGCGCACCAGCGCACCGGTCCGCTGATAGAACGCTTCGCGCATGCTGCCCGGCTGTTCGCGCTGGCCGTGACAGACGTATGATTCGACCGACTCACGCGCCAGCTCGACGGCTCGAAGGCCGTCATCATAGCTAAGGCGTACTGCCTGTGCCTCGGACATATCCCGTATGAGGAGTGTGTCCGCCTTCAAGCCTTCTGTTCGGAGCAGAGCGTCGGACACCTCCCGGACGAACGACTTATCTCCCGCGGTCGTGTAGGAAAACCGGGCAGAGGGTGCCCGGTCACCGCGGCGTGGTTTCGTATCACGCACGCGAGGAAAGTCCCCCCACCGTCCGAGCGGGCGACCGGGCGCAAGCCCGGGACGGGAGACCGTCGGCACTGGAACAGAAACGAGACCGCTCCCCCCGAGCGATGAGGTCCGCGAACCCGTCCGAGAGGCCGGGGAGTCACCGACCGAGCCTCGACGGGGGAGAACGGATGGAACGGCCATCCTCGCCGGTGCAAGCCCGCGTCACGCGACGGAAACCGTCGCTACGGTAGCTCGGACACACGACGCGGGCGCTCAGCCGAATGCCGGGCCGAACAGAAGGGGGCTTACTCCCCTCAGCCACGTTCTCTCGAGTCGTCCCGTTACAGCGGTGAACGCCTCTCGCTTCGCACGGGCCTCGTTGCGGGAGCGGTTCGTGATCGGTGTCTCATCGTTTGCCTCCGGTAGACTTACGAATTAGCCCCGTCTAAATCGACTGATGATGCTCAGCGCCGTCATGGAGGACTACCTCAAGACGATCTATCAGCTCCACCAGGAGTCCGACGGCGAGCGGGTCCGAACCTCGGCGATCGCGGAGGTCCTCGACGTGACGCCGCCGACCGTCACGAGCATGCTCTCGAAGCTCGAGGAACGGGGGTTGATCGAGCGCGAGAAGTACAAGGGGGTTTCGCTGACCACCGACGGCGAGCGGGTCGCCCTGGAGGTGATCCGTCACCACCGTCTGCTCGAGGCCTACCTCACCGAACACCTCGATTTCACCTGGAGCGAGGTCCACGACGAGGCCGACAGGCTCGAACACCACATCAGCGAGGTCTTCGAGGAGCGCGTCGCCGCGACCCTGGAGGATCCGACGGTCGACCCCCACGGCGCGCCGATCCCGAACGCGGACTTAGAGCCGCCCGCCGAACCGGTCGGCGAGTCGCTCTCCGAGTGCGAGGAGGGGGCAACCGTGACTATCCGCGAGGTGAGCGACCGCGATCCCGAGGTCCTCGAGTATCTCTCGGACCACGGCATCAGCCCAGGCGTCTCGCTCACGGTCGAGGAGGTCGCTCCCTTCGGTATGGTGACGGTCCGGCCGGACGACCGCCAGGGGTCCACCTCGCTTCCGGAGGGAGTCGCGCGACGCGTCCGGGTCGCTCCGATCGCGAAGGCCCCGTCCTAGACCGCGGAATTCGCTCCGTGACACGTTTCGTTCGGACGCCCGCCCGTACCGTCACGCGAGCCGACGTCGAGGACGCCTCGAACACTCCGACGCGCTCGACGTGTCCGAGGGACGCGCCGACTATCTGGCGGTCGAGGTGCCCGCGTGCTTTCGGAACGCCGTCGGCACGCGCTCTACGAGGCGGTCTACGGCTTCCAACGGCGTCTCTATATCTGGCGAACCCAGACGCCGTCGCCGTCGACGCGGTCGACCGCCGCATCGCCCAGTTCGTAGGTCCGGTCCCCGTCGCCCGCGTCGGTCCCGCCATCGTCGTCACCCCAGCCGAGTTTCTCCTTGATCGCGTCGGTGAGTCCGTCCCCGCCCTCGACGCGTGCTCGACCTCCGCTGACGTCGGAGACGGTGCCGATGCGCTCGCCGTCGGCGGTTCGTACTGGCTTGTCGCGGTCCTCGTCGGTGAACTCGTGTGACATGCGTTCGCACTGAGACGGCCCATCCACCTCGCGTTGGGGGTGGCGATCGCAAGCGATTTTCAACCGACTGCGGTCCGGCACCTATTCCTCGAACCCGTCCTCCCACCGGAACCGGCCGTTTCGCTGGACGACCTCGCCGTCGACCTCCATCAGGCCCTCGCTCATGTCGGTGATCAGGTCGACGTGGACCGCCGACCCGTTTCCTTCTTCGCCCTCGGGGAGGCAGGCGTCGTAGGCCCGTCCGAGCGCCAGGTGGACCGTGTCCCCCATCTTCTCGTCGAACAGCACGTT
>CAYVQH010000129.1:0-5694 GCA_964454105.1 uncultured Halobacteriales archaeon | reverse complement strand
TTGAACAGCGAGTCCCCGTAGAGGCCGGTGACGAGGACGTCACACTCCTCGCGGACGACGTCCTCGAAGCCGTTGAGGTGGGCCTGATCGAACCGTCCGTTGAAGTTCATTCGTCCGGGGACGTGGTCGAGCATCCGTTCGAGGTGGTCGTCCGAACGTTTGAAGTGCCGGAAGTCCGCGCCCTCGATGAAGGCGACCCGCTCGGCGGTGCGGGCCTCGCGGCTCATCCAGTCGGTGAGGTGATAGGCTCGGGGTATCTCGCCCGCCGTGAGCAACAGACGGGAATCGCTGCCGCCCGAGAGCAGGATGCCGTACCGGCGGTCGTCGTCGGTCCGTTCGTCGAACACCCGCTGGAGGAGCTCGACGAACCGGTCGACGAAGTACGAAAACGACCGATCGAGCGGATCGTACTCGAGGCGCCAGTAGCGCTCGACGTCGATGGCACCGCCGGCGAGGTCGATCGTCGCGACGGATCCCGGCGGGAGCGCCTTGACCCCTTCAAAGGGGGTGTCGACCCCGGGAACGCGGTTGAACGCGAGATACGAGTAGAGCCCGTCCGTATCGAGCGTCGGCTCGAGGGACGGATGTGCGAGAACGGCCTGAACGCTGGTCGAGAGGACGATTCCGGTCGGGATTTCGGCGTAGTAGACGGGATGCGTACCCAGGCGGTCGGTGACGACCGCGAGCCGGTCGCGGTCGCGCTGGTGGACGAAGACGCTGGCGGTGGCGTTCATCCCCTCCGCGAACCCGAGGCCGTGCTTCCGGTAGAGGTAGGCCGCGTACTCCGATGCGGTATAACAGCCGTCGTAGCGGCTCTCGTAGGTTTCGCCCTCGAAACCGTGGACGTCGCCGAACGTCCAGACCGTGTCGTGGCCGGCCGTTCGAACGGGATCGTCCGACTGCTCGTGGGAGACGGAGACGAACGACAGGTCGTCGGACGCCGACGTTTCGACGGTTTCGTTCCCGCTCCAGAACAGCAGATCGGTCGATCCCGTCGACGGTCGCTCGACCTCTCCGATCACGGCCCACACGCCGACCATATGGAGATGTAGTTCTCCGAACATGAATAGTTACCGCTACGCTAGTCCGGGGGTTCGGTGGCGCACCCCCACCAGACGTGACACGCCAGCCGTGGCGTTCGAGTGTACGACCGGGCCGCCCGGTGGTTGGTCCCCACCAACGGATCGGCGAGCGAGACGGATCCGGCCCGGTGGTACGAATACGGCGGGTTTAAGCGAATCGTCGGGCACCAACGAAGTATGAGCAACGACCAGGAGCTCGGTATCACCGAGTCGAAACAGTACAACACCGGCGAGTGGTACGCCGAGGTCGTCCGCAAGGCGAAGCTCGCGGACTACGCGCCGATGGGTGGGTTCATCGTCACTCGACCCCGGGGCTACGCGCTCTGGGAGGCGATCCAGGACCGATTGGACGGCTGGTTCAAGGAAACAGGGGTAGAAAACGCCTACTTTCCCCTCTTCATCCCCGAGAGTTACCTCGAACGCGAAAAGGAGGTCGTCGAGGGCTTCGACCCCGAGGTGGCGTGGGTCACCCAGGGCGGCCACGAGGAACTGGAGGAACGCCTCGCGGTCCGGCCGACCAGCGAGTCGATCATCGCGCCCTTCCTGAGCCAGTGGATCCGCAGCCACCGCGACCTCCCCATGCGGGTCAACCAGTGGTGTTCGGTGGTTCGATGGGAGGCCACCGAGACCAAGCCGTTCTTCCGGACCAAGGAGTTCCTCTGGCAGGAGGGCCACACCGCCCACCGCGACGAGGCCGACGCGTGGGACGAGACGATGACCCGACTGGAACAGTACGAGAAGGTCTACGAGAACGTGCTCGCGATCCCGGTGATGCGGGGAAAGAAGCCCGAACACGACAAGTTCCCCGGCGCGGACACCACCACCACCGTGGAGGCGCTGATGCCCGACGGAAAGTCCGTCCAGGGCGGCACCAGCCACTACCTCGGCCAGCACTTCGCGGAGGCCTTCGACATCACCTACGTCGACGAAAACGAGGAGGAGACCGTCGCCCACACCACCTCCTGGGGACTCTCCTGGCGGGCGCTCGGCGCGCTGATCATGACCCACTCGGACGACCAGGGGCTCGTCCTGCCACCGACGGTCGCGCCCGAACAGGTCGTGGTCGTCCCGATCTGGCAGGAGGAAAACAGGAAGGAAGTGCTCAACTACGGCGAGGGGATCGCCGCCGAACTCGAGGAGGCGGGCTTCCGGGTAGAGTTCGACGACCGCGACGAGCGAAACCCCGGCTTCAAGTTCAACGAATGGGAGCTCCTCGGAGTCCCGCTCCGACTGGAGATCGGTCCCAACGAGGTCGAGGACGGGGAAGTGACGGCGGTCCATCGTCCCGACGGCGAGAACAGCGTCGAGGACCGAGGAGACATCGCTGAGACCGTGCGGGAGCACCTCGATACCGTCTACGCGAAACTCTACGCCGCCGCGGAGGAGAACCTAGAGGAGAACGTCCGCGACGCGACCGACCGAGCGGAACTGCTCGGGACCATCGGACGACACGGCGGATACGTCCGCGCGCCGTGGTGTGGCGACGAGGACTGCGAAGGCGCGATCAAGGACGAGATCGCCGCGGAGATAGTGATGGTCCCCCTTGACGACGATTCCGGCCCAAACGGTGACGAATGTGCGGTATGTGAGGAGAAAGCCATCGAAACGGCCTACTTCGCGAAGTCCTACTGAACGCATGTTAATACGTCCCGGTTGTTCATGAATGACATAAGGATCATAATATGGCATTAACATACCCTTAATCCTTCAGGGGTACGTTCTTAAGGGAGGAGTCCTCGTGTGAGTGTATGACCAACCACCATAGCGGGACGCCTACCCAGGGAGGGCTCGCTGATCCCGACGACGAGCGTTCGAACTGCGGTGTCGGCGTCGTAATGGACCTCGACGGTGGAGCCGACAACGGGGTCGTCGCCGAGGGACTCGAACTCCTCTCGAACCTCGAACACCGGGGGACGACGGGTGCCGAGGAAGCCACCGGAGACGGGGCGGGTATTCTGCTTCAGCGCCCCGACGAGTTCTTCGCGAGCGTTCTCGAACGTGATCTCCCCGAGACGTACGCCGTCGGCTCGTTGTTCCTTCCCCGGGACGGCGAACGACGGAAGGAGCTCCAGGAACTCGTCGAGGAGACGCTCGGCGAGCACGACATGGAGGTCTTCGCGTGGCGCGACGTCCCGACCGACAACACCGAGATTGGGAAGACCGCACGCGACTCCGAACCGGACGTCCGGCAGTGTTTCGTCGAACCGCGGGGCCTCTCGGAGGAGGCGTTCGATCGCGCGCTGTACGTGGGCCGTCGAGCGGTCGAAAAGCGCGTCAAGGAGGACGGACGAGAGGAGTGGGACCGGTTCTACATCTGTTCGCTCGACCGCAAGACGCTCGTCTACAAGGGCCTGTTGAAGGGCGAGCAGGTCCCCGATTACTACCCCGAACTGACCGACGAGCGGATGAAATCGACGTTCGTGATGGTCCACGAACGGTTCTCGACGAACACGCTCGGCGCGTGGCATCTCGCCCACCCCTACCGGAACGTCATCCACAACGGCGAGATCAACACGATCCAGGGCAACATCAACTGGATGCGCGCCCGCGAGACCGACATCGCACACGAGGAACTCGACACCGAGACGATCAAGCCGATCATCGACGATCCCGAGCAGAGCGACACCGCAAGCGTCGACAACGCTCTGGAGCTCCTGATGGAGGGCGGTCGGGACCTGCCACACGCGCTGCGGATGCTCATCCCCGAGGCGTGGCGCGACGAGGCCAACGACCTCGACGACGCTCGAAAGGAGTGGTACGACTTCCACGCGAACCTGATCGAGCCGTGGGACGGCCCCGCGCTGGTGGCGGCCACGGACGGCGAGCGGGTCGGTGCGGTGCTCGATCGCAACGGCTTCCGGCCGTGTCGGTACGACGTCACCACCGACAACACGCTGTTGATGGCCAGCGAGGCCGGCGCGGTCGAGCGCGACGCGAGCGAGATCGAGGAGCGGGGACGCCTCCAGCCCGGCCAGCTCTTTCTCGCGGATCCGGAGGAGGGGCGGGTCATCCCCGACGACGAGGTGTTCGATGGCCTCCTCGACGAGCAGTACGGCGAGTGGGTCGAACGCGAGCAGACCAACGTCAACGAGCTCGCAAACGACCTCACGAACCAGGGTTCGACCGACCAACAGCCCCGTCCGGACGACCTCACGCTCTCGGAGCTCGACGAGGACCTGCGGAGCCTACAGGCATCGTTCGGCTACACCCGAGACGAGTTCGACAACCTGCTCGAACCGATGGCGAAAAAGGGCAAAGATCCCGTCGGGTCGATGGGCGACGACACGCCGCTATCGGTGCTCTCGGACTTCAACCGGCCGCTGTTCTCCTACTTCAAGCAGCTGTTCGCACAGGTGACCAACCCGCCGTTGGATTACATCCGCGAGGAGCTGGTGACCTCGATGGAGAGCCGGCTCGGGTTCCAGCGCAACCTCCTTTCGGAATCGCCCGACCACGCCCGCCAGCTCGTGGCCGACTCGCCGATCCTTTCGGACGCCCAGACGACCGAGATCAAGGGTCTCGACCGCGAAGGGCTGTCGACGGCGGTCATCGACATCACCTACGATCCCGACGAGGACCTCGCGAGCGCGGTCGAGGCGGTCCGCGAGCGGGCGGTCGAGGCGATCGAGGACGGAAACGCGATCCTCGTGCTCTCGGACCGTAAAGCGGGCCCGGATCGGGTCGCGATCCCGAGCCTGCTTGCGACGGGTTCGGTCCACCACCGACTCGTTCGAAACGGACTGCGCAACCACGCCGGGCTGGTGGTCGAGTCGGGCAATCCCCGAACGGTCCATCAGGTCGCGACGCTCGTGGGTTACGGCGCGGGCGCGGTCAACCCGTATCTCGCCTACCGAACCATCGCGGACCTCGTGGCCGGTCCCGACGGTGCCGACGAGGAGGCCGCGATCGGGGGGTACATCGGCGCGCTCGAGGACGGCCTGCTGAAGGTGATGTCGAAGATGGGCATCTCCACCGTCGAGAGCTACCAGGGCGCCCAGATCTTCGAGGCGGTCGGGCTCGACTCCGATTTCGTCGCGGAGTACTTCGAGGGGACCGAGGCCCGCACGGAGGGGATCGGCATCGAGGAGATCGAGGAGGACCTGCTCGCGCGCCACGCGGTGGGCTTCGGCGACGACCCGACGATCGAACGCCAGGGCGAGTTCGAGAACCGCTCGGGTGGGATCCACCACCAGTGGAACCCCGAGACGGTCGGAAAGCTCCAACAGGCCGTTCGGGCCGGCGACTACGAGCGCTACGGGGAGTTCGCCGAGCTGATCAACGACCAACACGAGGAGCTCCAGACCCTTCGGGGACTGCTGGAGTTCGATTCGTCGGGACGGGAGTCGATCCCGATCGAGGAGGTCGAGCCCGTCGAGGAGATCGTCACACGGTTCTCGACGGCGGCGATGAGCCTCGGGAGCCTCTCGCCGGAAGCCCACGAGAACAACTCGATCGCGATGAACCGGATCGGCGGGAAGTCCAACACCGGCGAGGGCGGCGAGCCGCCCGAGCGCTTCGGCACCGACAAGGAGTGCAACGTCAAGCAGGTCGCCTCCGGCCGGTTCGGCGTCACCAGCGAGTACCTCTCGAGCGCCGAGGAGATCCAGATCAA
>CAYVQH010000128.1:0-5708 GCA_964454105.1 uncultured Halobacteriales archaeon | reverse complement strand
CTCGAAACCGCCATCCTCGCCGGGGACACGTTGTACTCGAAGGCGTTCGATATCCTGCTCGAGAGCGGGGCCGCACCCGAGAGAAGCCTCGAAGCACTCCGCACGCTCGCCCGGACGTGTACCCGGATCTGCGAGGGCCAGTCGTTCGACGTCGAGTTCGAGCGCCAGGCGGACGTCGACGAGCGCGAATACCTGGAGATGATCGAGCTCAAGACCGCGGTGCTGTACGGGGCCTCGGCGAGCCTCTCGCCGATCCTCCTCGGTGCGGACGAGCGAACCGTCGACGCGCTCTATCGGTACGGAATCAATATCGGCAAGGCCTTCCAGATCCAGGACGACGTGCTGGATCTCACGGTGCCGAGCGACGTCCTCGGCAAACAGCGGGGAAGCGACCTCGTCGAGGGCAAACGCACGCTGATCACGCTTCATGCCCGTCAACAGGGAGTCGACGTCGCATCGCTTATCGACGCGGAGGATCCCGAGTCCGTTACTGATGCGGAGATCGAGTCGGCGGTATCGACGCTCGAAGAAGCGGGAAGCATCGAGTACGCTCGGGAGAAGGCCGAGACCCTCGTCGAACAGGGGAAGGCAGAACTCACGGCCCTACCGGACAACGAGGCCCGTGAGACGCTGTCTTCGCTCGCGGACTACCTGATCGAACGCGGCTACTGAGCCGCCGGCGATCAGTTTTCTTTTCACCCGCTCGCCCGAACCGCCCGATAATGGACCAGGAGCTGCGAGAGCGGATCGAACGGGAAGCCGAGAAGCACGCGCTGATGAACGCCGTCAAACACGAGGGCGAGGCCGACGTGGGCGCGATCATGGGTCCACTCATGGGCGAGAACCCGGATTTCCGTCCCTACGGCGACGAGATCCCCGGAATCGCCGCCCCGGTCGCCTCGCGAGTCAACGATTTCTCCCCGGAGGAACGCCGCGACCGACTGGCCGAACTCGCGCCCGAACTTCTCGAGGAACTGGAAGCCGAAGAGGAGGGCGAGGAGCACGTCCTACCCGACTTGCCGAACGCCGACGAGTATGACGAAATCCGAATGCGGTGTGCGCCCAACCCCAACGGGCCGTGGCATCTCGGCCACGCCCGGATGCCTGCCGTGATCGGCACCTATAAGGACAGGTACGACGGGTCGATGATTTGTCGGTTCGACGACACCGATCCCGAGACCAAGCGACCCGATCTTGAGGCCTACGACGCGATCCTCGACGCAATCGAGTATCTCGGCTTCGAGGCCGACGAGGTGATCCGCGCGAGCGACCGAATCGAGGCCTACTACGACTATGCGAGGGAGCTGATCGACCGCGACGGAGCCTACACCTGCACCTGCCCCGCAGAGACGTTCTCGGAGTTGAAGAACTCGGGCGAGGCCTGCCCGCACCGCGAGAAAAGCGCCGAAGAGACCCGCGAGGAGTTCGAGGCGATGGTCGACGGCGAGTACGACGCCGGCGAGATCGTGCTTCGCGTGCGCACCGACATCACCCACAAGAATCCCGCGCTCCGGGACTGGGTCGCCTTCCGGATGGTCGACCGGCCCCATCCGCGCGAGGAGGCCGCCGAGTACCGCTGCTGGCCGATGCTCGACTTCCAATCGGGCGTCGACGACCACCTGACGGGAATCACCCACATCATTCGGGGAATCGACCTGCAGGACTCGGCGAAACGCCAGCGATTCCTGTACGACTACTTCGACTGGGAGTACCCCGAGGTGATCCACTGGGGACACGTCCAGATCGACGCCTACGACGTGAAGATGAGCACCTCGCGGATCAAGGAACTGATCGAGACGGGCGAGTTGGACGGCTGGGACGATCCCCGTGCCCCGACCATCGCGAGCGTACGTAGGCGCGGGATCCGCGGGGAGGCGCTCACCGAGGCGATGATCGAACTCGGCACCTCGACCAGCGACGTGGATCTGGCGATGAGCACCGTCTACGCCAAAAACAGGGAGCGGATCGACGACGGTGCGGATCGGTATTTCCTCGTTCGAGACGGCGAGCGCGTTTCGCTCTCGGGCGAGGGACCGGAGAGCGCGCACCCGCCGCGCCACCCCGATCACGAGGAGCGTGGGACTCGTACAATCGAAATCGGGGATTCGGTTCTCGTCGAACCCGCGGATCTCCCGGACGGGGGCGAGCGCGTCTGGCTCAAGGGCTTGGGATGCGTCCGATATTCGGACGAGGCGTTCGAGTTCACGGGCGACGACATCGACGCAGTCCGAGAAGAGGGCGTCGACGTGATCCACTGGGTACCTGCCGAGGAGAGCATCTCCGTGCGACTACGGACCATGGACGGGGATGTCGAGGGGCGGGCCGAACCGGAATTCAGCGAGACGGAGCGAGACGAAATGGTGCAGTTCGAGCGGATCGGCTTTGTCCGAGTGGACGAGCACGCCGACGCGGAGTCGGTGGCGTACTTCGCACACCCCTGACCTAGTCCCACTCGGTGTCGTCGAGGGGTTCGGCGACGACGCCGTCCTGCTGAACGAGCGCGCGGGCGTGTGCGGTACAGACCACTCGATCGGCGGCCCACGGAACGTAAAGGCGGACCGCGGCCACGCGGTCGCAATCGGGTTCGGTACAGCGGTCAGTCATCGGTGTAACGGCGCTTCTCGGCGATGGCCGCCTCGGTACCGTACTCGTCGAGAAGCGGCTTGAAGCTCTCGCCGAGTTCGCGCATGCACATCCGCGTCGAGACGAATCCTAACTCCTCTGCGACCGCGTCCCACGGATGGCCCTGCAGGACCTTCCGGACGAGGAGTCGCTCCCGACGATCGTCGAGAGAGGCACGACCCTCAACGAGGTGGGACAGCGCGAGTGGACGAAAGCTCCCCGGCGAGACGTCGAACGTGCCGGGACCGTAGGCCGCGCCGGCGACGTGGATCCAGTCGTGCTCGGAGAGATCGGGATCGGCGACACCGGGAACGGAGCCCAGAACGGCTCGGATCACGTCGGGGTCGGCGTCGTCGAGCGGATCCGAGAGGGTGCTCGCGATTCGCTCCGTGAACCACGCGCCGTGCCGGTCGTGAAGTTCGCGCCCCGCCTCGCTCGTCGGCGAGAGCATGACCGCCGAGTACTCGCCGCTGGCGTCGTTTCTCGTCGTCGAGAGGTGGACGGTCGAAAAACCGTTGTCGGCCCAGAACTCGAGGAGTTCGGGCGTCGCCCCGTAGCCGACGCCGAGCCAATCGACCTCGGTTGCGAACTCCTCACGTACCTCCGAGAGCAATCGGGAACCCAGGCCGCGCGAGCGGACCGCGTCATGGGTGGCGATTCTGAGCACCCGCCACCCGACCGGCTCGCCCGCCCGCTCGTCCCGTAGCTGGCTCGTCAGTAGATCGGGTATCATGTTCCCTCGGATCCGGCCGCCGTCGTAGATCTCTCGGCGGGTATCGGGATCGAGGCTGCCCTCGCGGGCCAGCAGCGCGACGCTCGTGACGTGCCCGTCATGGGTCAGCGCGCGCACCACGAGGTTGGGTGCGTCGAGCAACCGTGCGAGGTCGTCGGGTTCGGTGCGGTAGTGGGCCGCGACGAGCAGGCCGAAGACCTCACGGAGCAGGTGTTCGTCTGAGGCGAGATCCGTCTTCGAGAGCCGTCGGTACGTGACGGTTTCGGGCGTCGCGGCCTCGACCAACTGCGCGACCGGCGGGCGAGCGTCGAGCAACAGGGCGCGAAACGCCCACACTTCGAGGGGGTCGCCCGCCGCGTACCGGATCGGATCAGCCATCCTCATGGAGACGACCTCGTGATCGCTCTCGTCCAGTCGATCTCGAAAACGAATCGAGAATCCCCGTCCCGCTCCCTCGTAGCCATGGATCGTGGTGACGAACGCGACCCGTCCGACGTCGAGAGAGCGTTCGAGTACCCGTACCGGGATCGCCGCCGCCTCGTCGACGATCAGGACGTCGGGGTTCTCGCGCTCGACATCGGGCGGGCGGACGAAACGGATGCACCCACCCGCAGCGGTCGCGAGGTGTCGATCCCCATCAGCGTCGAGGTCGTCGCCGAGCAGTTCGCGGGCTCGCGCGAACACCTCCGCGGCGTTGCGCGCATCGGGGGCCGTCACGAGTACGTCATCGCCCCCGGACGCCAGACAGCCGGCCGCGAGACCGGCCGCACTCGATTTCCCTCGCCCGCGATCGGCCTCGATCACGACTGCCCGCCCGTTCTCACGGAGGGTTTCGAGGGCGGCGAGCGCCTCGGACTGATCGCCCGTCAGACAGGCCTCGTAGGCTGCTCGGGAGAAGAGACGCTCACCGGGGATCGGGACGCCGTCGTGCCGGATCCGCGGGGCCGGATGGGTCAGTCCGTCGTGCTCGATCGCCCCGGCATCGACGTCCACGACGGCGACACCCGGATGCGTTCCGAGAAGCGAGACCAGGCGTTCGCGAAACCGGCCGGTCACGTCGCGTTCCTCGAACGGCGGGACAGCGAGGGTCGCGTCGAACCCGTCCCGTCGAGCGGGCCAGGCCTCCGGATCGGGTGTGAGTAATATCAGCAGGCCGCCGCCGTCGACGACGCCGGCGAGTCGTCCGAGGGCGTTCGGCTCGAAGCGATCATGGGCATCGTAGACGACGATCTCGCGGGTGGTTCCGAGCAACTCCGTGGTTCGGTTCGGATCGACCCGCTCGCAGGGTAGCTCACGATCGCCGACGAGGACGGTGTCGGTGACGGCCACGGGAAGGGCGTCGAGCACTGCGTGGAGGGAGTCGAACCCGCGCTCGCGGTCGCCGGCGAGAACGAGCAGTCGCCGTTCGTTCGTCGCGCGTGCCTCCGCGAGGAGGCGGGAGGCAACCGTGGCGAGGTCCATACCCCGGCTTGGAAACGGCAGCGTATGGCCGTTTCCCATCGTCTGGTCGATCACCGCCGAGCGACGAACCGCTCGATGGCGAGGACCGATCGGGAGAGGTGATGGACCCACTACCGGGAAACGCGACGCCGATCACGACGATTGCCAGCAAGGCGTTTTCGAGGAGAAGTCCGTGTCTCGTGGCGCAACGAGGTCGCCCGAGAGGACGACGGCCGTCTCGGTGTCCGGTTTGCAGTTCCCGTTCGTCGTGACCGGATTTTTATTCACGAGATCATTCGTCGTTATCATGCCCGTGTGTCCGGATCACACGCCCTCTACGGTTTGAACACGCTTTTATGGGGTGGTGCGTTATTCCGTTGTACAGCCTGCGCGGGGTCATGACGCTCCTAGCCGTTTAGGATCTATTCCGGCAGGGGAGCGAGAACCCGCGTGCAGGAGGAGATCACAATGCCAGTATACGTCAACTTCGACGTCCCGGCCGACCTTCAGGAGGACGCCCTCGAGGCCCTCGAAGTCGCCCGGGACACCGGTTCGGTGAAGAAGGGTACCAACGAAACGACCAAGGCCATCGAGCGCGGCAACGCCTCGCTCGTCGTCATCGCCGAGGACGTCCAGCCCGAGGAGATCGTGCTGCATCTGCCCGAACTCGCGGACGAGAAGGGCATTCCCTTCGTCTTCGTCGAGACACAGGACGACGTCGGTCACGCCGCCGGTCTCGAGGTCGGCTCGGCCGCCGCCGCGATCACCGACGCCGGCGAGGCCGAGGACGACGTCGAGGACATCGGACAGAAGGTCGAGGACCTCCGCTGATAACCGATGAGCGCAGAAGAATCAACCAACGACTCCACGTCCGCCGAGGTCATCGAGGTCGTCGGCAAGACGGGGATGCACG
>CAYVQH010000127.1:0-5800 GCA_964454105.1 uncultured Halobacteriales archaeon | reverse complement strand
TCGAGCGCGCGGTTCGTCGAGAAGGTGAGCACGAAGTAGATCGCGCTCGCAAAGAGGATGATTTCGAGGACGGCGGTCGTCTGCTGGACGAACAGGTCGTAGGCCCGGCTCAGCAGCTCGGCCAACCCGATCGCAAAGGCAATGCTCGTGTCCTTCAGCACGATCGTGAACTCGTTCTGGAAGCCCGGAACGCTTCGGCGAAGCGACTGGGGAACGACGACGTGTCTGATCGCCCCGAGCTTGCTCATGCCGATCGATCGGGCCGCCTCGATCTGGCCCCCGTCGACGCTCTGGATCGCCCCGCGAAAGATCTGTGACTGGTAGGCTGCGCTTCGCAGCCCCAGTCCGAGGATCGCCGCGAGAAAGGCGCTGTCGATCGAGAGGACGAAGAACATGACGATGAGGATGACGAGGATCGGCGTCCCGCGAAGCACGACCCCCGCCGTGGCGACCAGTCCGCTCGCGTATCGCCCGCCGTAGACCTCGATCGCCCCGGCGGGAAAGCCAAGCAGGAATCCGAGCACGATGCTCGCGACCGTCAGCGCGATCGTGATGGCGGTCCCGCCGGCGAGATAGCCCGCGTTCTCGAGGACGAACGCCCAATCGCTCGCCTGGAGGGGCGGCGCTGGCGGGATGAGCGCGGGCGGTAGGGTCCAGTTCATCCCATCCCACTCAGTTCCCGAACCACTCCTCGACGAGTTCGTCGTACCGGCCGCTGTCCCGAACGGCGGCCAGCCCCTCGTTGAGCGCGCTCTGAAGGTCCCCCTCGCCTTGACGGAGTCCGAACCCGTACTCCTCGCCCGTCTCGTAGGTGAACGCGACTTCGACCGCCCGCTCGCTGGCGAAGGTCTCCGCGACGGGGACGTCGAGAACGACCGCGTCGATGTTGCCGTTTTCGAGGTCCTCGACCGCGAGCACGTAGTTGTCGTAGGTGTTGTAATCGCCCTGGCTGATCACGCCCCCGGCGACCAACTCGTCCTCGACGACGCCCTCGCCGGTCGTGCCGGCCTGGGCCCCGACGGTCGTCCCGGAGAGGTCCTCCAGGCTCGACCATCCGACCGAGGCGTCCTCGCGGACCAGTACCGACTGGTTGGCCTCGTAGTAGGGATCCGAGAACGCGATGGTCTCCTCGCGCTCGGCGCTGATCGTCATCGCCGCCGCGATCACGTCGATGTTCTCGTTTCCGAGCGCCGGGATGAGCGAGTCGAACTCGAACTCCTCCCACTCGTCGGCCAGCGTGTAGTCGGTCTCCTCGACCACCGCCTCCAGCAGATCGATGTCGAACCCGACCAGATCGCCACCCTCCTTCATCTCGAACGGCGGGAAGCCCGGCGACGTTCCGGGAACGAGCCGCATCTCGTCGCCACCGCCTCCGTTACCGCCACCCCCGCCGAGACCGCCGATACAGCCGCCGAGGCTTGCTCCGAGAAGCGCACCTCCTCCCGTCTTCAGATATGTTCGTCTGCGCATACTATCGGAAAGCCGGAGATAAGTTATATATTTGTCCATTCGACGGCTCGATCGGGTCGTCCTCGTCGTGGCAGTACCCGCCGGCCGTGGCTGGTAGCCGGCGATCGTATGATTGACGTATCAGTCGCCGGCGCTTCGTTCGACGTTCCGATCGGTGACGTTTGGCAGGTTCGGGTCGCAAAACGGGTTCCGACCGTAAGCCCGCCGGCCGATACCCTCCTCGAGTTGCTCCTTCAGAACCCGTCGCAGCCGGTTGAGGCTCGTCGTGTCGAGGTCGTGGCGCGCCGCCAGTCGCCGGAAGGCGTCGTCGTCGGTGATGTCGTTGGCCTTGTACTCCCCGAACAGCCGTTCGAGACGGTCCTCGGAGACCGACTCCGGATCGAGTTCGTCCAGCCCGAGGTACCGCCGGCGCTCGACGTCGACGACGTGACGGATCACCACCAGCGCGACCTTCGGGATCCCCCGCTGGCTCCCGAAGGCGGTGAGGTCGATCTCCTCCATGACCCCGAGCGCCAGATCCCGCTGCCAGGGCGTGACGTCGAGCGCGCTACAGAGCGCGTGGGTGGTTCGCAGCCGGTCGAGGTAGTGGGTTCGGGTGCTGTGGCCCTTCGTCGCGGTGTGCTGTTCGTCGTGGAGCCGACGGACGTTCTCCGAGAGGTCGGCCTCGGGCGATTCGGCGCGTCCGATGAGCGTCGCACTGGGCGTGAGGACGTCCCAGCGTCGCACGGTGTTGTCCCGCTGGGCTTCCGCCCGGGTGAGCGACCCCGAACCCGCACGGTCGTCGATCCATCGGTCGCCCCGGTCGTCCTCCCCGTCGTCGGCCGGATCGGCGACTCCCTCTCGTCGCGCGAACCCATCGAGGTCGCCGTCGGGACCGGTCATCCCCTCGTAGTCGGCGCTAGTCGTAGTTTAATCCCTCGGCCGGCGACCCCGCTCGGCGGGAACCTCGGTCCGGATCGGACGCGAATACCCTCCATTCTTGTTCCGCTGGCGCGGACGGTTCCCCATGCGCCCATCGTTCGGACCGTCCACCACCGCCCCCGTTCCCGATTCGGACCCATGGTGAGGGCGCGCCATCGTGTCGTTGCGCTCGCCGTGTTGGGCGGGTGTCTGGTCGCGCTTCTGGTCGCCGCCGGCACGCTCGCGCCCGCTCCACAACTGCATGATTACCCCGACGGGGAGGCGTTGGGTCACGACTACGCCACGTTTCAGGGCGATTCCGTCGAAGTCGGCGGAACCGTCGTCGGGACCGATCCGGTGGTGATCGAGGTCGACTACGCCGCCGACGGCCAGTTCTCCCTGACGGTCCTGCACGTCGAGGAGCCGGTCGCCGTCGGTCAGGAGCTGCGGGTCTTCGGCACGGCGGGACCGGACCGGACGATCACGGCCCGGGAGACGGTCGTCGTC
This sequence comes from uncultured Halobacteriales archaeon, assembly GCA_964454105.1. Classification (GTDB taxonomy): domain Archaea; phylum Halobacteriota; class Halobacteria; order Halobacteriales; family Halalkalicoccaceae; genus Halalkalicoccus. Next base: position 2,923 of record CAYVQH010000127.1, on the reverse strand, counting down.
TCGTCGTGGGAGACCTACTACGCCTGGGGGGCCTCATTCATCGCGGGGGTCTGGGTGTTGGGGCGCTTCCTACGCGGGTGGCGACTGGACCGTTCGACACTGGGGTTCACCCCGCGGGAACCCCCGAACGACCGGATCAACTGACCCGCGAGCTCGACGCGCGGTTCAGGAACCGGACCGCCACCGCGCCGAGGACGAGATCCAGCGCCACCAGCACCGCCAGCGCCGGTACCAGCGTGTTCCACAGCCCGCCGAAGGCCGTCACGTCGATCACCGTCAACACGTCCTGGCCGAGCATCAGCGCGCGGGCGGCGTCGACGCCGTAGGTGATCGGGTTGACCGTCGCGACCGCCTGCACCCAGCCGGGCAGGATCTCGACCGGCAGGAACGCACTGGAGACGAACAGAAGGGGGAACTGAAGCAGGTTCGCCCCGATGATCGTCGATTCCTGGTCCTGGGTCACCAGCGCCACGATGTTCGAGAAGGCCGTGAACCAGACGGCGAACACCACGGCGATGGCGACGATCCCGAGCGCACCGAGCACGCCGGTTTCGATGTAGGTGCCGACCTCGCCGCCGGTGTCGAGCCACAGCAGGCCGTAGCCGAGCGCGAGGATGATGACGGTCTGGACGACGATCCGGACGACCTCCGAGAGCGCCTTCCCGAGAAACATCGCGCCCCGGCTGATCGGCGAGACCAACACCTTCTCGAACATCCCGCTTTCCATGTCGTCGACCAGTCCGATGCCCGACCCGGCGGCCGCGACCAGTGCAGACTGGATGATGATCGCCGGGACGAGATAGGTGATGTAGCTGATGTCCGCGCCGAGCGCCTCGGCGAGTGCCCCGCCGGTGACCTGGCCGAACACCTCGGTGAACAACACGAGGAAGACGATCGGCTGGACCAGCGAGGAGACCACCACGAACGGGTTGCGCGTGGTCTTTATCAGCCAGCGCTTGAGGTTGATCCAGACGTCGACGGCGAATCCGTTTCCGGCGCCACCGTAGCCGGCTCCGTCGTCCATCGTGCTCATCGGGTCACCTCGGCTTCGACGGCGTCACCGGTCCGCCCCTCGTCCGGGAATCCGTCGTCCGCCGGCTCGCCGGTGATGGCGAGAAAGACGTCGTCGAGCGTCGGTGATCGGACGTCGAAGCCGACCACGGTGAACCCCTCGTCGCGGAGCGCGACCAACAGGTCGGTCCCGGTTCGGCGGGCGTGCTCGGAAGCGACGCTGATGCCGTCATCGGTGGTCTCGACGGTCCCGTCCTCGAACAGCCCGGACTCGCGAGCGACCCGTCGCGCACGGGCTCGTTGTTCCTCGCTCGCGTCCTCGATGGCGATCTCAAGGACGTCGCCGCCGATCTGGGACTTGAGGTCGTCGGGCGCGTCCGTGGCGACGATCCGCCCGTCCTGGATCACCGAGAGGCGGTCACAGAGCTGGTCGGCCTCCTCCAGATACTGGGTGGTGAGAAAGACCGTCGTCCCCTGGCGGTTGATCTCACGGAAGTACTCCCAGAGGTCGATGCGTGCCTTGGGATCCAGTCCCGTGGTCGGCTCGTCCAGAAAGACCAGCGGCGGGCGGTGGACCAGCGCCGTCGCCACGTCCAGCCGTTTCTGCATCCCGCCCGAGAAATCCTCGGCGCGCTTGTCGGCGACGTCCGCGAGATCGACCAGCCCGAGCAGTTCCTCGATGCGTTCGGCGCGCTCGCTCCGGGGGACGCCGTAGGCCTCGCAGGCGAACCGGATGTTCTCGCGGGCGGTGAGCTCCTCGTCGATGCTGGTCTCCTGGGCCATGTAGCCGATGGACGCACGCACCGCACGCGGCTCCTCGACGACGTCGAACCCGTTGACGGTGATCGAGCCCGCGGTCGGACGCAACAGGGTCGTGAGTGTCTTGATGGCCGTCGTCTTGCCCGCGCCGTTGGGTCCCAGAAAGCCGAAGAACTCGCCCTCGGGGACCTCGAGGTCGATCCCTCGGACCGCCTTCGTCCCGTCCGAGTAGGTCAGTTCCACGCCCCGTGCTTCGATGGTGTTCATTACGCTATCGAAACGGATGCGAGCCTATATAGCTGTTGAATGAATACTCAATCAGTATGCCGTCGAGGACCTTTCAGGACGATCCGGACGGGACCCGCGAGGCGCTCATGGGCGCGACCTACCGGGCGCTGTGTGAACACGGCTACGCCGACCTCACGATCGAGCGCATCGGCGAGCAGTTCGAGAAGAGCGTCTCGCTCATCTACCACCACTACGACGGGAAGGACGCGCTGCTGGTGGATTTCCTCGGGTTCATGCTCGAGGACCTCGAGGCCGAGTTCGCCGTCGACGACCGCGATGACCCGCGCGCACAGTTACGGGAGGCAATCTCGCAGGTTCGGGCCGGACCGCTGGACGAGGACCGTGGCGAGTTCGTCAGCGCCCTCACGGAACTTCGGGCCCAGGCGGCCCACGACCCGGCCTACCGCGAGCAGTTCGAGCGGACCGACCGACTCTTCCGCGAGCGGTTCGCGGACGTCATCCGTGCCGGCGTCGAGCGGGGCGTGTTCCGCGACGTCGATCCCGAGTCGGTCGCCGCCCTGCTGGTTACGACGATCAACGGCGCGCTGTTCGAACGGGGAACCGTGGGTGGACCGGTGGCGCCCGCCTTCGACGAGCTCGACGCGTACGTGGAGGCGCGCCTGCTCGTCGACGACACCGACGGCCCGGACGACGAGCGCCGCGGGCGCGAGCCGTAGGCATCCGGGAGATCGACGCCGTTATGGCGGTTCTGTGTCTTCCGGGAAGGGACCGGGATGCCCGACCTACTCACGCACGTCCTCGTCATGTACGTGGTGGTCACGGCCGCCTCCTGGCGCGTTCCGTGGGTGAGACCGCCGTACGTCACCGTCGCGATGATGGGCGCGATGATCCCCGACATGACGAA
>CAYVQH010000126.1:0-5807 GCA_964454105.1 uncultured Halobacteriales archaeon | reverse complement strand
CCGGGATCGGGGTCGCGAAGACGCGCTGGCGGGAGATCACCCAGTCCCACTCCATGCCCTCGGTCCACTCCTCCAGTCGAGAATACATGTGCTCGGGAATCCACTCCACTTCCCGAGCGTTCTCGAGTATCTCCTCCCCGTCGACCCGGATGAACCACTGCTCCTTCGAGAGGATCTCGATGGGCGTATCACACCGCCAGCAGGTGCCGACCGACTGCTCGACGACCTCCTCGCCCTGGAGATAGCCGCTCTTCTGGAGCGCCGAGGGGATCCGATCCTTGGCCTCCTCGACGGTCAACCCCTCGAACTCCGCGGCGCGCTCGTTGAGCCGGCCGTCCTCGGTCAGAACGGTTCGAAGGGGGAGGTCGTACTCCGCCCACCAGTCGACGTCCTGTTTGTCCCCGAACGTACAGATCATCACCGCGCCGGTGCCAAAGTCCGAATCGACCTCCCCGTCGGCGATCACCTCGACCTCCTGGCCGAACAGCGGCACCTCGAACGTCTCGCCGACCCGGTTCTCGTATCGCTCGTCGTCGGGGTCGACCGCGATCGCGACGCACGCCGGGAGCAGCTCCGGACGGGTCGTCGCGATCTCGATCTCCGCGTCGTCATCAGCCCCGTCGAACCGGAGCGTATAGAGGGCGCCGCCGCGATCCTCGTTCTCGACCTCGGCGTCCGCGATCGCCGTCTCGCAGCGCGGACACCAGTTGACGGGGTGTTCGTCCCGGTAGACGTACTCCTCTTCGGCCATCTCGACGAAGGACTGCTGGGTCTTGCCCCAGTAGGAGGGGTCCATCGTCTTGTACTCCTGGTCCCAGTCCTGGGAAAATCCGAGCAGTCCCATCGTCTCCTTCATCGCGTCGATCTGGGACTCGGTGTGTTCGACACAGAGCTCGCGGAACTCCTCGCGCGAGACGTCCGTCCGGTGGATGCCGTGGTTCTCCTCGACCTTCACTTCCGTCGGTAAGCCGTGACAGTCCCAGCCCTGCGGGAAGAGAACGTCGTCGCCCTGTAACCGATGGAACCGGGCGGCGAAGTCCATGTAACACCAGCCGAGCGCGTTGCCGATGTGGAGGTTGCCCGTCGGGTACGGCGGGGGCGTGTCGATGACGTAGTCGGGGCGTTCCTCCGTTCCCTCGTAGCGATACACGCCCTCGTCGTCCCAGCGCTCGCGCCAGCGCGGCTCGATCGCGCCGGGGTCGTAACTATCGTCCATGTCGTGAGTCTCTCCAGTGAGCGTAAGTGGATTGTGTTCCGCCGTCCCGCAAACTATCGACGTACTACCGGCGAAGCCACGCTCATGCTCGAACGGAGTGGCGGTGTTTTGATAAAGTTTCGCGTCCGTCCTCGGTCCCGTCGACTCACTCTACGCTCCCGGCGACCGTCTCGAACTCGCCCCTGTGTCGCTCGAAGCGCTCGGTCAGGTGGTAGATCTCCCCGTACTCCTGGCCACCCGACTCGACGATACCGTGCTCACGGAGCCGGTCGAGATGGTATCGAACGGTGTTGTAGTTGAGGTCGAGTCTCCCCGCGAGTTGATTCGCGTTGTGGGGGCGGTCCTTGAGCAGTCGGATGATCCGGACCCTGTTCTCGCCGCCGCGGGCGCTGGCGATGAGGTACCACAGGTCGTTTTCTATTGACACTCGGTAGTACCTACTCGGCCATCGGCTAAAACCCTCCGCGCTGTTGCAGCCAGTGCTACCGACGGGGCGATCGAACGAGTGGGATACGACGACGCGGAGAGGGACGACGGGATGCCGGCGCGATGGCGTTACTGGGCGCCCTCGACCACTTCGAGGGCAAACGACTCGTCGACCGACGCGTCCTCGGGTTCGAGGTAGCCGACGGCGAAGGCGCTGTAGACGGTTCCGCCGGCGACCTCGACGTCGAACTCGGCGACCGTCTCCTCGCCGCCCGCGGGCCGGACTCCGAGGGTGTACGACCCTCCGGGCACCTCGAACGTCGCGGTGTCGCCGAAGGCCAGCCCCTCGGCCAGCGCGTCGCCGGATCCCGTGTTCACGACGTCGACCTCCGGGGCGTCGGGCGCCGCGTGAAGGATGCGAACGGCGGCACTGTCGCCCGACGCCGTGGCGTCGTCCTCCAGAACGAGAACGTCGAACGACTGGTTCCCGCCCTCCAGTTCGCCGACCGCCGCGAGCGTGAACGCGCCCTCGGTCACCTCCACGTCCTCGTCGAAGACGACCGTCTCCCGGTCGCCGGCGGCGGTGATCTGTACCCCGTAGGTCCCCGGCTCGAGTTCGAGGTAGTCGCTCACCGCGCGGTAGGCCACGTCCTCGAGGACGACCTCGTCGTCGACGTAGACGTCGACGTTCGGCGCGTCGGGCGAGAGGTGGGCGACTCGAACCATCGCCATCCCCATCGATCCGTTCCCGTCGTCCTCGGTCCGGTTTTGGCTCCCGTTTTCGGTCTGTGAGGCGTTGTCGTCCCCGCTGTCTCCCGATCCGTCGTTGCCGCCACCGGTGCAGCCAGCGACCGTCCCGACGATTGCTACGCTTCCCGCCGTTTTCAGTAACTCACGTCGATCTAGTGACACCATGCGAGTGAAACGTGGCGTCATACCCACTTGAGCCATTTGCGGACTGTGTCCGAAAACGGACGGAAAACTCTCCGAATTCCCTCTAGAGTCTCGCTGACGGTTCGCCGAAGAGGGGACGCTCCGAACGTGACGAACCGCAACCGTTAGGTCCGCACCCTCTGGACGACTCCGCATGCAACTGGGCGTCGTCGGACTCGGACGGATGGGCCTGATTGTCGTGGACCGACTGCTGGACGCGGGCCACGACGTGGTCGCCTTCGATCTCGACGAGGCGGCCGTCGACCGTGCCGCCGAGGCGGGCGCGACCCCCGCCGACTCGGTCGAGGATCTCGCGGAGGAACTGGGTGCTGAAAAGCGGATCTGGCTGATGGTTCCCGCCGGAGAGGCCGTCGACGCGACCCTCGACGACCTCGATCCCCATCTCGGGGCCGAGGACGTCGTCGTCGACGGCGGGAACTCACATTTCGAGCGTTCGGTCGAGCGAAGCGAGGCGACCGACGCCGCCTACCTCGACTGCGGGACCAGCGGCGGGCCCGCGAGCGCCGAGGTCGGGTTCTCGCTGATGGTGGGCGGGCCCCAGTGGGCCTACGACGAACTCGCCCCGGCCTTCGACGCCGTCGCGACGGGTCCGGCGGGCCACGACCGGATGGGTCCCTCGGGGTCGGGCCACTACGTGAAGATGGTCCACAACGGCGTCGAGTACGCGCTGATGCAGGCCTACGGCGAGGGGTTCGAATTACTTAGCGAGGGCCGCTACGACCTCGACCTCGAATCGGTCGCCCGCACCTGGAACAACGGTGCCGTCATTCGCTCGTGGCTGCTCGAACTCTGCGAGGAGGCGTTTCGCGAGGAGGGAACCGACCTGGGCGACGTCGACGACTACGTCGCCGGCGGCTCGACGGGCACCTGGACCGTCCAGGAGGCCCTCGAACAGGAGATCGCCCTGCCGATCATCTACCAGGCGCTCTCGGAGCGCTTCGGCTCGCGTACGCCCGAGGAGGGCCGGTTCTCCCGGCGGCTCGCCAACCGGCTTCGCTACGGCTTCGGCCGTCACGAGGTCGCCCGAAGGGACTGAGCCGCCGCAACCGGTTTCCGTTTGATCCACCCTGAGTCGCTCCCCCGCGGGTGATCCCGCCGTGACGGCCGCCCGGTTACCGCGCCGTTGCCGGCGCGATCAGATACATTCAAACGTCTTTGTTTCACTACTCTATTACGTGAGTAATACGCCCTCCTCCTCGGCGTTCGTCGGCGGTCCCGGCCGGTTGCTCTCGGTGCTTTCGGTCGGCGTCACGACCCTGCTCGCGGGCCAGTTGGTGATCGCGCCGGCGCTTCCCGCGATCGTCTCGGAGTTCGGGATCGATCCCTCGGCGGCCGGCGCGGGGCTGACGCTGATGTGGGCCTGTGCCGCCCTGGCGATGTTTCCCGGCGGCCGCTCCTCGGACCTGCTCTCGCGAAAGACCGTCCTCGTCGCGAGCATCGCGGTGCTGGTCGTCGGGTTTCTCGTGGTCGCAAGCGCCCCGACCGTTCCCGTCTTCCTCCTCGGGCTCGCGGTCGTCGGCCTGGGGGTCGGTCTCTACGAACCGGCGAGCATGGCACTGGTCTTCGAGTCCTTCGGTAGCCGGCGGGGTCGCGCGCTCGGCGTCATTGCCTCCTCGTACAGTTTCGGCAGCGCGATAGCCGGCGGGCTGGTGGGCGCGGCCACCGTGCTCGCGAGTTGGCGGCTTGCCTTCCTCCCGGTCGCCGTCGTGCTCGTCGTCGTGGGGGTGTCGTTACACCGCTGGAGCGCCGAACCCTACGTGTTCTCGCTGGCCGACCTCGACGTCCGCCGAACCGCCGGCCGGCTGTTCGCCTCCCGTCAGCTCCGGCGGATCCTGGGGCTGTTCTGTCTGTACATGTTCGTATGGCAGGCATCGGTGAGCTTCCTGCCGACCTTCCTGCACGTCGAGAAGGGCTATTCGCAGTTGATCGCCAACGGCGCGTTCGTCGCCGTCTTTCTGATCGGGCTGGCGATCAGCCCGACCGTCGGCGAGCTCGGTGATCGACTCGGCCACCGTCGCGTCGGCGGGAGCGCCCCGTTGGTCGGCGCGGCGGGCCTGTCGCTGTTCGTGGTCGCGACCCACCCGGTTGCGATTGCGGCGGGGCTCGTTCTCTTCGCCGTCGGGTTGATGAGCTTCTGGCCGGTGATGAACGCCTTCCTGATGGCCCGGCTCGCTCCCGACTCGCTGGGCGGGGACTACGGGTTGAGTCGTGCGGTCTTCTTCGGCGTCGGCAGCCTCGGCCCGCTGTACACCGGTTTCGCCGCCGCCCACGCGAGCTACCGAACGGCCTACGCCGGGCTGGTCTGTTGTTTCCTCGCGAGCGCCTGTCTCGTCCGGGTTATCGAGTGACCGTTCGAACGGATCACAATATCCTTAACCCATCGATTCGTAGCCCGCGCATATGGTAGACGTACTTGCCGTCTCGATGGGGGCCCTTCTGACGCTCACGGTGGTGGCACTCCACTTCGCGAGGGGCACCGAACGACCCACCGCCGACGACATCGCGGAGGAGGTCCTCGAACAGCGTGCGGCGACGGTCCCCGAGACCGACTTCCCCGAACCGATGAACCGGTCGATCGGCGGCGGTGGCGGGGCCGCCGCGGCCGTCGCCGGTGGCGGCGAGGCGGAGGGCGAACTCGAGGAGGGCGGCGCCGAGGCGGCCTCGGGTCCCGGCGACATCCCCGAGGACGAGATCGAGTACTACGAGGTCGAGTTCGTCAAGCAGGGCGAGACCATCGAGCTCGCGAACAACGAGCCGATCCTCGACCAGGGCGAGGACCACGGCTGGGACCTGCCCTACGCCTGCCGACAGGGCCAGTGTGTCTCGTGTGGCGGCCGGATCACCGACGGCCCCTCGGAGGACTACGTCGAACACGACAACCAACAGATGCTCGACGAGAACGAACTCGGCGAGGGCTACACCCTGACCTGCGTCGCCTACCCCCGCGGCGAGTTCTCCCTCGAGACCAACGAGACGCCCTGACCGGTTCCGGAGCGTTCTTCACACACCCTATCGTTCTGAAATATAGTGTCCGACACGTCGAGTTCCCTTACTACGGGCGGGCTGGTGCGTCCGATGGCCCGGCTCGCCTGGCCCATCGTCGTTCTCCAACTCCTGCAGGTCACCTACAACCTCGCGGACACCCTCTGGCTCGGCCGGCTCTCGGCCGACGCCGTCGGCGCGATCAGCCTCGCCTTCCCGCTGGTCTTCC
>CAYVQH010000125.1:0-5839 GCA_964454105.1 uncultured Halobacteriales archaeon | reverse complement strand
CGATGCGCGCGGGCACGCGGGCCATCGAGTACATCCAGGAGCACGACCTGCTGGCCCATGCCCGCGAGCTCGGCGAGTACCTCCGGAAACGGCTGCGCGAAGCCGGCGAAGGGAACGACCTGTTGGCGGAGGTACGGGGCAAGGGGCTGTTCATCGGCGCGGAGTTCGCCGAGCACGGCGAACCCGCCGATGATACCGTCGACGAGATCCAGCGCTACTGCTACGAGCACGGCGTGCTCGTCTGGACCGCCGGCCGCCACGGCAGCGTCCTCCGACTCCTCCCGCCGCTCGTGCTCACGCAGGAACTCGCCGAGACGGCGATGGACGTGGTCTGTGAGGCGATCGAACGAGCGGCCTGAACGCTTCCACTGCCTGCCCGTTTCGTCTCGTTCTTTCATCGGTTGTAGGCTCGAATACACGTAATACGTGTATGCTAACTACGATAACCGGAACCGTTATTACCGTCGTTCGCTATCATAGTTGGTGGATGACAGCACACATCATGACTGCAACGGGAGTCGGGAGCGGGTCGAAACCGACGTTCGCCACGCATGCGGGGGGATCTGATCGTGTCTGATGCCGACGACCCGGGTGCAGTCGGTCGGTTTCGGGAGGAAATCGACCCGATCGTCTTCCTCTTCGGGGCGGGGTTGACGGTCGGCATCATCGCGACGTTCTTCACCAGCCCGGGTACCGTCGAGAGCGCCATCACGTACCTCAATCAGGGGATGCTCCAGTACCTGAACTGGGCGTTGCTCGTGATCGTCTTCCTGATCGTCCTCTTTCTGATCTTCCTGATCGTCGGCCCGTGGGGGAAGATCAAGTTCGGGGACCACCCGCCGGAGTACAGCTTCATCTCGTTTTTCACGATGCTCTATTCGGCGGGCTTCGCGGCGGGCGTGGTGTTCTGGGGACCGACGGAGGCGCTGTTTTATTATGCCGAGCCCTCGCCGCTGTTCGACGTTTCGGGGGGAACGGCCGCGGCGATGACCATCGCCATCCAGCAGACGCTCTTTCACTGGGCGCTTCCCCAACTCGCGGTCTTCACCATCATGGGCCTCGCGATCGGCTACTTCACATACAACTACGACGTCCCTCTGCGGGTTTCCTCGGCGCTCACGCCGATCCTCGGTGCCGACAACCTGGACGGGCCGGTCGCGAAGGTCATCGACATTCTCGCGGTGTTCGCCACCATCGGCGGCGTCGCGACGTCGCTGGGGTTCATCGGGAGCCAGTTCATCAGCGGGCTGAACTACCAGTGGGGGATCGATCTGGGCAACACCGGCATTCTCCTCGTGGTGACGATGATGACGCTGCTGTTTACGATCTCGATGGTGCTCGGCGTCGACAAGGGGATCCGGCGGCTTTCCAACTTCAACATGGTCCTCTTCGTCACCCTCATGGTCGCGACCTTCATCATCGGCCCGTCGGTCTTTCTGGTGCTTCTGGGCACGCAGGCGGTCGGGGGGATGATCACCGACTTCGTCTCGATGAGTCTCTTCACTGGTGCCGGCGTCGAGGGCGGTACCGAATGGACGAACGCGTGGACCGTCTTCTACTGGGCGTGGGCGCTCTCGTGGTCGCCCTTCGCCGGCGTGTTCATCGCGCGGATCTCGAAGGGACGAACCGTGAGGGAGGTCGCCTTCACGGGGATCGCGGCGACCTCCGCGGCGACGATCCCGTGGTTCACGTTCGTCGGCGGCACGGCGGTCTGGGCCCAGCACAACGGTGTCGCGGACTTCAGCGCCGTGATCGCCGGCGAGGTCGGCCCGGAGGTCTCCGGCTTCATCCTGTTCGAGGCGTTCCCGCTCGGAACGGCCTTCATGATCGCCTTCATGATCCTCGTGACGACCTTCTTCATCACCTCGGCGGACTCCTCGACGCTCGCCGTCTCGATGATGACCACCGGCGGCAAGGCCCAGCCGTCGAACATCAACCGGATCTTCTGGGGCGTGGTCCTCGGGATGACCGCTGCGATCCTCATGATCATCGGCGGTATCGAGGCGCTCCAGTCCGCGGCGATCATCACGGGCGCCCCGTTCGCCTTCGTCTGTTTCCTGGCGATGCTCGGGCTCGCGAAGCACTTCAGCGCGACCCACGGTCGCGTGATCCTCCAGGACGACGCCTGGGTCATCGGCTCGCGACCCGAACGCTCGCGACAGACCGATGCCCCGCCCGCCGCGGACGACGACTAAGCGTCCGCGCCCGCGGCGCGGCAGTTCGAGGCCGCAAGCGCAAACGTTATTCGAGGACGTACACAGAAATCGTGTATGAATGGCGCCGACGAGCTCGCGCTCGACCCCGACCGCGACCGAGGCGTGTTGACCCCGAGCGACCGGGAGTTCCTGCTCGGACGGAAGACCGACTACACGGAACACTCGAAGAAGCAAAAACGCAACCGGATCCGGCGCCGGGTCAGAAACGCCATCCTCGACTTCACCATCCTCTTCGACCACCTCGACGACCGCGACCGCGAGACGGTGTTCGACCCGGACGACGCCGAGCGCGACGCCTACACCCGGGGGATCGTCGACATGCTCGCCTTCCTCCACCTGGGGACGATGGGCTACTCGACGCCGTTCAAGGACATGCTCGCCCGGGGCGTCTCGAAGGGCGAACAGGAGCTTGCGGGCTCGGAATACCGCATGGTCAACGTCGAGTTCAACGTCGATCCCGTGGGACGGATCGACGTCGACGAGGTGGTCGAGAAACTCGATGACGGACGCTTCGAGGAGATCACCGACGAGGAGCTGCGTGCGTTCGTTCGCCTGCTGGCCGAGAGCCAGGAGTTCTCGCCCGCGCCGATCCGCGAGGAGATCAAGGGTCAGATGGACGAGTTCGTCGAACGGGCCGCCGAGGCCGCGACTCGCCGCGACCAGCGCATCGAGGACCTGACCGACTAGGGCCGCTCGGTTGCGATCCGTTCGATCGATCCGGTGAGAACGGTGACGGCGATTCCCAGACTGCGTTCGTCGACGTCGAAGTGCGGGGTGTGATGGCTGTCGGGGTGGTCCGTACCGACGATGAGATACGATGCGAACCCTCCGGTATCCTGGACGGCCTCCATGAGGAACGTGGCGTCCTCGCTCGCGCCGAAGTCCGCGGATTCGATCGGCCTCTCGACCCCTTCGACACCGATACTGACCTCGTGAACGAGGGCCGCGAGTTCGGGGTCGCTGTCGGCACGCGGCGACTCGCTCCGGACCGCTACGTCGACCGCACAGCCGTGCATTCGCGCGGCCGACTCGCAGATCCGTTCGAAACGCCCCTTCATCGACTCCATCAGACGGGTCGTCTCGCCGCGTACCTCCGCGACGATCCTCGCGTCCTCGGCGATCACGTTGCTCGCGGTGCCGGCCTCGACCCGGCCGACGTTCACTCGCGTCATCCCCTCGGCGTGACGCGGGATCCCGTAGGCCTCGTTCACCGCCGTCGCCATCGCCTGAATCGCGTTGGCCCCCTCGTCCGGTGCCTTGCCGGCGTGGGCCGACTTCCCGGAGAACCCGGCGGTCATGTGACTCATCGCGAGTGGCTTCTCGATGCCTGCGATCACCTCGCCCGTCGGGTGGTCCAGTCCGACGTGGACACAGAGGAGGTACTCGATCCCCTCGATGTAGGGTCCTTCGGCCATGGGCCGGCCGCCGCCGCCCTCCTCCTCCGCGGGCTGGAAGAACACCGTCAGCGTCCCCGAGAAGTCGCTTTCGGCGACGGCCTCCAGAACCGCGAGCCCGATGGTCATGTGGGCGTCGTGTCCGCAGGCGTGCATCAGCCCCTCGTGCTCGGAGCGAAACCCCTTCCGAGCGGGGCGGTGACCGTCGTCGTTCGCCTCCTCGATGAACAGCGCGTCGATGTCGACCCGGAGGCCGATCGAGGGGCCGTCCCCGCGATCGAGAACCGCGACGCAGCCGGTGTAACCACCCTTACAGGCTTCGAGAACGCCCTCGCGGGCGCCCCGCTCACGGGCCCGATCGAACCACGGGCGGAGTTCCTCGTCGCTCGGGACGGCCATCCGTCGCTCGGGAGCCATCGCCTCGCGGCCCACTGCGAGTTCATCGACGCCGATCCGTTCGATCGCGTCGACCAGCAGGCTCGTCGTGTAGAACTCCCGCCATGCCGGCTCCGGATACCGGTGGAAGGTCCGCCTGTACTCGTCCAGCCCGTCGCGTATCGCCCGTGACATTCACACGCACTATTTCGCTCCAGATACTTAAAATACACAGAAACCGTGGACGGTGAATACGAAGATTTTAGCGGCGGCCGGTAGAGGGATTGCTATCCATGAACGATGTGACACCCGACGTGGTGGTACTGCGCGAGGGGACCGAGGGACTGTCGACCGAACCGTACGCGGCCGAGTTGCGCGAGCGCCTGCCCGACCATGACGTCCGCCGTGCCCGGACGCCGAGCGAGGAGCGGGAACTGGTTGCGGAGGCTCGGGTCGTCACTGGCGTTCGTATCGACGAGGACGTGCTCTCACACGCCGACGACCTCGAACTGTTCGCGTGTGCCTTTGCCGGCACCGAACACCTCCCGATGGACGCCCTTCGCGAGCGCGGGGTGGCGGTGACCAACGCCGGCGGGATCCACGCGCCCGGCATCGCGGAGGCGACGCTCGGCAACATGCTCGTCTTCGCCAGACGGCTTCACGAGGGCTGGCGTCGCAAGGAAAACAGGGAGTGGCGACATTTCCAGTCCGGAGAGTTCACGGGCAGCACCGTGACGATCATCGGTCTCGGCTCGATCGGACGGGCGCTCACCCAGCGATTGGAGGGGATGGAGGTCGAGACGATCGGCGTCCGCTACAGTCCCGAGAAGGGCGGCCCCACCGACGAAGTGATCGGTTTCGACGAGGAGGCCATCCACGACGCGCTTGCCCGCACCGACTATCTCGTGATCGCTTGCCCGCTGACCGAGACCACCAGGGGTCTGATCGGCGAGGCGGAGTTCGCTACCGTCCCGCCAGAAGCGGTCGTGATCAACGCCGCCCGTGGTCCGATCGTCGACACCGACGCGCTCGTGGACGCGATCCGGACCAACGGGATCAGGGGGGCGGCGCTCGACGTCACCGACCCCGAACCGCTTCCCCCGGAGCACGTCCTGTGGGGCTTCGAGAACGTGCTGATAACGCCGCACACGGGCGGGCACACCCCGAAACACTGGGAGCGCCTCGCGGGGATCGTGGCCGATAACGTCGAGCGCCTCGACGGGGACGACGTGACGGACCTGGCGAACCTCGTGCTCGCGCCGGAGTAGCCTCAGTCGTCGGCCGCCATCATCTCCTTCCGGGGGAAGTTATCGATCGTCGCCCCGCGGAAGCCCTCCTCGTCGAACTCGTGGCCGTCGTCGAGGAACTCGATCAGCTGTTCGGCGTCCCGCATGGCGTTCTTCAGACACGTCGACGCGCCCGGCGAGGGTGTGACGTTGAAGATGACGTCCTCGCCGGTGATCTTGGCCTCGCCCATGTCGAGGCTCCTGCCCTTCGTGTCGACGATCTGGGGCCGTACCCCGCCGTAGCCGGTGGCACGATCGATGTCGTCCAGCCCGACGCTCGGGACGACCTTCTGGACGTGGGGCAGGAACGCGCGCTTTCCGACCTCGGGGACGTCGTAGAGCAGGTTCCTGAGCACGTAGGGAAGGAGGACCCGGTCCGCGAGGACGTTGCCGTAGCTCAGGAAGGAATCGGCGTTCAATCCGAACACGTCGAGGAAGTCCCCGACCGTCGAGAACCGTCCTCGTTCGAGCGTCGGCACCAGTTTGGCGGTCGGGCCAAAGCGAGTGATGCTGTCGTCGTGGACGTCCGCGTCGCCGTGGATCGCGGCGAACGGGAGCTTCTGCATCT
>CAYVQH010000124.1:0-5858 GCA_964454105.1 uncultured Halobacteriales archaeon | reverse complement strand
TGCATCTCAGTACTCCTCCGGATCGATCTCGAGAACGAGCTTCCCACTCTTGAACGCCCGGACGAGTCCGTCGCTCTCGGAGAGGACGATCGCGGTGGCGTTCGTGTCCCGCGTGATCGCCCCGCCGGCCATGTGGCGGGCACCCAGTCCCTTCGGAATGTCGATCCCCTCCGCGGCGGGTTCGAGATACCGGTAGGCCGAGACGATCTTGCCCGAGTCGCTGATGACGAACGCGCCGTCGAGTCGGGAGAACTCCTTGAGCATCACGTTGACGATCGGGTCGCCGACGTGGACGTGGGACTTCTCGAAGGGGTTGTACGAGAGGGGCCGGGACTTGTTCATCACGTTTCCCGCGTCGCCGACGACGAACAGCGCGCCGACCGGCTTTCCCTTCTGGCCCTTCTTCCCGAGATCAATCGCGACCTCGAGGACGCTCCGGATGACGGCGGGTTCGGCCCGCGAGTTGACGAACAGGTCGTAGAGGTCCGAATGGACGGATTCCTCGGCACGCACCCGCGAGACGGTGTCGATCTCCTCGTCGAAGACGCTCGTCGCACAGACGACGACGTCGCCCTCCTCGAGGTACCCGTCGCCGACGGCGGCGCCGATCCCGAACTCGACGAGGTCCTCGACGTCGGTGAACTCGAGGGGGATCTCGACGAACCGATCGGCAGTCACGTCGTTCCCGGTACCGATGACGATCACGTCGAGGTCCTGCTCGGCGAAACGATCGTACAGAGAGCCGGTGGGCGAGAAGAGTGCGATCGCGTCCGCGTTGTCGACGATGGCCGAGAGGAGTTCGGAGACGGAATCCATTGTCGAGATCACTCTACGCGCGCGAAAAAGCGTTGTGGCACGTCTCTGAGCGTGCGACGTATGGCTGACGCGTTCCTGCCGAACGCTTTTGTGCGTCTCCGCCCAACCGACGATTCATGGTCGGAGTACTCGCGATCGGTAAGAAGGCCGCATCGTTCGGATACAAGAAATACGGTGTTCCCGGCGCGATCGTCTCCGTCGTGCTCGCCCTCGGCGGGTATCGCTTCCTGAAAAAGACGTTGAGCGGGTCGAAAAGCGGCGGGAACTGAGCCGTCTCGTTCGGCTCGTTTTCGTATGCCCGAGTGACCCGAGCGAGGCGATTCGTCGAACGGTTTACGAGCACGGCACACAGCACGCGGCCGGATTCGAACCTCGGTCGCAGCGAAGCTGCTCCCTGCTTCGAATCGGTCCTGCTCTTCGCTCGTTTCTCGCTCCGCTCGAAAACCCCTTCATGCGCGGGACCGGATTCGAACCGGCGGACCCCTACGGGACAGCGTCCTAAGCGCTGCGCCTTTGGCCTAGCTCGGCAACCCGCGCGCACCACGTCCTTTTCGCGAGGACAGTAAAAACCCGTCGCTGTCGCTCGACACGAGGTTTAAATCCGATCGCGACCAAACCGGTGTCGTGTATCGTGCGAGCGACAGAGTGCAGAACGAACGCTGGCTCGCGGAACTCGGACGGGCCGCCGAGGAGTTGGACCTCGAACGCGACGCCCGCTCGACCGCGGAGGACCTCTTTCTCTCGACGGTCCCCGAGGCCGAACGCTCGAAGCCCGCCGCGATCGCAGCGAGCCTGTACGCCGGCGGGCTGATCGCCGGTGATCGGCGTTCACAGGGGGCGGTCGCGGACGCGGTCGGCGTCACCCGACTGACCGTCCAGAACCGGTGGAAACCCCTGCTCGAAGAGGTCGGATTGGACCCGCCGACGTGGTAGGGAGAGAGAACTATCGCTCGCGACCGCGTCCGTCGCGTCCCGGCGTGCGGTTACCGTGTTCGTCGATGTCGCCGTTGACGATCCGAGTACTAGAGATGATGTCGCCGTCCTCTGCGCGTAGATGGTCGACGACGACGATCTCGAGCGGATCATGGCCCCGCTCGCGCCGCAGGTCGTTGATGCGCTCGCCGCCGTCGACGGTTTCGGGGGAGACGATCAAGGCGTCGAATCGGGGCTGGGTGGCGATGCCCGTCGGATCGTCGAGTTCCCTGACCTCGTACTCGCGGCCGTGTTCCTCAGCGAGCGAGGCGAGTTCGGCCTCGAGGTCGGCCTTTCGCTCCTCGTAGGGGCGGACGTAGCGGTCCTCTCGACGGGTCTTCGGTGCGAGTTCGTCGCTCGTGAGGCCGACGGTGACGTCCCCGAGTTCGAACGCGCGCTCGAACAGCGCGCGATGCCCGTCATGTACCGGATCGAACGTCCCACCCAGCGCAACCTGCATACCGGGGCGATGTGAGCCGGCGGCTTAGTGCCTTCGGAAGGGTTACTCGTCGATTCCGTCGCCGTCGTCCACATCGGCCGCCTCACAGTCGTCCTCGTCGACGGTGATGCTGATCGGGCTGTCGGTCTCGCCGTTCTCCCCTCCCTCCGCGAGGTACTGGTCGAGGTTGAACACCGTGTTCAGTTCGTCCTGGACCTGATGGAGGATCCCGCCGACCAGTTCGCTCGGCGCGATCGCGGTGTACTCGTAGGGGTTGTTGCCCGCGCCCTCGCTTTCGCGTTTCTCGCGGGAGACGTTGCCCTCCTCGTTGAGTTCCGCGAGCGCCTCGCGGACGGTGCTGGGGTACAGGCCGGTGCCGGCGGCGATCTCCTCGCTGGTCGAACCGGGGTACTGCCGGAGGTAGACGTAGATCCGTGCGCGCGTCTCCGTATCGAGCACCCAAGCCAGCAGGTCGACGATGCCCCTGTCGAACTCCTCGACCGCGCGATCGGCCCCCTCCTCGATGCGCGTTCGGGCGCCCGAGCCCTCCTCGGTGTCGACTTCGACCGGGATCTCTCCGCCGTTGTCTGTGTCATCGTCGGACATGTCCTTTCTGAAGGGACGAAAGCCGGCCCCGGTGAAAAGTCTTGCCTACAGGACGAGCGACTCGTACAGCGCCTCGGGACCCGATTCGTCCCGGAGCCGTCGCTGACGGGCAGCGCCGCTCTCGTCGTCGTAGAGCCGGCCGATCCCGTCGATTCCGAGCCGGTCGCACTCCCGGGCGACGACGTCGGCGAGTTCGACCACCTCGGAGCGGTTTCGACCGATGAACGAGGCGTCGTGACCGTAGCGCATCGCGCGCCACTTGTTCTCGTCGAGCAGTTCTCGCCGGTGGCCGTACCCCTCCTCGCCCCGTTCGTAGCGCTCCGCGAGGTCGATCACGAGCGCGTGGGTGTACTCAACGAACGCGAGGACGCGTTCGGGATCGGCCTGTCCGTCGGGAGTGCGGACCTCGACCGTCCCGTGCCCCGAGTGGGGTCGCACGTCGTACCACAGCTCCCCGCGGTCGTTGATCGAGCCCCGATCGACCATCAGGCGTTCGAACTCGGCGAACTCCTCGAAGTCCGAGAAGGCGGTCGGCATCCCGGTGTTGGGAAGCGCCTCGAAGACCTTCGCACGGGCGGACTGCAGACCCGTATCGTACCCGTTCCAATAGGGGGAGTTGGCCGACAGCGCGAGCATGATCGGGAGAAACCACCGGAGCTCGTTGGCGATCCAGGTGGCCTTGTCGGCGTCGTCGACCCCCACGTGGACGTGCAGACCCGCCGTGGTGTTTCGGTGCTGGGGATACTGGATCCGATCGAGCTGTGAGCGATACCGGGGCTTTTCGGCGTGTTCGAGTTCGCGCCACCTCGCCGCGGGGTGTAGCCCGGCGGCCGCGATCCGGTAGCCGTGATCGGCGGCGTACGAGACGAGCGTCTCGCGCACCTCGCGGAGGACGTCATCGGCCTCCGCGGGCGAGTCGATGACGGGCGTCTGGGTCTCGATCACGAACTTGAATAGCTCGTGGTCGAGGCGGTCCGCGAGGATCCCCGGCGGGTCGTTCGCGTAGACCAGTTCGTCCGTTCCCGACGCGGGCCGGCCCGCGTCGTCGACGACGAAAAACTCCTCCTCGATCCCGAGGGTACCCATCCGAGTGAAGCTCTCGGCCGAACCCGTCTCCATCGCCGGCAGGTTCGGTCCCGTCGAATAAATAGCCCCTGCTATCCTATCGCGGCCGGGCAACAACCGCGAGATGGTCGTCGTGATACGGCTCCAGACGCTCGGTTTCGAGGACCTCGTAGGCGTCCTCCAGGCGGTCGAGCACGTCGGGAAACACCTCGCTCGGCTCGCGAGTTACGTCCTCGCTTCTAGCCTTGATCGCCGCGAGCAGCCGTCCGTCGTCGGCCAAGAACCGCCGGTTGCGGATCGCCACGTCGGCCTGCCCGCGGGTCGCGACGTCTTGGACGATGACGTCGACGTCGCTCTCGACGACGTGAGTGTATGTCTCGGGTTTTCGGGCGTCCTTCAGAAGCGGAAAGAGGTTCGTTCTGGCCTCAACGACCCCCACGAGATCCCGGACCGGCCGGGGGGCGAACTCGACCGCATACGTGGGTCCGGCGAAGTCCGCGACGTGGCTCACGGTGGTGCCGCTCGCGGCTCCCAGATAGAGTACCGTAGCGCCGGAGAGGCGGCTCCTCCCGCGGTCGTCTGCGTCTGTATCGGCGTCGGCGAGTCCGACGTCCATCCCCGTTTCGAGCATCGCACCGAGCTTCGAGCGGTTCGGATTCCACGCGCGCCATCCGTCCGCCATAGGTTCGCCGTACACCGGTTCGCCGCGAGTGGCGAGACGTTCCCGCCCGTCGATCTCGCGGCGTTCGACCCCATCGGGGAGCGTCATGACCCGTCCTCCCGCGCCCGAATGGTCGCGATGCGCTCGTCGAGTGCGGCATCGATGTCGGGGCGGCGATCGCCCGAGTAGTGGTCGATCCGGGCGGCGATTGTGAGCTTGCCCGCCAGCGCCCGCGCGGCCGAGCCCCGGTCCTCGGGGCGGGTGCCTCGGACGTACTCGTGGGTGTAGATGATCCCGTGTTTCGGTGAGGGGGCGTGGCCCCGCAGGTGGGCGAAGAGCGCGTCCTCCGCACCGAGCACTTGCAGGGTGCCGCTCGGCTTCTTCGCGAGGTCGCCCAGCCCGCCGGCCAGTGCGATCAGTCGCGCCGCCAGTACGGGTCCGGCAAGCGCCGAGAGGTTCGGCGCGACCGCGGGCGTCGTTCGTTCGATGAACTCCCGGAGATCGTCAGCCTCGTCGGACAGATCCGCCGTTCGGACGGCGAGAGCGATCGCTCGTCGCTCGATCGGCTCCTCGGGATCGCGTTGGGCCAACCGACGGGCGTACTTGATTCCCGATCCCTCACCGGAGAAGAGGCTGCCGCCCCACTCGGCGACCCGTTCGGCGAGTTCGTTCGCCATGCGGTCGGCGTCGTCCATCGCGCGGACCGCATGGACGAGCTGGGCGTCGTCGGCCCGTTCGCGTTCAGCGACCGCCTCGCGGGCGGCCACGAGGCTCGCCCCGTGAAGCCGTTCGTAGTACGTCTCCCGATCCCCCGCGAAGCCGGATTCGACTGCCAGCGACGGCCAATCGGCGGGAGCGTCCGCACTGCCGTCACGAATCGCACTGGCCGCCCCCTCCCGGTTGTCGGGGCCGACGTCGGCGAACCAGCCCTCCTCTGTCATACGCGACCACTCGCCCCGCCACCGGGTAAACCCCTCGTCTCGGCGATCCGACGCGATCACTCCGAACGTTTCATCGAGCGACAGGGTTTAAGTAATATAGCCGATAGTTTCCGCGTAATGAACGCGCGAGGCGATCCATGAGCGACGAACGTATCACGATCGGAACCGAGAACGGCGGGGAGTCGGTCTCCCTGCCGGTCGTCCAGTTGCTCACCGGTCGGGGCTTCATCACCGGCAAGAGCGGAAGCGGCAAGTCGAACACCGCGAGCGTCGTCGTCGAGGAGTTACTCGAATCGGGCTATCCGGTCCTGATCGTCGACACGGACGGCGAGTACTACGGGCTCAAGGAGGAGTACGA
>CAYVQH010000123.1:0-5867 GCA_964454105.1 uncultured Halobacteriales archaeon | reverse complement strand
TCATCGTCGCCTCGTTGAGGTGCCGGGGCGTGTTGTGCTCCTCGGCGCGGAAGATCGGGCCGATCTCGAAGACGCGTTCGAGCCCGGACCCGACCATCAGCTGCTTGAACAGCTGGGGCGACTGGTTCATGAACGCCTCCTGGCCGAAGTAGGTGATGGGGAACAGCTCGGTGCCGCCCTCGGTGCCGGTCGCCACGATCTTCGGCGTGTTGATCTCCGTACAGCCGATCTCGCGGAAGCTCTCGCGCACGGCGCGAAGGATCTCGGCACGGATCTCGAAGATCGCCTTCGTCTCCTCCTTTCGCAGATCCAGCGTGCGGTTGTCCAGACGGGTCGAGAGCTCGGCGTCGACCTTTCCCGAGGGGTCCAGCGGGAGCTCGGGCTCGGCCTCGGCGATCACGTCCAGTTCGTCGGGCGTGATCTCGACGCCGGTGGGCGCGCGCGGCTCTTCCTCGACGGCACCGGTCACCGAGACGACGCTCTCTCGTGCGAGGTCCAACCCCGTCTCGACGAGGTCGTCGTCCATCCCCTCCTTCTCGAACTTGATCTGGATCTTCCCCGTTCTATCGCGGAGGATGAGAAACGCGATGCCACCCAGGTCGCGGATCTCGTGGACCCAGCCTGCGACCGTCGCGTGGTCGCCGGGTTCGGCGTCCGCGGTGTAGGTTCGGTTCTGCATGAGCGCACGTTTCTCTCGCGGGCATTAAAGACGGTCGGTTCGCGTCGGTACGGCTCCGCTCGCGGGCGGTTCAGACGTTCCAGGTCCATCGGGAGTCGAGGACGTACCGATAGACGCCGCTGATGAGGATGGCGATGACGTTCGCGATCAGATACGCGATGTCCGGCCATGTGACCAGGCTATAGAGAACCCCGAGCTGGATCGGGATCGCCGATCCGCGGACGACGTTCGTCTTGAACAGCCCATAGAGGTACTCACCCCAGCCAGTGTTCTTCACGGACTGAAACGTCCAGACGTTGTTGAGTACGTACTGGAAGAGGATCGTGATCTCGATGGCGATGGTCGCCGCCAGCAGGTAGTGCAGGCCGGCGTACTCGACGAACCCGCCCAGAAGAACCGTCTGTACCCCGGCCGCGATCGCGCCGACGATGGCAAAGCGCCTGATACGGGTCGCGAACCGCCCATCGACCGCCTCTCTGAGCAGTGCCCGAACCATGGTTATCGGTAGCCAAGCGCTTCGAGCCGCGCCTCGACGGCCTCGTCGGTCTCGTCAGCCTTCGCCGCCGGGGTCGTCCCACGGAGGGACCGTGCGTGATCGCGAGCCAGCGGCCGAAACCGCTCGATCGCCGCCGCTTCCTCGGGCGACGGGTCCGTGGAGAGATCACGCCGCTGTCGGGGGTCGGAGGGGCGATGGTAGAGTTCCTCCTCCCCGGTTTCGACGTTCTCGATGTAGGTCCACTCGTCGGTACGAACGCTCACGAGCAGATCGCCGTCGTCGAGATCGCGCGGGATCGGCTGCTGGGTGATCTCCTCGCCGCGGACGGTCACCGAGACGACCGGCTCCCCGTCCGGTCGCTCGCCGGTCTCGACCGGGTCGGCGAGCGAATCGCCCGACCACTGTTCCGGCGGTGAGACGCCGAGCAGGTCACAGACCGTCGGCGGCACGTCGTCGAGCCCGACCGCCCCCTCGACCCGGTGGGGTTCCGTGCCGGGTGCGTCGACGATCAGCGGGACGTTGACGAGTTCGTCATAGAGCTTGGGATAGTGGGCCATGTGGCCGTGGTCCTGGAACTCCTCGCCGTGGTCGCCAGCGACCACGACGGCGGTCTCCTCGCGAAGACCCCGCGACGAGAGCGTTTCGAGGACGCGTCCGATACTCGCGTCGACCTGCCGAACGGTCGCCTGATAGAGCGTCCGCAGATCCGAAAGCGTCCGCTCGTCGACGTCCTTCCCGAGGCCCGCTCGCACGTGAGCCAGTAGCATCTGAGGGGTGCCCAGCGTCGAGGAGGAGACCTGCCGGAAGTACCGCGGCGCGGGCGCGTACGGCGTGTGGGCGTCCATGTAGTGGATCCAGAGGAAGAACGGCTCGTCCGTCTCATCGACGAACCCCGTCGCCCGTCGCTCGAGGTCGACCATCCGCGAGGCGTCCATGAACGGGCGGCCGTCGTCCTCGCCACGGGCCCGCGAGACGAGGCGTCTGACCGGCGAACTCGCGAGCTGCAGCCACGCCTCGACGGTGGGGTGAGCCGCGAGGTATCGACCGTAGACCGATCCGGCCTCGGCGACGAACGACTCGAACTCCTCGAATCCGCTGTCGTATCCCCAGTGAGGGGTGAGAAATCCGTTGGCGGCGTTGAACCCGCCCGTGCTGATGCCGGCGGCAGAGAGCGCGTCGGCGAGCGTCTCGCTTCGGTCGACGCCGATGGTCCCCGAGTCCGCGAAGACGGGCCGCGAGGCGAGCAGTCCGGGAAACGAAAAGGGTGTCCAGTTGCCGGTCGCGAAGGCGTGCTCGAAGACCGTGCCCTGCTCGGCCAGCCGCCCCAACACCGGCGTCCGATACTCCTCGGAGTACGGCTCGATTGCGTCGGTGCGAAGCGAGTCGACCGTGATGAGGACGACGTTGGTGGAGTCTGTAGCGGATGTCATAGCCAGCGAACGGTTGGTGCAGACGCTTTCCCGCCGTTCGCCGAGTGCGAACGATACCCCGGACGGCGATGAGTCACCCGTTCCAAGGGCCGTACGCGTCTAACACGCCACCCCGATCACGCGAAGGTAGACGGGGGAGCATACTCAACGTTGCGATACTCAGTCGACCCCGGAGTCGGCCGTCTCGGTTCGGGCGTCGTTCGCCCCCTCGACCGTCCGCCGGACCGCCTCGGATCCCTCCTCGTGCAGCAGGTCGCCGACGACCACGACGTCGGCGTGTCGTGCCATCGTGTTCGCCGATTCGTAATCGTGGATGCCGCCGCCGTAGAACAGCGTCGCGTCGTCGAGAGCGGCCGCCGCCGCCCGCACCTTCTCGGGGTCGCCGAACGTCCCCGAGTACTCGACGTAGACGATCGACTGACCGAACATGTGTTCCGCGAGTTCGGCGTACGCCGCGACGTCCTCGGCGGTCTGGTCGCAGTCGGCCCGGGTGAGTTCCGCGACGCTCGCCTCGGGATTGAGGATGATGTACGCCTCCGTGGCGGTGCGATCCCAGTCGACGTCGCCGAGGCGGACCCACTCCTTGTGTGCGCCGGTGATCCAGGAGACGTCCCCGGCGTTCATGACGATGGGGATCAGATGGCCCGACAGGGCGTCGTCGTCGACGACGACGGCGGGGTTGCTCGGCTCCTGATACAGGGCCACGTCGTACTTCCTGCAGGCGTCGATCACCGCCTGCATCTTCTCCTCGGTCATGTCGAGGGTGCCGCCGATCTCGAGGGCGTCGGTACCCGTCCGGCAGACGTCCTCGAAGGTGTCGCCCTCCGCGAGGTCCTTGTCGGGATCGACCTTGACGATGTGATCCCAGTCGGTCCACGGCGCGCTCATACCACCTCAATTCGAAGGACGTGCTAAAACCCCTTCGAATGATCCGATCCGGAATCGAACCGCATCCAGGACACGAACCGTTATCGCGGGCGAGTAGCCACCGTTTTACCCCGTCGGTCGAAGGCCCGTCCATGAGCGAGGAGGACATCGACCGCAACGTCTACGGCACCGAACTCCGCCCGTGTGGCGAGGACCCCGAAACCGGATTTCTCAGGGACGGCCACTGCCGGCATCTCCGACGGGATCCCGGTCGTCACGAAGTCTGTGCGGTGTTGACCGATGGGTTCCTCCAGTTCAGTAAGGCGCGGGGAAACGACCTCGTGACGCCCCAGCCCGAGTTGAACTTCCCCGGTCTCGAGCCGGGCGACCGCTGGTGTCTCTGTCTGCCCCGCTGGGTCGAGGCCCGCGAGGCCGACGCGGCACCACCACTGGTGCTCGAAGCGACCCACGAGCGAGCCCTCGACGAGATCGATCCCGACACGCTGCGGGAGTACGAGTACCGCGAGTGATCAGCCGGCTTTCGCCTGCCATTCGCGGACGCGGTCGGCGCTGACGCCCTCGACGTTCTCGGCGAGCGTCTCGGCCTCGATGTCTCGCAGATCGGTCACGCTCTCGACGCCCGCGGCGGTGAGCTTCTCCGCGGTTTTGGTGCCGACTCCCTCGATCGATTCGAGGTCGGTCCCCGAGTCGCTCTCTCTCGCCTGATACTCGCGGTAGTTGCAGATCGGACAGCCGAGTTCCCAGGGCTCCTCGCCCGAATGGACGAGTAGCTCGGGCAGGCCGTGTTCCTCGCAGTGCTCGTCGGTGATCTCGATGTCGCCCCGCCGGGGCAGCGGCAGCGAGTAGTCGCAGTCGGGATAGCGCGTACAGCCCACGAGCCGCGAGCCGTTGCGAAGCTGTTTGATCGCGAGTTCCCCCCCGTCGGCCTCGACGGGCTGGCCGTCCCCGTCGCCGGCCACCGTCTCGGGGTCCTCGCCGTCGCGCTCGGCCGGCGGGATCGCGCCGTCGCCACACTCGGGACAGGCCCCGATCACGCGGTCCTCCTCCTCGTCGGCCTCGTCGGCCTTGCACTGGGGACAGCCATGGACGAAGGTCCCGCGACCGGCGAGCATCTTCACGTGGCGCAGATCGTGCTCGTCGCAGGTCTCGTCGAGGATCAGCGGCTTGCCCGTATTGGGAAGCGGCAGAGTGTACTCGCAGTCGGGATAGCCGTCACAGCCCACGAAGTACGACCCCCGACGGGACCGGCGCACAAGCAGGTCGTGGCCCGATTCGGGACACGGCCCGAGCGTCTTGTCGGCCTTGAGCGACTTCTGGAGGTGGTCGCCGATCTCCTCGCGCGACTCCATCAGGTCGTCGAAGACCCGTTCGAGCATCTCGCGGGACTCGTCTGCCACCTCGTCGAGGCTCTTCTCGCCGGCGGCGATCGCCGCCATGTCCTCTTCGAGTTGGGCGGTCATCGCCTCGCTGACCACCCGGTCGGCGTACTCCTCGCCGGCCTCGACGACCGCCGTCGCCAGCTTCGTCGGCCGCGGCGGGTCGTTCTCGATGTAGCCCCGGTCGTAGAGCTTCTCGACGGTGTTGTGTCTCGTACTTTTCGTGCCGATCCCCATCTCCTCCATCGTCTCGATGAGCCGCGACTGGCCGTACCTGCGGGGCGGCTGGGTCTCCTTGTCATCGATTCGAACCTCGGTGAGCGAGAGCCGTTCGCCCTCCTCGACGTCGGGGACGAAGTTCTCGTTGGTGCTGAAGTAGGGATAGACGGCGTGATAGCCCGGCTCGACGAGCCGTTTGCCGTTTGCCTTCAGACGGTGTTCGCCGGCCTCGAGGACGACCTTGAGGTGCTCCCAGCGCGCCGGGTCAGCGACCGTCGCGAAGAAGCGCCGCACGACGAGTTCGTAGACCTCCCACTCGGCCTCGGAGAGTTCGCCCTTCGTGGGCAGTTCCTCGGTCGGGTGGATCGGCGGGTGGTCGGTCGTCTCCTCGTCGCCCTCCGTGGGCGAGAGCTCGTCGCGCTCCGACAGCGCCTCCGCGTCCTCGCCGAACGTGCGGTCGCTCGAGAGGGCCGAAAGTAGCTCCCGAGGATCGAGGTCCTCGGGATACACTGTGTTATCGGTCCGGGGATAGGTGATATACCCTGCAGTATAGAGGTCCTCGGCGATACTCATTGCCCGTTTCGCGGAGTAGCCGATCGAACTCGCGGCGCGGATGAACTGTGTGGTGTTGAACGGCGCGGGCGGTTCGTCGGTCCGCGTCCTGCGGGAGACCGACTCGACGCCGGCCTCGCTCGCTTCCCTGAGATCCTCGTAGACGGCCTCGGCGCGCCCCTCGTTCCAGACGCGTTCGGCCTCGTTGCCGTCCTCGTCGAGATAGT
>CAYVQH010000122.1:0-5869 GCA_964454105.1 uncultured Halobacteriales archaeon | reverse complement strand
CGAGGTCGAGACGCCGACGCTCGTGATCCACGCGGACGACGACTTCCGGGTGCCCGCCAACAACGGGGAGATGCTCCACCGCTTCCTGAGGAAGAACGGCGTCGAGACCCGCCTCGTTCGCTACCCTCGCGAGGGCCACGAACTCTCGCGTTCGGGCGAGCCGGGCCACGTCGTCGATCGGATCGAGCGGATCGTCCGCTGGTTCGGCGGTTACTCCGAGCACCACGAGGTGCCGAAAGCGCTGGATCGGGGCGACGAGGGGCTGTCGGGCGGGCGGGACGACAGCGACTAACCGTCCGCGTCCCGTACGGGACGCATGGAGAGAAACGTGGGTGGGCTCGACAGACGCCTCCGGATACTCGGCGGGATCGCGCTGCTGGCCTACGCGCTTCGCGCGAGGGGGATCCGGCGAGCGGGCACGCTGTTCGCGGGCGCCGACCTGTTCCTGACGGCTGCGGTCCAGTGGTGTCCGCTGAACGCGCTGTTCGGGGTCGATACCTGCGGCTCGGAGCGTCCGGGAACGGACTAGTCGCCACGATCGGTTTCACGGGGGTCGGTTTCGCCTCAAGCGTGGGGACGGACGCCACGCTCCTGTCTGCGGGTTTCGACCGGAAGGAAAGGGGTTCAATCGACGTGGTCGATGCCGTCGACCGCCGGGGCGGGGTCGGATTGCATCTCCCCTCGTAGCGGTCGATCCAGTCGGCGAAACAGCCGGGACAGAGCGTCCGGGAGTCGATATCGGATCCGTCGATCGACAGCGAGACGGTCCGTGAAAGTGCCTCCGTGACTCGTTTGTCACAATCATCGCACGAAGCCTCGGCCATACGGATGGCTCGACACCGGCACGAATAGCCCTTACGTCGTTCGGAATGCCCGGTCGCCCGCGTCGCCCAGCCCCGGTACGATGAAACCGTTCTCGTCGAGGCGGTCGTCGATCGAGACGGTCAGCAGTTCGGCCTCGGGGAACTGCTCGCCCACCCGAACGAGGCCGTCGGGCGCGGAGACGGCCGAGAGGACAAACAGGTGTTCGGGCTCGGGGGCGTCCGCCAGCACGCGATCAAGCACCGCACACATCGTACTGCCGGTAGCGAGCATCGGATCCGCGACGATCACGGTGTCCTGCTCGCGGATCTCGGGCAGCTTCACGTAGTCGATGGTGATCGGGAACTCCCCCTCGTCCATGCCGGCCTCCTCGTCGCGGCCCGCCGAGATGACGCCCTGTTTGGCTCTCGGAAAGGCCTTGAGGAGTCCCTCGACGAACGGCGTCGCCGCGCGCAACACGTTGACGATCACGACGTCGTCCAGTCCCTTGACGCGCTCGCCCATCGTCGTCTCGAGGGGCGTCCGGATCTCGACGTACTCTGTCTCCATGCTGCCGTCGATGATCTCGTAGCCGCAGATCCGCCCGAGTTTGACGAGTCCCTTCCGGAACCCCACCTGCTCGGTCTCGACGTCGCGCAGGCGCGAGAGGGTGTCCCGCGCCAACGCGTGGGTGATGACGTGTGCGGTGTCCCGGTCTTCGATGGTCATACTCCCAGAGCGTCGTGCCGAGTGCCTTAATGTACCGATCCCCGAATCCCCCGCATGCGCGAGGTCAGCGTCTCACGGTTCGTCAGAGCGACGACCAGACGGGTCGAACGGGTCCTCTCGCCGGCCGCGATCGTCGAGTACGAGGGCAGTTTCGAGCCCCGCGAGACCGTCGAACTCGAGGGGGGAACCCGGATGATCGCCGGGGCCAGCGGGCTGGAGATGGGCCTGTTCTTTGAGGAACTCGAGGACGGCTACCGCTACGAGCAGGAGGGCGACGCGGGCCCGTTCGAGCGCATGGAGACGACGATCACCTACGGGCCCGAAAACGAGGGGACCCGCATCCGGATGGTCTCGACGGTGACGCTGGATCTCTTCCCACGACGGCTCACCGACCGCGTGGCGGCATGGAAGCGCGAGGCCGAACTCGAACGGGCGCTCGACGCCATCGAGGAGGAGCTAGCCTGACTCGAACTCGACGGTCCCCTCCACCGGGAAGGGGCCGCCGTCGCCTCCCGTATCGTCCGCCAGACAGGCGTCGAGTCGGTCGATCAGCGTCCCCTCGTCGAGAGTGCGACCGATGAAGACCAGCGCCTGCTCGCGGTCGCCCCACTCGTCGTCCCACTCCAGATCGGGACGGTTCTCGCGGTAGAGTTCGCGCTCGACGTCGGGGCGGGCGGCGATCCACGGCTCGCCGGCGGTGACCCGCGAGATCCGTCCCGCATAGCCAAGGCGCAGTTTCGCGTCGCGCCCGGCGACCCAGAAGGTCCCCTTCGCGCGGACCAGTTCGTCGGGAAGCGATTCCAGCAGGTCCGAAAGCGCCTCGGGGTCGAAGGGACGGCGGCGCCGGTAGGTGAACGAACTCACACCGTACTCCTCGTCGGGGTGGCTGTGGTCGTGGCCAGCGTGCTCGTGTTCCGCACCGTCGGATGCGAGGCGGTCGTCTGATCCTCCTCCGGACTCGAACAGCCCGGTGTGAAGGATCTCCCCGGGGTCGAGGTGACCGAACTCCGTGCGGACGGTTCTGGCTTCGGGCGCGAGCCGCTCCAGAACCGCCTCGACCTCGTCGAGTTCACCCGCCGAAAGCAGGTCACATTTGCTCAAAACGAGCACGTCACAGCATTCGACCTGCTCGATCAGGAGGTCGGAAAGCGGGCGGCTCTCGCCGTCCCCTGCCTCCGCGCGCTCAGGCTCGGCGTCGCCCGCGAACAGGTCGTGAAAGCCGGCGGCGTCGACCACCGTGACGAGGGTGTCGACGTCGTAGACCGCGGCGGCCTTCGAGCGCGTGGTGAACAGTTGAGCGACCGGCGCTGGCTCGGAGATCCCCGAGGACTCGACGACGAGGTGGTCGAACTCCCGCGAGCGGGCCAGTCGCATCACCGCGGTCTCCAGGTCGTCCTGTAGCTCACAGCAGATACAGCCATTGGAGAGTTCGGCGATCCCTTCGGCGGAGCCGCCCTCGGCGATCAACTCGGCGTCGACGTTCAGTTCACCCATGTCGTTGACCAGCACCGCGACGCGCTCCTCGGCGTTCGCGAGGAGGTGGTTCAGCAGGGTGGTCTTTCCGGCGCCCAGCGCACCGGAGAGGATCGTGACGGGGATCGCGTCGGCCATGTGTGATATGGGGTGTCGCGAGCCTTCAACGCACTGCCGCTGTGGGACCAGGGCCTCGATTCGGGAACGGTCCGGTTCTCAGTCCGCGTCCGCGACTCGAAGGCGGAGTTCGATCCCATTGGGGTCCGAAAGCGAGAGGACGTCGGTTTCATCGATGGGTTCTGTATCCCCGGTTCGATCGCGAACCGCCGCCAGCGTCTCCCGATCAGGGACCAGCAGCTCGAACCACGCCAGCCCGCGCCCGCTCGCGGGAGCCGTCCGCCCGTTCCACGTGTTCAGCCCGACGTGGTGGTGGTAGTCGCCGGCGGCGAGAAAGAGCGCCGCGTCGCTCCACTCCTGGCGAATCCCCAGCCCGAGTCCCTCGACGTAGAACTCGCGTGCCTGCGGGATCGAGGAGACCTCGAGGTGGACGTGCCCGACGGTCGTTTCGTCGGGAACCCCCGCCTCGCCGCGGCGCTGGTCCGCGAGGGCATCCAGGTCGAGCGGCCGGGTGTCCATCTCGACACGTCCCCCGTTGGTCGGCCACTCCTCCTTCGGGCGATCCCGGTAGATCTCGATCCCGTTGCCCTCCGGGTCCGAGAGGTAGAGCGCCTCGCTCACGCGGTGGTCCGAGGCCCCGTCGAGGTGCCAGCGCTCGCGGATCCGGGAGAGGGCGTCGCCGAGGGCGGCCCGGGATGGGACCAGAAACGCCGTGTGAAACAACCCCGTCTCGTCGGACCCTCTCGGGGGTGCGTCGGGGTCCGCAAGCAGTTCGAGCAGCGCCCTCCCGCCCGCACCGAGGGTCGCCCGGTCCTCCTCGCGGTCCAGCACGGCGAGTCCGACCACGTCCCGGTAAAACGAGGCGAGGCGATCGGGGTCGTTGGCGCGAAGCGCGACCCGGCCGGGACGGCTCGGCGCCGGAAGCGTCGGTGTCGTCATAGGCGGGGTAGATCCCCGCGAGATATAACCGTAGCCCGAGCGACACCGTTTTGGACGATCGATCGACACTACCCACCATGGACCTCGCCGCGCGGATCGCGCGCCTCCGTCGCGCCCTCGAAGAGTGGGCGCGCGGGCTCTATCACGGGATGTTCACCCACCCGGCCTACGAGACGATCGAGAAGGAGGCCGAGGACCTCGAGGACGAGTTCATGCTCGCGTGTTTCCCCGACGCCTTCGGCATCCCCTCGCCCGTTTCCTATTACACCGCCGAACTGCTTCCCCACCTCACCGACGAGTACGAGGCCTGGCAACGGCGACTGTGGGATCGCGGGTCGCTCATCGAGCGAAAGGGCCAACAGTACCACTTCTAGATGGCCGAGTTCGTCTTCTTCGGCGGCAAAGGAGGGGTCGGCAAAACGACGGTCGCCAGCGCCTACGCGCTCAAGTGTGCGCGGGCGGGTCTCGAAACGCTCGTCGTCTCGACGGACCCGGCCCACAGCACGGGCGACGTCTTCGACCAGGAGTTCGGCGACGAGCCGCGTCCGGTGGAGGGCGTCGAGAACCTGCGGGCACTGGAGATCGATCCCGATCGGGTGGTACAGGAACACCTCCAGGAGACCAAACGCGCGCTGGGCGAGCAGCTCAGCCCCTCGATGGTGGGCGAGATCGACCTCCAGATCGAGATGGCCCACCGGACGCCGGGCGCCTACGAGGCGGCGCTGCTGGATCGGTTCATCGACGTGATGCGCGACGCGGAGTGTGACCGCGTGGTCTTCGACACCTCGCCGACGGGCTCGACCCTGCGCCTGCTCTCCCTTCCCGATCTCCTGGAGAAGTGGATCGACCGGCTCACACACAAACGCGAGAAGAGCATCGACTACTTCGAGATGGCCGCCGTCGGGAACCAGGAGCCCCGTCGCCTTCGCGAGGGTGATCCGATCCTGGCTCGCCTCTCCACGCGAAAGGAACGCTTCGCGTTCGCGGGCGAGGCCCTCCGTAAGGCCTCCTTTTATCTGGTCTGTACCCCCGACGAGCTCTCGGTTCGTGAGACCGAGCGCTCGCTTGCCACTCACCGCGAGTACGGTCTCTCGGTCGAGGGGATCGTCATCAACAAGCGAACGCCCGAACCGGAGGACCACGAGGAGGGTCGCGGGGCACGCTTCCTGCGCGAGAAGGCCGAGACCGAACGCGAGCGCATCGACGAGATGTACGCCTCCTTCGACGCGCCGATCGTGGGGGAGATCGAGACGCGGGTGCGGGAGATCAAGGGTGACCTGCTGGAGGAGGTCGCGACGGAACTCGGCGTCGACGTCGGGCGAGGGGGCGCCGACGGACGCTGAACACATACCGGCGCCGGTAGGTGTATATTCCGCCGACATGGCGGAGGAACCGATGGAACGTTCTTCTGAAATTATGAGTTATATTTATATTATTGGTGAACGATTCGAGGGGTAGAGCTACGCATGGCAGGAGTCATCTGGATCGTCGCGATCGTACTCGCGACGTTCACGACCGCATACATCGGCTACGGGCGGTATCTCTCGCAGTTCGTCGGACTCGACGACAGCCAGGAGACGCCCGCACATAGATACGAGGACGGCCAGGAGTACGTTCCGGCATCGAAACCGGTCCTGCTGGGCCATCACTACTCGAGCATCGCGGGCGGCGCACCGATCGTCGGGCCGATCACCGCGGCGCTGGTCTGGGGCTGGCTCCCCGCGGTGCTGTGGGTGGCCATCGGCAACCCGCTTTTGGGTGCCGTTCACGACTTCACCTCGCTGTCGGCGAGCCTGCGCCACGAGGGCAA
>CAYVQH010000121.1:0-5959 GCA_964454105.1 uncultured Halobacteriales archaeon | reverse complement strand
GGAACTTCGGGGAGTTGAGCAGGATCGCGAGCGTCTCCGGCGTCGTGTTGAGGATATGCGGCGTCTCGTCGAGCATCTTCCGGCGTTCGCTATCTGGCGTGTCGCCGTGGCGGATCGCGTGGCGCACCTCGCAGTCCTCCCCGCGTCCGGCGAGACGTTCGGTGATCTCCGAGAGTGGCACGTCGAGGTTG
Source organism: uncultured Halobacteriales archaeon (assembly GCA_964454105.1). Classification (GTDB taxonomy): domain Archaea; phylum Halobacteriota; class Halobacteria; order Halobacteriales; family Halalkalicoccaceae; genus Halalkalicoccus. The sequence goes on along the minus strand of CAYVQH010000121.1, from coordinate 5,768 downwards.
CGGTGGATGTCGTTGGCGAGCGACTTCAGCGGCGAGACGTACAGACAGTAGACCGAGTTCTCCAAGTCGCCCTCGCGATCCCGTCCGATCAGGTCGTCGATGACCGCGCTGAAGGAGGCGAGTGTCTTGCCCGATCCCGTCGGCGCACAGATCAGGGCGTTCTCTCCGTCGCGAACCAGCGGGATCGCTTCGCGCTGTGGCGGGGTAAAGACGCCGCCGTTTTCGGGGACGTACTCGCCGAAGCGATCGATCCACCACTCCTGGACGACCGGCGAGAGCGAATCGAGGACTCCGACGTCTCGAACCAGATCGACGTCGACGTTTCGAGCGGCGAGGCGCTCGCGTGCTCCCATCGCCAACAGTTGGAAGCGAACCGTCAAGTGCGTTCGGCTACCGCGGCGAAAGTGAATCCGAGGGGTGACCGAAGGCGTTTCGTCGCTGGCGCTCCCTCGGCCGGTATGCGAGTCACCTTCCTCGGTACCGGCAGCGCGATGCCGACCGGCGAGCGCTTCCAGACGGGCCTGTTGCTCGAGCGCGATGACCGGCGGCTGCTCGTCGACTGTGGCAGCGGCGCCCTCCATGGCCTCGCGCGGACGAGCGCGGGCTACGAGGGTGTCTCCTCGGTGCTTCTGACCCACCACCACCTCGATCACGTCGCGGACCTCCTCCCGCTGATGAAAGCGCGCTGGCTCGCGGGCGAGGAACACCTCGAGATCGCCGGCCCGCGGGGGACGAAGTCGCTCGTCGACGGTCTCCTCGACGTCCACGAGTACATGCAGGACCGACTCGACCTCACCGTCCGCGAGATCGGTCCCTATGAGTTCGAGATCGGGGGATTTTCCGTCGAGGGCTACGAGACGCGCCACTCGATGTACTGTCTGGCCTATCGGTTCGACGACGTCTTCACGTTCAGCGGCGACAGCGACGCCTTCGAAGGATTGGCGAACTTCGCCGAGGGCTCAGCGGTGCTCGTTCACGACTGTTCGTTTCCCGACAGCACCGATGTCTCGGGCCATCCCACCCCGACACAGTTGGGAGAGGCCCTTTCGGGCCGCGAGATTGGCCGGGTCTACCTCTCGCACCTCTATCCCCACACGGACGGTCGCCACGAGGAGATGCTCGACTCTCTGAACGCTCACTACGACGGCGAGGTCCGGTTCGCGGAGGACGGCCTGAGCGTGACGATCCGCTAACCGCTGATCAACCCAGTTTCGACTTCCCGGGCGGGTTGTCGTTCTCGGCACGGTGTTCGAGCATCTCCTCGTACTGGAAGGCCCGAATTTTGAGGTCGGAGCGGGGTTTCGCGGTACACGGCAGGATCATGTCCTCCTCCTCGTCGCTCTCGTAGTACCGCTTCGCGTCGGACTGGTCGACCTTCCCCTCAAGCAACTCGGCCGCACAGGTCGTACACCAGCCCTGCTGGCAGTCGGCCGCCAGCCACACGTCCTGGTTGCGTGCGGCCGCGAGCACATACTCGTCCTCGTTGACTCGGACCTCCGCGGTCTCGCCGGCACGATCCGAGTCGGCGTCCTCCGGTACGACGATCTCGACGCTGTACGTCGTTTCTCCCATCGTCCTCCGTAGGTGTCGAAGCGCGAAAAGTGGCGCGAAACTACTGGAGCCGATACCGCAACAGCGCCGCGACCCCGCCCAAGTTCCGCAACTGCTGGGCGGGGTCGAACTCGCTCGAGAACACCACCACGTCGCCGCCCTTCTGCTCGGCCGTCGTGATCAGGTCGTTGACGTCCATCTCCCAGTCGCCCGAACCTGCCCGCTCCTCGCGCAGGCGCTCGTCGGTGATCAAAAGCGTCTCGATCGCGCCGAACTCCGCGGCCTCCGCGACCGCCTCGATCCCGTAGGCGGCCTTCGCGCCCTCGCCCATCCGCCGGGTCAGCTCGTCGATCAGTTCGGCCTCGCGGGCGATGCGGGTCTCGGCCTGGACGTCCTCGACCGCGCCGCGTTTGAGCACCTCGTGGACGCCGCGATCGCCGACACCCGAGGTGTCGACCATCGTGATCAGATCGGCGACGTCCTGTGTGTTCTCCTCGATGTAGTCGTAGGCGTCCTGTTTGGTAAAACCCGGTCCGGCGAGGATGATCGCGTCGACGTCCATCCGCGAGAGGGCGTCGGCGATCTGTGAGAAGAGCTCCGAGCGCGCGCGGGCGAACTCGCCCTTGCCGCTGGGGCCGGTGAGCGTGGCTCGCTCCTCGGTGCCGTACTGGGCGACGGTGTGGATGTGGGCCTCGCCCTCCTCGACGGTGACGATCGCCACGTCCGGGTTTTCCGCGGACTCCTCGGCCTCCTCCAGGCGCTCTCGCTGGTCGGCCTTCAGCACCTTCTCGACCTCGATCTCGTCGTGTTCCTCGACGTTGAGCGTGTGGTGATGTCCCAACTGGTCCTCGCGGGAGGCCCACGTGATCTCGCCGCCCACCCGGAGGCGGTTCGCGAACTTGTGGAACTCGACGTCCTCGACGGCGATGGTCACGCGCATGGGTTCCCGTTCGCCGCCGGTGTCTCGCATCTGGTCGTCGTTTCGCTGGATACGCCGCGTGGTGTCCGCGGAGACGAGGTCGCCGGGTTCGAGGACGTAGGTGAGATGCCAGAGGTCGTCGAGGTGTTCGGGCACGAGCGTGAGACGCTCCTTGCCGCCCTCGACCCGATGACGGTCCTTGATCTGCATACCCGACCTCGGCGCTCGCGGGCCATAGTCCTCCCGAAGCGCTTCGTCAGGCCGCCCGATAGCCCGCCGCGAGCCGTCGGGTCGTCGCGATCGCGGTGACCCACCAGACCAGCGGCGCGAAGAGCGGGCCGATCAGGGGAACGACCCCGATGACGCTTCCAGCAAGCACGCCCGCCGCGAGGACGACCAGCGCGCTCGTCCACCTGACGAAGTAGGCGGCCCGGCCCGCGACACGCAGGAACGGACCGTCGAGAAACCCGTCGCGGGCGCTGCCGACGGCGTACCGACACAGCGCGATCGGGGTGACGTACAGCCCCGCGAGAACGAGAAACAGCGTCATCGTCGAGCCGACCAGAAAGAACGGTGACGCCGCGCCCCCGATGTCGAGCGCCGTATCGGACGCGAGCGATATCGTGATCGCGCCGACCGCGAGCGGGACCAGTCCGTATCCGAGACAGATCGCGCTCGCGACCGTCCCCGTCGAGAGGAGCGAACGAAACTCGACCGCCGGCAGGGCCGAACCGCCGTCGATCACCGCTCGGGCGACGGTGACGAGATAGCCGACTACGGGCACGAGCGGGAGCCATGGGACGAACAGCGTATGGGCTAGCAGACAGATCCAGCCGACGAGCAGGGCATCTTCGGCGTGTTCACCCCAGAGGTAGGTGAGACGGCCGCTCATCGACGCTCGTCGGAGTCCCAATCGGGCCAGCCCCGTTCGCGGTCGCGTTTCCCGGTTCGGGTCGCGAAGTCGGCCGGCTCCTCGATCCGGGGGATCGTCCGCTCCTCGGACGGCTCGGCCACCCGATCGGTCGCGGCGTCGAACGGGTCCGGCGGTGCCGGGTTCTCGGTCCGCGTTCGGTCCACCTCGTCGGGTTCCGAGAGCGCCCGGCGAAGTCCCCGGCCGTAGAGATAGTACCGGACCACGTTGGCGTAAAAGCCGGCGAAGAGACCGACGACGACGATCCACAGCGTCCCCTCGAGCGCGCCGCCGACCAGCCAGACCAGCGCCCCGAGCAGCCACGCGACGGCGTAAGACCTCGAAAGGCCCGCTTTTCGGAGGGTTTCGAGATCGAACGCGGCTCGAAACCGATCCTCGCGTGCGAGGTTCGCGAGCGCGAGCGGCTGGAGATAGGCGTAGGCGAGCAGCGAGCCGGCCGCGAGCAGGGTGATCACTACGGCACCGACGGTGGCGATCGTCTCCGCGGCCGGATCGCCGACCGCCGCCTCGCTCGCAGCCATCACCGCGAGGAGCGTCCCCATCAGAAGGACGAACGGGACGGCGTAGACGATGCTGACGGCCACGAACCGGATGCCGTCGACGAGAAGCCGCTTCCACCCGCGAAACCGCGGCGGGTCGGGATCGCCCGCGGTCACCCGTCTGAGGACGGCGACGTAGTACCCGAACAGTACCAACCCCGGTATCAGCGCCAGCGGGAGGATCGCCAGGCCGACGAGAACGACCGACAGCACGAGGCCGACGGCCCCGATCATCGTCGCCAGAACCGGCAACAGTCCGCCGACGAGGACCGTCGTCAGCGCGTCCTCGCCACGAGCGGGATACTCGATCGCGTCGCCTAACATCGTCCGGCTATGGTCGCCGATCCGATATAAATCACGGTCACTCGTCGACCATCCGGCTGCCGCCCGCGGGCAGGAACTCCTGGATCAGGTCGGGACTGGCCACCTTGCGGACGAACGTGGTGTCGGTGAATCGCTCGCGGAACTCCCGGTAGATCCGTTTGGCCATGTCGTTCTGGGCGTAGCGGCCGGGTTCGACCTCGACGCTCGTCTCCGAACGCGGGACGATTGCCGTGGGCGGGCCGCCGATCACCCGCGTGGTCGGCTCGCAGGTGATGCCGACTGCGACGCCGACCTCGACGTCCCGGTGATAGGTCCGGTCGCCCCGGATCACGAACCCGCCCTTCTCGATGTACTCGCCGCTCTCGGGCGTCTTCGAGACCTGATCGGGCGTGACGGAGTAGGCGTCGTCGGCGAAGCGGCCCTCCTTCCAGACCGACGAATAGGAGACCGCGAACCGTGCGGCCTCCTGAATGCTCGACTCGGGGAAGTCGATCTCCTTGGCTGGCTCGCTCGGCCCCGTCGCCTTGAGGATCGTAACCGGTCCCCCGTGGGCCTGCGTGTGGAAGAAGCGATCACCCCGGTCGAGGTACTTCTTGACGAGCGCCTCGTTCTCGTCGGCGTTTCGTCCGCCGATGACGAGGTAGCCGTCGCTCGTATGGAACCAGCGGAACTCCTCGTACCACTCCTCGCTCTTTCGGACGGGGATCGACGCCCGCGAGAGCCAGTCGACGTTTTCGGGCTCCTCGTCGTCGTTCCCGTCTCCCTCGTCGGCGTCGCCGGCCTCCCACTGGCGTTTTCGTTCCCGGAGCGCTTCGAGTTCCTCGCGGGTCTCGGCGATGGCCTCCTCGGCGCCGGCCTTCTTCTCCTCGACCCGCTTTGCCTCGGTGTAGAGGCGGTCGGCGTTCTTCTCGACGCCGTCCTGCACGTTCAGCGAGACGGTGGCCTCGTCGAGGTCGACGCTCACCATGCCGTTCTCGGGGTCGAAGCCCGTGACGCGCTCGGCCGCGTCGACCCCCTGTTCTCTGCCCTGCTCGAAGGCCTCCTCGATCTCGTCCCAGCCTCGTCCCTCTTCGAGGGCGTTCCTGATCGTCGTCAGGACCTCGTCGACCAGTCCGTAGTTCGCGTAGACGAGCTCGGCGCGCTCGCGTTCCTCTTCGGCCTGCTGTTCGAACCCCTCGATCGCGCCCTCCTGCTGGTCGATGATCCGGCCCTTTCGTGCGATCTCCTCCTCGAAGTCCGGGCTGGTGTCGGTCTCCTCGTCCTCGGTGGTGTCGAGCTCGAAGAAGTAGTCGTCGAGCGCCTCGTTGAACCGTTCGTACGAATCGCTCTCGAGGTCGGCGTGCTCCTCCAGCGCGATGGGTGTCACGTCGACGAGCTCACCGCCGTCGCGATAGATCCGCGGGTCGAATCGTTTTTCCTTCACCTCGCTCGCGAGCCGCGAGAGGGCGTCGAACAGCTGTTCGAGTTGCTCCTCGCTCGCGTCCCCGATGGCGACCGTCTTCTC
>CAYVQH010000120.1:0-6029 GCA_964454105.1 uncultured Halobacteriales archaeon | reverse complement strand
TCGCCATCCACATCGGCATCGTCTGGATGCAGGGAATCGCGGAACCACACTGATCGAACCATGAGCGACAACCACACCGACGACGAACCACGCACCGACGGGGGCGAGGAGCCCCAAGCAGACGGCGGCGGTGGCGTGCCGGCGAACGTCCCGCCGGACGATGAGACGCCCACGTGGCGCGAACGAAAGGAGCGAACACAGGGCCTCTCCAGACTGACCTACGAGTACTTCGAGCGCGCACGCCGCGAGGACCAGGACCTCCGCCAGGAGTCGACCTACGTCGAGCGCGACGTGCTCGCCTTTCCGACCTGGCCCCACGAGACGATCCGCAATCTGGCGCTGGCGTCCTTTTTCGTCGGCATGATGCTGTTCGTCTCTGCGGTGATGCCCCCACACATCCCCGAGCCTGCCGATCCGAGCTCAACGCCCGAAGTGATCCTGCCCGACTGGTATCTCTACTGGTCGTACGGCCTGCTACACCTGAACCCGATCAACCCCGAGCTCGCGATCCTCGGCGGCGAGAAGTTGGTCTCCGACAGGATGTACGGCGTGATGGCTAACGTCGTCGTCGTCGGGTTCCTGGCGATCGTTCCGTTCCTGAACAAGGGAACCGCGCGCCGACCGGTCGAGGAGCCGTTCTGGGCCGCCCTCGGCGTCAGCGGGATCATCTTCGCGATCACGATCGCGGCGTTGCCCCTTCAGGACCTCATCACGTTCATGTCGATCGATCTGCTGTTCCAGCTCGTGTTCTTCCTCCCGATCGTCGGGTTCTTCCTCACGTATGCGGCGTTACGGGCGATGCGCGAGGGGTACATGTACTCACTCAACAAACGGTACTACCGGCTGCGCCCGCCGAGGTAGCTTCCCATGGTCGAAGGCGGTGATTCGAACGAGGAGTCCCGCGACGTCGTGGTTCCGATGCGGGTCTACAAGACGGTCACCGTCTTCTCGACGCTGTTCGCCGTCGTCGGCATCGTCGGCGGATTCATCGTTCTCGACGTCGCGACCAACCGCGCACAGGCGGATCTCGCGGATGTCGATCCGTTGTTGGCGCTCGTCGCGATCGGGTTGATAGTCATTTCGGCGGCCGTCTACGCGTTCTCGACGCGGTTTCGAACCGAGGAAATGGGAAACGATAAAGAGACCGAGGACGAAGGGCCGATCAATGGGCGATGAGTTCATCAAGGGGTTCGGAATCCTGACCGGTGCTGGACTGCTATGGATGATCGTCTCCGCGTGGTTCAACACGGAGGGGTTCGAAGGAACGCAGCTGATCGCGGAAGGGCCGGGCAGCGTCGGTCCCTACTCGACCATTCTGGTCGGGCTCAGGGACGTTTTATTCTGGTTCGCGATCCTGGGCGCACTGACGTTCTGGGTCGTCATTCCGGCCGCCCGACAGGGTTGGAACGCCTACGAGGACCGTCGACAAAACGCGGAGTGAGGAGGCCCGGACTCACGATCACTACGGTACTCGTTTCTTGAGCGTCAGCGACCTCCATCGACGACGCGTTCGAACCGCCGATATCACACAGATGCCTGACGGCGCCCTCGAAAAACGGGACGGCTACGGCGGAGGAGATGGCTATGGCCTACGGGGATCGGATCCATCGGGAAAAGAGAAATCGGGACTATCCGAGCAACGAACTGATGGCGACGAATCCCGCGTAGGCGATGACGAACAGCGACGCTCCGATGGCGGCCTTCGGCGCACCGATCGGCCGGTCGGTTCGGGCTTCGACACGCCGGGACTCGAACTCGAAGAAGTCGGCGACGAACATCGTGAGCGCGAACGTCGCCAGCACGATGCCGGTATCGAGGCTGACGAGGATGTAGACGAACGTGACGAGCACGAGCGCGAGCGTCGTCAGCGTGTGAAGCGAGTGGCGCTCGATCCCCTCGGCGCCGTTCTCGTTCGCCTGTGAGACGTGCGTTCTATGTGCGATGAGTCTGGTGATGACGTTGACGATCGCGAGGGCGAAAACGATGAACGGAAGCGCGGTCGTTAGCGCTCCTTCGACCGCCCCGACCTGCAGCGGGTGCATGTGTGGACAACTGTCGTTCGTCCATTAGAGTGTTTCCAATTCTCGTCTCACCCGCTCGGGTGGAGCGTCCGCACGCGACCACCGACCGACAGCCGCACCCGCTGTTCGGGACCGACCGATCCGTGTTCAGCGTCGTCGATCAGCAACGAAACCGCCCCCTCATCGCGGAGTACCGACAGCGAGAGCGGCGCCGTGTCCAGCACCCAGCAGTTCGAGCGGGTGTGAAACGGCGCGATGGGCACGACGGAGACTACGTCCGCCGTCGGCGAGAGCGTCGGCCCGCCCGCGGCAGCGCCGTAGCCGAGGCTTCCCGCCGGGGTCGTGACCACGACGCCGTCCGCCCGAAAGGTGGCGACGCGCCCGTCGTCACCGTCGATCGCGTACTCGGAGATCCGTGCCGGCTCGCTCGTAACGAGGGTGACGTCCATGAACGCGTCACCGACCGCCTCGCCGTCGACCGACACCTCTACCAGCGGCCTAGCGTGTTCCTTCCCACCGTCGAGGGCGGCAGTGATCGCCGCAGAATCGCCGGTAGCAGGTCCGATAACGGTGCCGACCGAGAGTATCGGCGCGATCGGATATCGACGTGCGACGGCGAGCAGTGCGCTCTCGCCGACGGTAACGATGGGCGCGGAGGACGAGGCGTCGATCGCCGTCGGTACCGCCCGGTCGACGGCGTGGCCCGCCGACTCGATCGTATCGACCACCGGCTCGGTGGCTCCGACGACGCGAACCGTCACCGCAGACTCACCCGGGATCGATCGCACATACCTCGGGCTACAGTCCGCAGGCCAAAAGTCTGCGGGATCACAGTAGGGTCAGTCGCCGATGACCGGCATGGCGCTGTCTGATCCTCGTCCTCGAGGAGGACGTACAGGCCTCGAAACGGAACTCACAGGATTCGCTTCCCGAGCGCGCTCGCGGTCAGTTCGACCGCGAGGCTCGCGGTCTCGTTTCCCGAATCGAGGATCGGGTTGACCTCGACGACCTCCAGCGAGCGCAACACGTCGTACCGGGAGACGGCTTCGAGAGCGGCGTGGGCCTCGCGGTAGGTGACTCCCCCACGGACGGGCGTACCGACGCCGGGAGCCTGTTTCGGATCGAGCCAGTCGAGGTCGAGGCTGACGTGGACTCCCTCGGTACCGTCGGTCGCGATCTCGATCGCGGACTCGGTGATCGCCGAGATCCCCCGCTCGTCGATGTCGGACATCGTGTACGCCGTCACGGGACTCTCGCGGATGGCGAGACGCTCACGCTCGTCGAGGGAGCGAAGCCCGATCAGGACGACGTTCTCGGGGTCGAGACCCGGGGCGTTCGCCCACTCGGCGTCGGCGAAGGAGCCCTGGCCGAGCACCGCCGCCAGCGGCATCCCGTGGACGTTGCCGCTCGGCGACGTCTCGGGCGTGTTGAAGTCGCCGTGGGCGTCGAACCAGAGCACGCCGACGTCGGCGTCGCGGCTCGACCCCCGGATCGACCCGATCGCGATGGAGTGGTCGCCGCCCAACACGAGCGGGAACTCGTCCGCGTCGAGGGTGTCACTGACCTCCTCGGCGAGTCGTTCACAGACCTCGCGGACCTCATTCACGAACTTCGCCGATCCGTCGCGGGGCTGTGCGGCGTCGGGGTCGCGCTCCTCGGCGCGCGGAACGTCGAGATCGCCGCAGTCGAGACAGTCTCGGTCACTCGCAGCGAGTTCGTCCGCGAGGCCGGCGTATCGGATTGCCGAGGGTCCCATGTCGACGCCACGTCTGTCCGCGCCGTAGTCGAGCGGCGCGCCGATGATTCTGGTCCGGTTGCTCATACTCGTTTCATTCGGTATGTGTCGATTAAGCCTATGGATCTCCTTTCAGCTCGTCGGAGCGATTATCGACGGATACTACCCGAGTATGCGGTGGAAACGGGCGGGATACGGTATTCGTCGCCTTTAAGCGGTCCTGTGCCGAACACAACGGTATGTCATCGATAGAACTCACACCGAGCCAGAAGACCATCCTCACCGCGTTGATCAACCTCCACCGGGAGGCCGAGGACGCGGTCAAGGGCGAGGACATCGCCGAGGAAGTCGATCGCAACCCCGGCACGATCCGAAACCAGATGCAGAGTCTGAAGGCGCTCCAACTCGTCGAGGGCGTTCCCGGTCCGAAGGGAGGATACAAGCCGACGGCGACCGCTTACGAGGCACTCGACGTCCAGCAGATGGACGAGCCCGCCGCGGTCGCGCTCCAGCACAACGGCGAGCCCGTCGAGGACGTCAATATCGACGAGATCAACCTCTCGAGCGTCCATCACCCGGAACTCTGCCGTGCGGAGATCCACATCCAGGGATCGGTGCGAGGGTACAGCGAAGGCGATTCGATCACCGTCGGTCCGACGCCCCTTTCGAAGCTCCTGATCGAGGGGACCATCGACGGGAAGGACGACACCAACAACATCCTCATCCTCCGGATCGACGGGATGGAAGCGCCCGCAGGCGAAGCCCAGCACTGACCTGTCAACGACTGGCATCCCCCGCAGGGTTTCAACACCTTTGTATCAGTGGCACCCACACGAGGAGGTATGACTGTACAGGTCGTCGTTCTGGGAGCCGGATACGCGGGTGCTGGCGCCGTTTCGGCGCTCGAAAACGAGCTGAGCGATGCACAGATCACCTGGGTCTCAGAGACCGACTATCACCTCGTTCTCCACGAGTCCCACCGCGTGATCCGTGACCCCTCCGTTCGGGACCACATCACGATCCCAGTCGACGAGATAAAATCGCCCGCCACACGCTTCATCGAGGGCGAGGTCACCGATCTCGATACCGATGAGCGCGTCGTCTCGCTCGACGACGACACCGAGGTCGAATACGACTACGTGCTGGTCGCGCTCGGCTCCTCGACGGCGTACTACGGCATCCCCGGTCTCGACGAGCACTCCATGACTCTCAAGAGCCTCGACGACGCCCTGGAGATCCACGAGGCCGTCAAGGAGGCCGCACGCGACGCCACACGGGACGATCCGGCACGGATCGCCATCGGCGGGGCGGGCCTCTCGGGCATCCAGAGCGCCGGCGAGGTCGCGGAGTTCCGCGATAAACACAACGCGCCCATCGAGATCTCGCTGATCGAGGCGCTGCCGGAGATCATGCCCGGACAGGATCCCGAACTCCAGGGCGCGGTCAGAAAGCGCCTGCTCGATAAGGACATCGAGATCATGACCGACGACCCGATCACCGAGGCCGACGAGGAGGCCATCCACTTCGACGAGGGCGAACCCCTCGAGTACGACGCCTTCGTCTGGACCGGCGGCATCACGGGCCGGGAGTGTCTCGAGGGCGCGAACGTCGAGAAGGAACACAACCGGATAGTCGCCGAGTCGACGTTCCAGACCGACGACGAGCGCGTGTTCGCCATCGGCGACTCGGCGATCGTCGATCAGGGCGAGAACCCCGCGCCGCCGACCGCACAGGCCGCCTGGCAGGCCGCCGACCTGGTCGGCGAGAACATCGCGCGAGCGAGCGAGGGACGCCCCCTGAAGACCTGGACGTTCAAGGACAAGGGGACGCTCATCTCGGTCGGCGACGAGGCCGTCGCCCACGACATTCAGGGCATGCCGATCAACACCTTCGGGTGGGTCGGCGCCGAGACGCTGAAGAAGGCCGTCGCCGCCCGCTGGATCAAGGACGTCTCCTCGGTCAAACGCGCACAGCGTGCCTGGAAGTACCTCTAGAAACGCACCTTTTCACTCCTCTCACTCGCTGCGCTCGTGAGAACTCCGCTCGCCGCGTCCGCAACAAAGGCTCGAACTACTCCAGACTCAGCCCCGCGTGCCACCGCTCCGCCCCGACCGCCGCTTTCACCTCGTCCATCCGTGCCAGTAGCTTCACCGCAAGCGAGGCGGTCTCACTCGCTCGGCGCTCTCCCTCAGTGCGGAACTCGCCGGTGATCCGGTTGGCGTAGACCGAACAGACCGCGCCCGCACGCAGCCCGTAGACGTTCGCGATCGTGA
>CAYVQH010000119.1:0-6082 GCA_964454105.1 uncultured Halobacteriales archaeon | reverse complement strand
GATCCGGTGATGATGGTCACCCTTCCGTTCGCCTTCTTCGGGGTCTTTCGCTACCATCACCTCGTCTATACGACCGACGTCGCGAGCCAGCCCCAGTATCTCTTCACCGACAGACCGTCGGTCGTGAACCTCGTCCTCTGGGGGTGTGTCTCGATCCTCATGCTCTATAACGTTCCCGAGCGGGTGATCGGGGTGATCGGATGAGACGGTACGACCTCCAGGTACACACCGACGCCTCGCCCTGTTCGCGGGCCGCGCCACGTGACGTCGTCGAGGCGGCCCGCGAGAGGGGACTCGACGGAATCGCGGTCACGAACCACGACACGCTCGAGGGGTATGCGGCGGTCGACGAACTCGCCCCCGATGAGTTGACCGTGATTCCCGGCGTCGAAGTGACGACGAGTCAAGGCCATCTCCTCGCGCTCGACGTTCACGACGTGCCGCCACGGGCGGATCCGCTCACCGTGATCGACCGGGTGCACGATCAGGGCGGTCTCGCGGTTCTCTCGCATCCGTTCGACCGCCTTCGGGAGTACTACACCGACGACCTCGAGGAGATCGCGGCCCGCGTCGACGGCGTGGAGGTGCGAAATTCGCGATGTCTCATCCCCCGATACAACCGCCGGGCACGGACGTTCGCGGCCACGCACCGTCTGGCGATGACGGGCGGGAGCGACGCCCACTTCCCGATGGAGGTCGGTCGAGTCCGTACGATCTGTGATCGGCCGGTTCTCGATGCGATCCGCTCGAACGAGACCGACACGACGGGACGTGGGGGGTATCTATCCGGCCATGCCGCGACCAAACTCAACGACTTCCTCTCCCTGATTAACGTATGAACGGACTCCTCTCGACCGTCGGACGAGCGATACGGCGACACGGTCTCTGGCTTACGGCCCTGCTGACGGTCGGTGTCTTCTTCGGGCTGTTCCTGTTCGGCGATGCGACCGAAGTCAGTCGGGCGATCCTCGCCATCGAGTTGTGGCGGATCGGCGCGGTGGTGGCGCTCGCAACGGCGAGTTATGGGATCCGGTTCGCCAAGTGGGAGTACTACCTCCGGGAACTGGCCGTTGACATCCCGATCAGAACCAGCCTGCTCGCCTTTTTCAGCGGCCTGATGATGGTCGTCACGCCCGGCAAGGCCGGCGAGGTCTGGAAGGCGTGGTTCATCCGGGACCTCCGTGACGTCCCGGTGAGCCGGACCGCCTCGGTCGTCGGCGCGGAGCGCGTCACCGACCTGCTTGCACTCTCCGCGTTTGCCCTCCTCGGGCTAGTGGTGTACGAGCAGTCGTCGTCGGTGCTCGTCGGCGTACTTACCGTCTTTCTCGTCGGCATCGGTCTGCTGCAATGGCGGACGTTCTGTCTCCGTCTGCTGGGTCGGCTCGAAACGCTTCCGGTCATCGGACCGTACGCGAGCGAACTGGAGGAGTTCTACGAGGGCGCATACACGTTGTTCCAACTCCGTCCACTGGTCGTTTCGCTCCTCATCAGTCTGATCGCATGGGGAATCGAGGGGGTGGCCCTCTGGATCGTGTTGGACGGCTTCGGAACACAGGCGTCCCTGCCGGTGGCGCTCTTCGTGTTCGGTCTCGGTTCGGTCGTCGGTGCAGCGAGCCTCCTCCCGGGCGGGTTGGCTGCCGCCGAGGCCAGCATGGTCGGAATGCTCGTCGTCCTCGGATACACCCAGTCCGTCGCCGTGAGCTCGACGCTCGTCATTCGCGTCGGGACGCTCTGGTACGGTGCGGTGCTGGGAACGGGCGTCTTCGTCACGTATCGCTTCGTCCGGGACCGGAACCAGTCGACGCGGCCGAGCGGATGAGTGCGTGACCCCGTCGCGTCGAGACGTCCGGTTCGGACACGACGTCGTATAATGTATCCTCAGTTACAGTTCATCCCCGTGACACAGGGGCCGCAGGCGGGTCGATCGATCCCCAGAGCCGGATCGTGCTTAGATGAGCGATCAACCGACGCTGAAACTAACAAGACGAAAACACTATTATATGGATCCCCAATACCGCAGTATGATGCTTCGTGGAGTGGACGGACTGAATAGACAGCAGGAGGCGCTGTGACGAATCGATCGGACTCCGCTGGCAAGCGCGTGCGATCCCTTCTCTCGCGCAACCACCTTCGGATCGCGTTCGTAGTGGTCGTCCTCCTGTCGAGTGTGGTGCTCGTCAACGGGGCGACCGGCGACCACCTCACGACGGCAAGCGAGGAGGACGTCCCGCGTGCACCAGCGACCGACGGCCATACGGTGATCACTGAATCGGGCAAGACCGGAACGATCACCGCGTACGCACCCGACGGGAGCGTGATATACTACGACAACTCCCGGACGAAGTACTACGACGTCGATCCGGTCGAGGGTGAACCGATGACCATCGAGTACACGGCGACCGACACAATCAACTCGCAGGGGCCGACCTGCAGTGATCCGCCGTGTTCGCTCAACGTCATCGAGCGCGTCGACCTCGAGACCGGCGAGAAGGAGGTAATCTACGAGCGCTACGACCGCAGCGACTACGCCTCCGAGTGGCACGACGCCGACCGGATCGACGAGAACCGCATCCTCGTCGGCGACATGGTCGAGGACCGGATGTTCATCGTGAACACCGAGACGGAGATCGTCGAGTGGTCCTGGGACGTCCAGGCCGCCTATCCCGTCGAGGGCGGCGGACCGTTCCCGCGTGACTGGGCACATCTCAACGACGTCGAGTACATCGAGAGCGAGGGCGACGAGATGAACGGCACCATGATGGCCAGCCTGCGCAACCAGGACCAAGTCGTGTTCGTCGATCCCGAGGAGGGTCTCCAGGAGGACTGGACGCTGGGCTCGGAGAACAACTACGACGTGATGTTCGAACAGCACAATCCCGATTACATCCCCGAGGAGAACGGCGGCCCCGCGATCACCGTCGCCGACTCCGAGAACGCTCGTGTCCAGGAGTTCCAGCGCGAGGACGGCGAGTGGACGCGAACGTGGGAGTGGTCCGACGAACGGATGCAGTGGCCCCGCGACGCCGACCGGCTTCCCGACGGCAACACGCTCATTACCGACACCCACGGCCATCGCGTCATGGAGGTGAACGCAGAGGGCGAGATCGTCTGGCAGGTCGAATCGGCGAGACCCTACGAAGCCGAGCGACTGGAGACCGGCGCCGAGAGCACCAACGGGACGAGCGCACAGGAACTCGGCCTCGAATCCAGAACCCCTGGTGATGCCACCGGGAACGAGGCCGGGACGAGCGCCGGAAGCGGTGGAGGCGGCTTCGATCCGATCGGTACGCTCGCCGGACTGTTCGGCGAACTCGCCGCCACCGTCATCTCGTACTTCTCGTTCCGGCTCTACAACGCCCTCATCTTCATCACCCCGATCTGGATGGGTAACCCCGAGTTCGGCGCCGCCGGCGTCCTGATCCTGGCGATGCTCGTCTGGATCCTGCTCGAAGTCGGCTGGCGCCTGTACGACTCGCGGTTCAGGATCCGGAACCCCGTCCACCGGGGCGACTCCGGGGAGTAGCCGGGTTCGATTTCGGCTCGGTAATCACACACCGTTCCGTAGGCGTGAGAAGCCTCTGTTATAGACGAGCCAGTACGAAACCGGAACCGCGAGGATCACCACCGCGACGGCCACTGGGATCTGACCCAGCGGGTCCGGCGGGGCTACTGTCGCACCGATGGCAAATCCGATACAGGCGAGCAGTGTACTCGTAATGAGGAAACGGGTCCAGAGAGCCTGGTCCATAATGCGACGTATGAATAACGGAGTGTAAATAACTACGGCCGAACTCTAGA
The DNA here is from genome assembly GCA_964454105.1 of uncultured Halobacteriales archaeon. Classification (GTDB taxonomy): domain Archaea; phylum Halobacteriota; class Halobacteria; order Halobacteriales; family Halalkalicoccaceae; genus Halalkalicoccus. The sequence goes on along the minus strand of CAYVQH010000119.1, from coordinate 2,284 downwards.
AGGAACGGATCGGGAGGTCATTCCTGCTGGGGGCTGTAGTTCGGCGCCTCGTCGGTGATGACGACGTCGTGGGCGTGGCCCTCTGCCTGGCCCGCCGAGGAGACGCGCACGAACTCCGATCGCTCCTTGAACCCGGGGACGGTGTCGGCGCCGACGTAGCCCATCCCGCTTTTCATCCCGCCGGTCAGCTGGTGGAGCTCGCTCTCGAGGCTTCCCTTGAAGGGGGTGGCCGCCTCCACGCCCTCGGGGACGTACTCCTCCTCGTCCTCGGGCTCGTCCTTCAGGTACCGATCGCCGCCGCCCGAGCGCATCGCCCCCACGGAGCCCATCCCCCGGTACTGCTTGTAGCGCTTGCCGTTCATCGTCACGACGCGTCCCGGCGCCTCCTCCGTGCCGGCGAAGTACGACCCGAGCATGACGGCGTCCGCGCCGGCGGCGATGGCCTTGATCGCGTCGCCCGAGTAGCGGATCCCGCCGTCGGCGATCACGGGGACGTCGTGCTCGCTCGCGACGTCCGCGACCTGCGCGACGGCGGTGATCTGGGGCATCCCCGCTCCCGAGACGACGCGGGTGGTACAGATCGAACCGGGGCCGATTCCGACCTTGAGCCCGTCGGCGAAATCGACGATGGCCTCGGCAGCCTCGCGGGTACCGACGTTGCCGACGACGACGTCGGCCTCGACGGCCCCGGTTATCGCCCGAGCGCTATCGATGACGTTCAGGTTGTGGGCATGTGCACAGTCGATGAACAGGACGTCCGCGCCGGCCTCGTCGGCGGCGACGGCACGTTCCTCCTCGAAGGGGCCGACGGCGACGCCGACGCGCAGTCGTTCGTCGGCGTCGTGAACGGCATCGTCGTATTCGCGCCGCTGGAGGATCCCCTGCATCGTGACCAACCCTAGTAGGCGGTTGTCCGCGTCGACGACGGGGACACGCTCGATCTTGTGATCGTACATGAGTTCGAGTGCCTCGCGTGCCGAAACGTCTTCGGGGGCGGTGATGACTTCGTCGGTCATCGCTTCCCGCACCGCGTCGCGCTCACCGACCTCCAGATAGGGTCGGATGTCGGTCCCCGAGATGATCCCGAGTACCTCGTCGTCTTCGTCGATAACGGGTGCGCCGCTGACGCCCTCGTGTTCCATCATCGCGTCGACCTCCTGTACCGTCTGGTCCGGACTCGCGGTGACGACGTCGCGAATGATCAGTTCGTCCGCACGCTTGACGCGTTCGACCTCCTCGACCATCCGTTCGGCGTCCATGTTTCGATGCAGGACGCCGAGTCCCCCTTGTCGGGCCATCTCGATCGCGAGTTCGCTCTCAGTGACGGTGTCCATCGCCGCCGAGAGGACCGGGACGTTGAGCGTGACGTTCGTCGACACGCGCGTCGAGAGGTCGGCGTCGTCGGGTTCGACGCGGCTCTCTCGTGGTCTGAGCAGTACGTCGTCGAACGTCAGCGCTTCGGGGACGTCGAGTTTGTCGAGGAAAGCGTTACTCGCCATATAAACCGTCTGCCACGCCGATCCAAAAGGGTTGCGAGACGCCAGCCCCGTGGACCGTTTCCCGTGTCGGGCCGCCACGAATCGAGCGTTGGGCTACCCCACGATCGATTCAGTGGACGAACGATCGGGAGCGTACACCACGGACGTGCGTACTGCGGAATGGCTACATCTCCCACACAACGCTTATAGATGTTCATAATCGTTGTTTCAGGTATGGACGCTATCAGCGCGAACGTGTGGTGTGTGGGTCGAACGAGTACCGGGTTCGACAGCACATTCACCAAATTCGCGACGCTGATGGGGTTCACCTGGGCTCGAACCCGGCCGCCGGAAGCGAGCTCCAGACCGTACGTCATGCGTCCCCGACATGAGTAGCTCCCAGCACCCCGTCGCACTCAGACTGGAGCGGGCGCTCGGGCTTCGGAAGGCCGTATCGGGCCCGACGAAGCTGCTCGCGATCGTGATGTTCCTCCCGCTGATCGACGGGATCTTCCCGGCACTGATACTGGCGGGCGGGATCGACTCGGTCGCCGGCATCGTCCAAGTGGGCCTGCTCGTCTTCGGCGGGAGCGCCGTTCTCGCGGTGATCCTCGCGGAGATGGACGGTACCCCGAGGGAACAGTCGAAGGTCGTTCTGCTGGTGGCGGCCGGCTTGTTGCCGCTCGCCGCCCTCGAAGCCGCCCTCGCGCCGACGATCGCGAGCGTGCTGGATCTCGCGATCTTCGAGCGCTTCGCCGCGCTGGTGATCGCCGCGATCGCCGCGAAGACCGCGAGCGCCCGGATCG
>CAYVQH010000118.1:0-6088 GCA_964454105.1 uncultured Halobacteriales archaeon | reverse complement strand
GACCCGCTCGCGGAGCCAGTCCGCCGCCGCCTCGACGGTGCGCTCGTCGGTATCCGAGAGCTTCAGACGCACTCCGTCGCCGGGATAGCTCCCGACGATCACGCCGAAGCGTTCCCGGACCTCCGCGAGTCTCGGGACGAGCGCGCTCTCGGGCTCCGGCGTATGGATCCACACGACGTGGCGGACCTCGCCCTCGAACTCGTCGCTCACCGACTCGAACATGGCCTCCATCTCGCTCGGCACGCCCGGCAGCACGTAGACCCCGTCGATCACCGCACCGGGTGCGACGCCGACCTCGTTGTGGAGCGGGCGTGCGCCCGACGGGAGATCGGCGGTCCCCGCCGTGAGTTCCCCACGCTCGTATCCGCCCTCCTCGACGAGCCACGACAGCGCCTCCTCGTTTCGCTCGACGTCCCGATCGAACGCGGCCGCCACGCCCGCCATCGTGACGTCGTCGTGGGTCGGTCCCAATCCGCCGGTGACGATCACGGCGTCGTACTCCGTTCTGTACTCCTCGACCACGCGGGCGATGTCCGCGATCCGGTCGGGGATGACGGTCACGCGCTCGACATCGACGCCCCGCTCGCCGAGGCGCGTCCCGAGCCAGGCGGCGTTCGTGTTCGTGGTGTCGCCCGCGAGGATCTCGTCGCCGACGGTGACCACCGCGACGTCCATACCCCGCGTTGGCGCGGACGGCGTAAAACTCACCGCATTCCCGGCGGTGGCTTCCGGTCGTCGTCCTCGACGTCGACGTCGAGGCCGGCCTCCTCGCGCCGTCGTCTGAGCTCCTTCATCTGGCGGTAGACGTACGCCCCCGCGATCGCCGCTCCGATCGAGGCGATCACGATCAGCCCGCCGAACAGGTAGACGTCGCGTTCGAGGTAGTACCGTACCGAGATGGCGTCCGCCTGCATCTCGTCCCAACGGATGTGCACCCGGTCGTCGACGATCTCGGTCTCGTACCCGCCCGGACGCACCGTCGAGAGCACGAAGTTGTCCACGCGGTAGCCCGGCGGCAGGATCACCTCGTAGGAGCCGTCGACGAAGGTCTCGGTCGCGAAGTTGCGCGAGCGCGAATCGGAGGTGAAGGCGAGCTGGCCGTTCTCGGCCGGCAGGTGGACGTTCACCTCCGAGCGGGTCTCCTCGACCTCTATCTCGTCCATGCCGACGACGGTGCCGTTGGGGTAGCGAAACTGGACCGCTCGGACGTCGATGGGGTTGTCGTCGCCGTAGGCCGTCGACTCGTAGAGACGAACGGTCGACCGGTTCTCGACGGCGTAGACCGCTCGGTACTCGCCGTCAGCGACCGTGATGGTGGCGTCTGAGTCGGTGTCCCAGTCGTAGGTCGCATCCTCGTTGAGACCCTCCTCGTCGGTCACCGACCCGAAGCCCGCACATCCGGCCGTTGTCACGAGCGCGAGCAGCGCCGCGAGCGCCAACAGCCGGCGGTTCATGAACCGATGACACAGCGCAGTTCCGAGGTGAGGTGCGGCCCGATCGCCGAGAGCAGTCCGGGCGGGTCGGTCCCCTCGCGACAGACGACGCTCTGTTCGAGCAGGCCCAGCCGCTCGACCGTGACGATGTCGTTGGCGTGACCGGCGCGGTTGACCGTCGCACGGACCTCCCCGCGGGTCGCGTTGTTGACGTTCACGCGGCCCGACCCTCGGGTCCAGTCGTAGAGGCGATCGCGTTCCTCGTCGGCCAGCCTCGGGGACTCGTCGCCGTCCCCGCTACCGTAGACGAACCGCATGGGCAGGTGCTGGACGAGTCCGAACCGCTCGACGAGTTGGGCGGGCCGGCCCTGCCCGAGCCCGAGCTCGCTTGCCGGGATCCTGACGTCACGACCTGCATCGAGAACGAACCCCTCGTCGTCCCACGACTTCAGGGTTCCGACGTAGGTCTCGCCGGTCTGGAACTCGTCGGTGATCTCGCCCCACTCCTCGCGCAGGGCGTTGCGAGCGACGACCGCGTCCTCGCCCTCGACGCTCACCGTCGGGAAGTCGTCGTGGCGCACGCCGATCTCGTAGTCGACGTCGAGGTCGCCGATGGCGTTCGCGACGAGCGAGCCAAGCCCGTCGAGCGCCTGCTCGCGCGCCTCGCCGTGAACCGTCACTTTGGTTGCGAGAACGACCATCAGGCCTCGACGCCGTCGACGTTGAGTTCGCTTCGGAGTTCGTCGATCCGACGTTCCATTGCGCCGACGAGCCTCTGGTTGTCCATCGACTCCAGCGGCGATCCACATTCGGGACATTCGAACCCGAAGTCCATCGCCTCGCCGAACTCGAAGCGGATCGAACAGACCTCACAGAGGTAGAACTCGTTGTTTCGCTCGTAGTCCTCGCGGTTCTCGAGGGCATCGAGCAGCCGCTCCATCTCCTCGGCGAGGTTCTCGGGGATGTTCTCGTACTCGAAGGTCCACAGGTACGTCAACCAGCCCGAGTCCTCGTCACGAAGCCGGCGATAGGACGCCAGATCGTTCTCGTAGAGGATGAACAGCGCGCGGCGCACGTCGTTGAGCTCCAGGTCGAGCTCCTCGGCGAGTTCCTCGTCGGTGACCTCTCCATCGGGCGGCGCGGCGGCGACCGGCATCCCCTTTGGCCCCACCAGTTCGTGTAAATACTTCTGTATGACGGGGTCCTCGATCAGATCCTCAAAAGCCATTATCCACCCCTTACGTCGTTCGTCGGTTAAGTCTTTTGAGCCACTCCGAGGGCGGGCCACACCGGGATCCGGGTTCGGGCCGAACCATCCGCCGCCGTGGCGGATCAGCGACCCATACCCGTTCTCAATCCGGGCCGACGGACTCGACTTCCTTTCCGGTCTCTCGTGGAAGCACCCGCTGTTGTGCGCCATCCCACTCCCGATCGAGCTCCCGACCCTCGAACAGCCTGTCGAGAAAGACGGCCAGCCCGGCGACCTCCGAGTGGGGTTGGTTGGTCACCCCGACGTTCCAGTCCGCGCGCTCGTAGATCCCGAACGGCACTTTCTCGCCACCGACGACCACGAGCAGAGGGTCCTCGTGGTGGGTCTCGCGGATCTCATCTTCGACGTCCTGAACGCGCTCGCCGTACATCGTCAGGTGGACGACGTTTCCCTCCCACTCGCGGATGAGCGCCTTCTGTGAGCCCGAGAGCTCGACCGTGAAGGGCCCGCCGAAGCGAGCAGTAATGTCCTCAACGGTGTCCCGGGACTGAGTCGCGTTGTCGGGAAAGACCACGCGGTCGGCCCCGAGCGCACGCGCCGTGAGTCCGACGTGAGTGGTCATTCGGTCGTCCCGGCCGGGACGGTGTCCGAACCGGAGAACGCAGACCTCGGACGTGTCCTGCATACCCCGACTCGGGACGGCATCGGGTAGGGGGTTTCGGTTCGTGCGACGAACGCCGTGGGCCTCAGGATGGACGCTCGCGGTCCAACGGGAACGCACGAGGTGGCGAGTTCGGAAACGGGTCTCGGCGGTGTCGAGCGGTGCTGGCCGATGGGGTTCGAGTCCTTCCAGTAGAACGTGTACGAGGCGTTGCGAACGCTCGGACGGGGACTCGGGATGCCGGACGCGGGGGTTTTAATCATACGCCGTCCGAAGAGTGGGTATGGGAAGCGAACCGGGTCGGAACGACGGCGCGTTTTCGGACGGGTTCGCCGTCCCGATAACCGGACTCCTGGCGTTCGTGTTCGCGCTGATGGCCGGGATGAGCGTTCTTCCGGCTCTGTCGGGATCGCTGGGGGACCTGGCGCTTCCGATCATCTTCGGTGCCGTCAGCGTCCTGTGTTTCCGTCTCAGACAGCGATATCGCGCCGCCAGGGAGGACGGCTGACACTGGCGGTGTCTCGCCGGCGAGGCCCGTAGCGCCATCTCCCCGCCGACCACACCGAAGACCGGTTGAGACCCACAGCTACCGTTCCCTGGCCAACTCGAGCGAGATGAAAAACCCGAAGTACGCCGGTATCCCCGCAAGCATGAACATGTAGAACGCCCAGGCGGGTGCGCTGGTGAGGACGAAATCGAACAGGAACGACACGAGGCCGACCCAGACGACGGCGAACATCAGGTCGTGGACCATCCCGGTCCTGTTCTCACGAACGTGCTTCCGGATGCGATCTGTGAGGTTCATGAAATCGTCTTTGTGGGTTCGGTGGTGGGCCGTTTCGGCGGAATATCCACGGAAGGGAGTCACAGTACCCTTCCGGGAGGAGCCATCTACTCGTCGTCTTTCACGTAATCGACCACGAGCACGGGAACGTGCGTCGAGCGAAGCGTACGCTCGGTGACGCTTCCGAGCAGCGCACGACGAACCCCCGAGCGCCCGTGGCTTCCCATCACGACGAGGTCGATGTCGTTCTCCTCGGCGTAGTCGGCGATCATGTCGTGGGGTCGGCCGCCGGCGTGGCGTTCGACCACGGTCAGACCGACGGCCTCGGCTCGCTCCGTCACGTAACCGGTCGCGTCCTCGGCGTCCTCGCGAAGGTCGGTCATCCCCTTGAAGTTGCCCTGTCGGATCCGATCGATCTGCTCGGTGCCGAGGCCGTAGGCGATGGCGTCGACGTCGGCGACGAACAGTGCGTGGACCTCCGCGCCGTACTTCTCGGCGATGTCTACCGCCTGCTCGACCGCTGCTTCCGCGACTTTGCTTCCGTCCGTCGGAACGAGTATCCGTTCGTACATTGGTCAGTCGTCCGCTGGCGTGTTGCGGCCGTTCTTTTCGGCGACCACGTCCGCCGCGGTCATGTCCTTGGGCATCGGGTCGGGGCTGTGACACTGTCGGACCATCATCTTCGTCCGCTCGGGCGGCTCGTCCGTCACCAGCGAGACGACGATCATGAGGACGATGACCGTCGGCGTGAACACCAGCGCGGAACCGGCGGCCGGCATCCAGGTCGCGATGAACTCGATGCCCCAGCCCGCACCGCCGTTGACGATGCCGAAGTTCCCCTCGTTGAACATCGGAATGAACCAGAGGATCAACCCGGCAACCATGCCGACGAGCGCTCCCTCGCGGTTCGTGTTCTCCCACCAGAGTCCGAGCAAGAACATCGGGAACAGCACGATGGCCGCAAGCGAGAACGCGAACGAGACCAGCGCGGCGATGGGCTGTTGGGGGTCCATCGCGAAGACGATGGTGAGCAGACCGATGAGGACGATGCTCAGTCGGCCGACGAGCACCTGCTGGCGCTGGGTCGCGTCCTCGTTGATAATGTTCGCGTAGATGTCGTGGGAGATCGCCGAGGAGGCGGCGATGAACAGACCGGCGACCGTCGCGACCGCGGCGGCGATCCCGCCGGCCGCGACGAAGCCGACGAACCACGTCGGCAGCCCCGCGAGCTGCGCCGCCAGGACGACGATCACGTCACCCGCGGCGCTCGACATGCCGGGATCGCCGTAGACGGCGCCGACCTCCGAGCCGTACAGCGAAGTCCCGAACGCCGCGAACGCGGGCGCGCTCAGGTACAGCAGACAGATGAAGAACAGCCCCCAGGTGCACGACCAGCGAGCGACCCGCTCGTTCTCGACCGTGTAGAACCTGACGAGCACGTGCGGGAGTCCACACGTCCCGAAGATCAGGCTGAAGCAGGTGGCGATCCAGAGGTAGTAGCTGCCGCCGGCGAACGGATCGGAGAACTCCGCGGCGAGGTCGTCTATCAGCATTCCGTACTCGATCTGGGGCAGCACCGTCGAGAAGCCCGCGGTCCAGCCGGTGGCGAGCAGACCGATCAGGAACGCGGAGATGAGGATGATGTACTGCAGCGCCATGTTCTTCGTCGCACCGAGCATCCCCGAGAGCGCCAGGTAGCCGATGGTGATGAGCATGAACAGGATCATCGCGGCCTGGTACGCGCTGAGCCCGGGCAGCGGAACCAGGTTGTTGATGTCGCCGAGGATGTACATGCCGACCAGTCCCATCCCGCGGGCCTGACCGATCGCGTAGACGAACCCGATGAGGAACGTCGTGATCGCCGCGAGGGCGCGTGCGGTGTCGGAGTTGTACCGATCCCCGACGAAGTCCGGTGCGGTGTACTTCCCGAACCGGCGCATCTGCGCGGCCAGGAAGATCAGCAGGATGAAGTAGCCCGTCGTCCAGCCGACGACGTACGC
>CAYVQH010000117.1:0-6091 GCA_964454105.1 uncultured Halobacteriales archaeon | reverse complement strand
AGACGAGGGTGCTGACCACCAGCGCGTTGCCCTCGCCCAGCCGGTCGCCGATGATTCCACCGGGGAACTGTCCGAGGCCGTAGGCGGCCCAGAGAACGGTGAGTAACAGCCCCGCGACGGTCAGATCGAAACCGAACGCCTCACGGACGTAGGGAAGGAGTGCCGGATAGACGAGACGCACGCCGAGCGAGAGGAACCACCCGCCCGCCACCCCGACGAGAACCCATCCGCGTCCGTCGCTCCAGAGGTCACGGGCGACGGCACGGAGGCGACGAGTTCCGACGGATCGCACGTTCGCCCCCACGTCAAGGACTACCATTCGGCTGTCGATCCCGGCAGCATCGGCGCGTTTCCGTGTTCAACGGTGCCGGTCGCTAGTGGCGAACCGGGAACGCGTTACCCCGTCCATCAGGCGTTTATACCTGTGTTACCTATCCCCCGGTCATGTACGGGAGCATTCTGGATGCGATCGGCACGCCGCTGGTCCAGGTCGACTCCCCGGAGGGCGCGACGGTCGCGGCGAAACTGGAGTCGTTCAATCCGGGGGGCTCGGCGAAGGATCGGCCCGCGTTGGCGATGATCGAGGCCGCCGAACGCGAGGGGCTGCTCTCGCCGGGCGATACGGTCGTCGAACCCACCAGCGGGAACACAGGGATCGGCCTCGCGGTGGCGTGTGCGTCCCGCGGTTACGATCTCACCATCGTCCTGCCCGACTCGATGTCCGAGGAACGGCGTCGTCTGTTGCGGGCCTACGGTGCGGCGATCGAACTCGTCGAGGGACAGATGGAGTCAGCCCGGGAGCGCGCCGACGAGATCGTCGAGGCGACCGAAGCCGTCCAGTTGGGCCAGTTCGAGAACCCGGCAAACGCCGACGCCCACTACCGGACGACGGCCCCCGAGATCATCGAGGCCCTTGAGGGCCGCGCCGTCGACGCGCTGGTCGCGGGCGTCGGGACGGGCGGGACGCTCACCGGCACCGGACGGCGACTCAAGGAGGAGTTCCCGGAGATGGAGGTCGTCGCGGTCGAACCCGAAGCAAACGCCGTCCTCTCGACGGGCGAACCCGGATCCGACGAGTTCCAGGGCATGGGCCCGGGGTTCGTCAGCGGCCTGCTCGACGTGGACCTGCTCGACGGGGTCGAGACCGTCGCGCTCGACGACGCCGAGCGCGAGTGTCGCCGCCTCGCCCACGAGGAGGGGATCCTCGTGGGTCAATCGAGCGGCGCGGCTTCCATCGCGGCCCGCCGTGTGGCCGAGCGGCTTGCCCGACCCGAACTCGACTGCCCCGAAGCGCCCGACATGACGTCGCTCAGCGCCGACGGCGGTGCGGATGCGGGCTACGACGACTGTCCGCTCGTGGCGACGATCTTCCCCGACAGCGGCGAGCGCTACCTCTCGACCGGCATGTTCGACTAACCGCCGAACTCCCCGTCCGCGACGCGCACGACGACCGTCTCCTCGACCTCGCGTAGGTCGTATTCGGGGACCTCGCCGTCACGCCGGGTGACGTACATCGGCTCGACGAGCGCTCCCTCCTCGACGCCGTAGATGGCGAGATGGCGATCTGTTTCCTCCGTCCCGACTTCGTTGTCCCGAACCCGCGTCGCCAGCTCCCGAGAGAGCCACTCCGACTCGCTGATCGACGGCTCCTTGACGAACGCTGCGTCGGCGAATCGGACCAGATACCAGTTGAGGTCGTTCAACAGCGAGACGGCCGCTCCCAAGCTCACCGTCCCGACAGCGACGGTGTTCTCCCACGGCACTGAGAGATCGTGGGTGGCGAGTGCCTCGCGGGCGGTCTCGCGGCTCAGCAGCTCGAAGCGCACGTCCACATCCGGTTTGCCGACGATACAGACGGTCGTCACGGCCGGAGAATGTCGGGGCCCTCGAAAAGCGGTTTTGGTTGCCGCCGATCGTGTACTGGGACTCCTACAACGGGACCGTCTCGAGTCCCGCGACCGACTCCTCGACCAGCCGATCGAGGTCCGGCTCGGCCGTCTCGACGGCCTCCAACGAAGCGTTCGTCTCGGGATAGTCGGGCGCGATCCGATTACAGCCCGCCGCGATGGTCGCGTCCCCGTAGGTGCCGATCTCCCGGGCCCGTGCGATGATCTCCTGTTTGTCCCACGTCAGCAGCGGGCAGTGGACCGGCAGCCCCGCGACCGCGTCGGTGACCGCGAGGTTCGCGCTCGTCTGGCTCGACTTCTGGCCGATCGCCTCACCGGTGACGAGCCCCGCTGTACTCCTCTCCTCGGCGACTCGTCCGGCGACCCGGAGCATGAACCGACGAAGGGAGAGCATTCTCGTCGCGCCGACCTCGTTCACGAGCCGGTCGGCCGCCGCGCCCGCGGGCGCGATCCGCAGTTCGAACCCGTGGCTCGGCGCGTATCCGGCGAGAGTGCGGGCCGATTCGACCGCGCGGGCCACGTGATCGGCTCCCCCATAGGCCTCGAAATCGAAGTACAGCGGAATGACGGGCGCGCCGCGTTTCATGACCTCCCAGGCGGCCACGGGCGAGTCGATCCCACCCGAGAGTAGCGCGATCACCGGGCGTTGGGTCCCCAGTGGCAGGCCACCCGGTTCCGGACGCTTCTCGGTGAAGACGAACGCCTCCTTGGCTCGACATTCGACGTAGAACACCTGGGAGGGGTCGTCGAGGTCCACTTCTGGCTCCTCGAGGGCGTCCCAGACCGCCTGTCCGCCCTCCCGCTCGATCTCCTCGCTCGTAAAGGGGTGGGTATCGCGCTCGCCGGCCCGGCGGGCCTCCACGGCGAACGGACCTTCGACCTCCCTCACCCCGGCGGTTTCGGCAAGCACCCGGCAGATGGTCTCCATCGTTGGGTCCGTGGAACGGGCCGGACTGGCCGAGACGACCCCGAAGGTATCACAGGCGGCGTCGGTCGCGGCCTCGACAGCGGGGGTGCGGATCCGCGGTCGTGACCACTGCTAGTCGATCTCTCCCGTTGCTCCCCGCGAATCGAGCATTGCCTGCAGGTTCCTCCGGAGCGAGTCCTCCATGTCCCGCTGGACCTTCGTGCTCTTGACGCCGATGTCGCCGTAGCGCACGAGGACGGTGTCGGCTCCGGGCGGGCTCATAGCGGGGATAGACGACTGACTCATAAACGGGCTTCGGACCCCACGGCCCCGTCAGAACGTCGAGAGTTCGCCGTCGATGGTGCGTTGGGTGATCCTGGAGACGTCGGCGAGCTCGCGGTCGACGATCCCGATCACGTCGTCCTCGATGTCGGCGAGCGAAACGCCCTCCTCGGCGACGACGTGGGCGTCCGCGACGTGGGGCCGGTCGATCGGCCGGCCGATCTGGCTGAGAAGTCGGATCCGCAGGTCGCGGATTCCGTCGACCTCCTCGACGACCGAGTGGGCGATCTCGGTCGACAGCAGGTTGTAGATCTTCCCGATGTGGTTGACCGGGTTCTTCCCGCTGGTGGCCTCCATCGACATCGAGCGGTTGGGCGTGATCAGGCCGTTCGCGCGGTTGCCCCGGCCGACGGAGCCGTCGTCGCCCTGCTCGGCGGAGGTGCCGGTCGTCGTCAGGTAGATCGAGCCCTCGTCGTAGTCGTCGGCGGTGTTGACGTGGACGGCCACCTCGCGGTCGGTGTACTCCTCCGCGAGGTCGGCGACGTGTCCGCGCACGTCCGCGACGGCGGCGTCGTACTCGGCCATGTCGGCGACGAACGCGTCGACCATCGCGACGGCGACGGTGATGTCGATCCGGTCGTCCTCGCGTTTGCCCATGATCTTGACGTCGGGGCCGATCTCGGGGTTGGCCTCGCTGTAGCCGCCGTTGAGGCTGCGTTCGGCCTCGAGGACGATCCGCTCGGTCTCGGTGAGCGGGGCGTGGCCGACGCCGAAGCTCGTGTCGTTGGCCATCGGTACCGTCGCGCCCTCCTCGCCGAAGACCTCCTGAAGGTCGCCCGACCCCTCGCCGAGCTTCACGTCGACGATCACGTCGGTGCCGAACTCGAGTTCGGGGACGTGCTCGGCGAGGTAGTCGCGGGCGGCCTCGAGGGCGATCTTTCCGGTCGGGATCTTCGTCCCCTGGTACTCCTTTGTCGCACGCCCGACGATCAGCAGGTAGATCGGGTCGATCATCTCGCCGCCGCCGAAGGCGGGCGCGGCGTTGCCCGCCACCAACTGGGTCTCGTCGGTGTTGTAGTGCAGCACCTTGCCGACGCGATCGATGTACTCCCGCGAGAGGGCGCGCGAAACGCTTTCGGCGACGCCGTCACAGATCGAATCGGGATGGCCCAACCCCTTTCGTTCGACGATCTCGACCTCCTGGTCCTCGACGGCCCGCCGATCGATCGGCTCGACACGGATGTTCCGCTCGGTCATTGTCGAGTCTACACCTCCGGGTATGCTATACCTTGCGATAACTATCTATCCCCGAAAGATAACTACTGCGCATTCCCGAGCAGGAGTTCGAGATACGACGTTCGGATCTCCTCGGCCGGGTCCATTCCGAGCGATTCGACCGTTCCGGTGACCCCTTCACGAGCAGCGTCGAGTCCCCCTTCCTCCGCCTCCGTCTCGACTTCGACGAACTCTCCCAGTTCGTCGACCGAATCGAGCGTCACGACGTACTCCCCGAGCGAGAACCGTTCGCGCTCCTTCTCGACGGTCGCGACGGGGACGAACCCCAGCGCACCGAGGATCGAGTCCATCGTGTTGCCGTTCCCGAGTTCCGTTTCGTGTTCCTGGCGCGTTTTCGAACTCTCGCCGACCAGCGGTCCCTTGTAGGTGATTCGTGCTCGCCCGTTTCCGCCCTCCTGGCGGACTCGAAGCGCCTCGTCGGTCTCGTCGAAATCGCGCATCGGGGCATTATAGTAGGTGTCCCGTTGTCTGACCGCATTGCGCTCGTTTGCTCCGCGTTCATCCAGCACACGCCGCACTCGTTCGTGGTCGGCCCGGAACTTCATCTCGACTTCGTACATGTACACCAACAGCGCTTGAAGCCCCGAAAAGCACCCGGTCTACGGCTCTTTGCTGGTCTTCCGTACTGGCTAACGCCCGCCACATGATCTTCCCGCGATACCGCTTTCGGCATCCGATTATCCTCCGGCTAGAACCGCATATCCGATCGACTCGTCGGCGGATTCGTAGCACGAACGCTAGACGCCGAATGGAAATCAATTATCGAACGTCTATCTCTCCTTTTGTCATGGATAAGTAAGTATCAAAATATAGTATCGTTCCAGTGATGCGCGACATAAAACGGCGACGAATGATCCAACTGTCCGGTGGCATCGCACTCGCGAGTATGGCTGGCTGTCTCGGCAGTAGCGACGAGGAACCAAAGGAGGACGAAAAGAACGGCGACGACAACGAGAAGGCGGACGACGAGTCCACAACCGACGAGAAGGACGATGGCCCGAAAACCGGCGATGACGCACCGAGCGTCGACCTCGAAACCCACGACGGCGAGAAGGTCTCCTTCGATGCCGGCGAAAAGCCAACGGTCGTCATGTTCGCCGACGTCACCTCCGCGGAGGGCAAATCGCATTCGGAGACGCTCGACGCCCTTTACGAGGAGTACCACGAGCGGGTTCACGTGGTTACGGTCAACTCCAATCTCGACGCCTCGAAGGAGGACCTGAAGGAGTTCCACGAGAACTATGGCGGCAACTGGGAGCACGCGATGGGGACCGAGGAGGTCCTCGACGCGTACGGCATCGGAGAAACGGTGACGCTGTGTATCATCGACGAGGACGGTAAGGTCGTCCTCCGACTCGATGGCGACGTGAAGAAATCGACGATCGAGCAGGCCATCGAGGCCCACTCCGAGTACTGAACGGGCCGATCGACCGTGCCTGCGGCGGGCACGAAACGTTGTTCTTAAGGCACGAACGGCTGTCGTCTGTAGTATGAGTAACGAAGAAGAGGCAGACGTAGCCGATGAAACTGAGACCGAGGCCGCCGACGCCGGGGCGGCGTCTCAGACCGACGACGAGCCTGAAAACGGCACCGATGGGCTTGAAGACGGGGACTTCGTGCGCCTCGCGTACACCGCGCGCACGGTCGAGGGCGACCAGCTCGTCGACACCACCGACCGGGAGATCGCCGAGGAGGAGGG
>CAYVQH010000116.1:0-6096 GCA_964454105.1 uncultured Halobacteriales archaeon | reverse complement strand
GCCGACGACCTCTTGGACGTCGCTCGGGACGCGTACTGATCGTCGCGGATCGCGAGACGCAGCCGAACGAGGGAGTTGACTCCGGCCACCCATCGACACGGCCGAGCAGTCCGTTTCCGATACCGCCGAAGTGGTTCCGTTTCCGCCGTCTTCTGGCGGACGGTGAACGTTCGAAGCCGGAGACTCGAAGGGAGCGACGGCCGACCGGTGGTGCGTCGGTTTCGACGGAAGAGACGGGCAGTTCCGAACGGACGCGACCGCATCGGCCTCAGCCTTCCGTCGCGGACGTCGGTCAGCGGTAGTCTCGTCATCGGGAACTGTGTGGCAGGGGGTTTCGCTCCAGGCTCCGATTTTCGAACTCGAGGCTCTAGCGTCGATGGGCCTATACTAAGATATATGAAGGATGGTAACAAACCTCTTCCTGTAGATGGCATCAGAGACCGTTAGCGGCCAGTTACGGGAGAATCACGCTGAAGCCAGAGACCGGATCGAGGATATCAGCGCGTTCGACTCGTGGATAGACGGGTCTCGATACGAGACCGACGAGGTCGTCGAGACCGTCGATCCCGTCGTCGGTGAACCGATCACCGCGATTCCGCGCTGCGGCCCGAGTGAGGTCGACACGGCGGTCGACGCCGCGTGGAGAGCGTTCGACGAGGAGTGGTCGGAGACGACCCCTGCCGAGCGATCTCGGCGCATGTTCGAATGGATCGACGTGCTCCGCGATCACGTCGACGAGCTGGCGTTCCTGGAGTGCGTAGACACCGGGAAGCCGATGTCGCAGGCTCGAGGAGAGGTCGAAGGGGCGATCGGAACCCTGGAATACTACGCGTCGATCTGTCAGGGCCGCAGTCAGGACGGGAGACAGGTGTCGACGTCCGAGGATCTGCACCTCTACACGCGGAAGGAGCCCTACGGCGTGGTCGGACAGATCACGCCGTGGAACTTCCCGATCTGGGCGGCCGCGTGGAAGCTCGGGCCCGCGCTCGGGACGGGGAACGCGACCGTGCTCAAGCCGTCGGCCGAGGCCCCGCTGACGACGATCCGCATCGCCGAACTGTCCGAGGGCATCTTCCCGGACGGCGTGCTCAACGTCGTAACCGGGACCGGGTCAGAGGTCGGCGGCGCACTGACTGAACACGATCGGGTCCGCAAAATCTCGTTCACCGGCAGCGTCGGCGTCGGACAGCGGGTGATGCGGGCGGCCGCCGAAAACGTCGCCCCGGTCACGTTAGAACTCGGCGGGAAGTCGCCGTTCATCGTGTTTCCCGACGCCGACTTAGAGAAAGCGGTTTCCGCCGTCGCCGACGGGATCTTCTACAGCACGGGGGAGATCTGCGACGCGTTCTCTCGAGCGATCGTTCACGAGAGCGTTCACGAGGAGTTCGTCGACCGGTTCGTCGAGAAGGCCGAGTCCTACACGCTCGGCGATCCGCTCGACGAGGAGACGACGATGGGGCCGCTCACTACCGAGTCCCAGTACGAGACGGTCACGGAATACATCGACATCGGTGAGAGCGACGGCGCGACCCTGCTTACGGGCGGCGGACCGCCGAACGGTTCCGACCTCCGGGACGGCTGGTTCGTCGAACCGACGGTGTTCGACGACGTGGAGAACGACATGCGTATCGCTCGGGAGGAAATCTTCGGTCCCGTCCAGACGATCAACACGTTCTCCAGCTACGACGAGGCGATCGAACTCGCGAACGACACCGAGTTCGGCCTCGCGGCCGGCGTCGCGACCGAGCGGACGTCCGTCGTCCACAACGCGGCGGCGGACATCGAAGCGGGGCTCGTGTACGTCAACGAGTACGGTCCGATCCTACCGCAGGCGCCGTACGGCGGCTTCAAGGAGTCGGGCATCGGAAAAGATCTCGGAACGGAGGTGCTCGACCACTACCAGCAGACGAAATCGGTCTACGTCAATCTCGATGAGCCGGAACTCTGACGGGAGGGTTCAGAGAGACAGTGTCGTCGCGACCGACGAGACGGTGACATCGCGGCGTGGTCGAGGCGACGGTCTCCGCCACCGCTGACCGAAGGCGACGGAGACGCGCTCGAGCGATTCCGAATACGAGAGATGGAGCACGGGACTGAATCCTCCGTCGTTCGCGCCGAGGTCGCGTCCGACGACGGTTCTCGTTTCGATATCCGCGGCCGAATTTTCCGACCGAATCGTCGCTATGGTCGAAAAGCATAAGTTGCTCTCGGTTGGGATAGCAGATGCACTGGTAATACATAACATGAGTCACGCACCGGACTGGGGATCGATTACGGAGCCGTGTCGTTCCATCATCGAAAAACAATGAAACTCTGGCACATATTCGGTCTGGAAAGCGCAGACGTCGGTGAGAAACTCCTGTTCTTCATCACTGGAGGGGCGCTGCTGGCGTTAGCAGCGATCGGGATTCGGAGCCCACAGGTCCTCAACGATACGTTCAACGAGGCCTTCGGATGGGTGCTGACCTACTTCGGTTGGTGGTTCATGTTGCTCGGGTTCGTACTCCTGGTCTTCTCGACGTACATGGTCTTCTCACGATACGGCCACATTCGGATCGGCGGGCAGGACGCCGAGCCGGAGTTCGATCTGTTCTCGTGGCTCGCCATGGTGTTCACGGTCGGGTACAGCGGATCGATCATCATTTGGGGCGTCGGCGAGCCCATCTCCATCGTGAACAGTCCGCCTCCGGAGCCGCTTCCGGTCACGGGGGCCTCGATCGAAGCGCTCGCGCTCGCGTTCATGTTCATCCACGAGGTCTTCCCGGGACTCGCCATGTGGTATCCGCCGTTCGCGTTGGCGTTCGGACTGATCATCTACACGCGCGGTACGGACTCGTACAAGTTCAGTTCGATGCTGAAGGTGTTCCTCGACGACGACCGGTACGAGCTCCTCTACTGGACCGTCGACTTGGCGGCGCTAATCGCCATTATCGGCGGTGTCGCGGCGGCTATCGGGTTCTCCGCGCAGGTGTTCGCCGCCCTGCTGGATACGGTGTTCGGCGTTCCCGCGACGCTGTTCACGTACGGGCTGTTCGGCGTTCTCGGACTGGTCTTCCTCGGTGACGTCTGGTTGGGGCTGCGAAGCGGAATTCGCAACGCGGCTCGGATCACCGTCGTCCTCATGTTGATCACGTTCGCGCTGCTCCTCGCGGTCGGACCGACGCTCTTCACGATTAACCTCGGACTCGACGCCGGCGGCGTGTGGCTGAACAACATGTTCCGCCTCTCGCTGTACTCCGCTCCGACGGCTGCGGGCAATTGGCCGCAACAGTGGACGAGTTTCTGGTGGGCGTGGTGGGCCGCGTGGGGGCTGTTCGTCGGCAGTTTCGTCGCCCGCGTGTCGAAGGGACGGACCATTCGCGAGACGTTCGTTTGCCTGGTCGTTATTCCCGGCGTGTTGCTCTGGATACAGCACTCCATCGTCGGCGGCTGGGTGCTCGCACCGGGATACGTCGGGCCGGTCAGCGACGCGTTTGCCAGCGGCGGTATCCCCGCCTCGATCGCGACTGCGGTCACTCTCACGCCGCTCGCACCCCTGCTGGGAGTGTTGCTCATCCTGGTGATCGCCGGATACGTCGTGACGTCCCTGGACTCGGCCGTGTACATCCTCTCTTCGATAACGCTCGGCACGGAGGAGCCGAACGCTCGAAACCGGGCGTGGTGGGGCGTCCTGCTCTCCTTCCTCGGCGTGATGACGCTCGAACTCCCGGTGTTCGACGCGATGCAAGCGTTCCCGCCGGTGCTCGCGCTCCCGTTCACGCTCTTCCTCCTGGCGATCGTCTACGCGAGTTACGTCACCGCTCGCGAATACTATCGGGGAGAGGCGACGCTGACGAACGAGGACACGTTGATCACGTCCGCGAACACCGATACCTCACGCCCACAGGGACAGGACGACGATGACTAGCGTGTCGCTTCGCACGGGGTTCGAAGGGAGCTGCCCTCGATCCGAGCGGTCGGACGCGGGTGCAAACGTAGTGTGCACGGTTCGTGACCGGCGGCGCCTCACGCTGATATCGCGACGTCGACGACAGAGGGGCCCTCTCGAGCGGAACTACGGCAAGGTGTCATCGAGACCGCGACCGGAGACCGGTAACCGCTTCGCGGCGTTCGCGAGCCCAAGCAGTAACGAATCTGTTACGATGTGTTTCACGAGCGCACGCGATCCGCTCGACTCGTCCGCGGTCTCGGTCAGTCCGCGATTAGCGGATGGCGCTCCCGGCTGAGAGGATTCCCACCGGAGCGGTCGCCTGATGGGTTTTCCAGAAAGACGACCGCGATACCGGCGAACGCGGCGTAGAATAAGCCGTCGTCGACCACGGCCGTCGTGATCTTCCGCGTGGCGACGATATAGGTACCGGCGACGAGCGCCCCCGTCGCGTCGGAGATACCCATCGCCGTCTCCGACAGAACGGAATCCGTTGCGGGCCTGGCGAAGACCGTCCACAGTCCCCAGGCGAGCATCGTTACTAACGCGAGCAGTATCGGACGTTCCGTGCATGGTGTCCGTTCTCACAGATCAGCGGTACCGTTAGCGTACCGACAGTCGAGTCGGGTGGCCGAACCGCGACCGGCTTCCGGGGATCGTCGGACACGGTCGATCGGGGTGAGTCGCCCGCCCGTCGGTCGGACCAGTCAGCTATTTCCGTCGACGGACGAGAGAACCGGTATGGACGACGGGAAACAGGCCACGTTCGGCACCGAGGGCGAACTTCGGACCGACGAGACGGACGCGACGGACGACGATTCCGACTCCGGACCCGAGCGCGACGACTTCGGCGACGAACTCGGTGAGAACGAGACCAAATCCGGGGCGAACCGGTACGTCGTCTCGAGTCTCCTCCAGAAGGCGGTTCGGCGATCCGACGAGGAGGTCGCGGCGTGGGCCGCGTGGGAACTGGTCCGTTCGGGCTACGCCTGGAACTTCTGGGACCGGATCAACCTCTACGTCGTCGAGGACTTGCGCGCCGGACACGAGGTCGCGCTCACGGTGGCTCGCTACGAGGAACTGGCCCGCGAACGGTGGTCGGAAGACTCCTGGCGCGGGCGGCTCTGTGCGGTCCACGCGGCCCTGGCGGCCGCTCGAGCGCCGTCGTCCCGCGAGGCCGCACACGCCGACGATTACTTCGGGGAACTCTCCGAAGAGCGCGCGGCCGCACGCGAGGAGGACCGCGAGCCCCGCTACGACCATCCCGTCGACGAACTCGAGCCCGGCGGAAAATACGACGCCGTCTTCGACCAGCACACCTACGAGGGGAAGCGGCTCGGCCGCGGCGGAGCGTTCTTCAGGACTCACGGCGGGCGAGTCGGGCCCGAGGGCGAACCGGAACTGAGCCGCCAGTGGCGGATCCGGAGCATGCGACTCGAGGACCGCGATTACACCGAAGACGAACTCGTTCGCGCGGTGGAACCGATCGATCCCGACGAGAAGTGGCCCGAGACGGACGCGACCGATCGCGAGGAGTGACCGTCGCGACGAGCGACGGCGGTGAGCGGGAGCCGTCCGGCGTTTCGAATCGAACGCGAGTCAGTGAGCCCGAAGACGAACGAAACGGTCGGTCAGAACGCACCGAGGTGATCGTCCTGCGGTTCGTACAGTCCGCCGGTCATCCGCACCTCGTGGATCTCGTCTAACGTCTCGCCGATCGATAGTCCGCGGTCGGACATCGCCGCCGCGACGACGCCGATCGGGACGCCGTTCTCGTACTGCTCTTGCAGCTGCCAGACGACGTCCTTGAGATCGTCGCTTTCGACGTCCTCGGCGAGATCTACCTGTGCGCGTTCGAACTCCACGTCGTGGCCCGTCACGCGATAGTGACGGCGGTAGAACGCGACGATCTCGTTCGGCTCTTCGGTTCGCAGATCGACGTCACACTCCGGACAGGACGCGACGTACGGTGCCTGGTCTTGCGTGCTCATAGGTGTCGAATTTCAGATTCCGTTTCGGGTGCTGGCGAGTACTGGTCGGTGGACGGTGCGATCACGAGTCGTAGGCCTCCTGAGCGAGCTGGTGGAACTTGTGGACGGTGTGTTCGTTGGGGCCGAGTTGAGCCTGGGCGAGCGCGCCCGTTCTGAGGCCCTCCCACTGGCGTTCGA
>CAYVQH010000115.1:0-6102 GCA_964454105.1 uncultured Halobacteriales archaeon | reverse complement strand
CGGGCTGGTAGTAGTCGTAGTAGCTGACGAAGTACTCGACGGCGTTGTCCGGGAAGAGGTTGCGAAACTCCTCGTACAGTTGGGCCGCGAGCGTCTTGTTGTGCGCGATGACTAGAGTGGGAGTCTGGATCTCCTCGATGGCCCACGAGACGGTGTTGGTCTTGCCCGATCCCGTGACCCCCAGCAGGGTCTGCTCGTCCATGCCCCGCCGGAAACCGTCGGCCAGTTGCTCGATCGCCTCAGGCTGGTCGCCGGCGGGTTCGAAGGGGGCCTCGACGCGAAAGGGCTTCTCGGCCTCGGGCCGGTCGGGCTGAAGCGGGCCGGAGCTGCTGTCGCTCATTGAGCGTACGAGGGGTTCGAGACACTTGACGCGCTCGCCTGTGGGTGGACGCGAACCGGTTCGGCTCGGCGTTCTGCAAGGAGAACCCTCAACCGGCCCGCACGAGTAGGCCGGTCCGATGGCCTTCGCGCTCGGCGTCGAGATCCTTCTGGCACTCACCGTGCTCTCCTTTCTCGGCGGAATCATCGTTGCAACCATCGGTCCCGGCGGGATCCTCATCGTCACCGGCCTGTACCTGTTGACCTCGCTTTCGAGCGCAGAGGTCGCGGGCACCTCCAGTGCGACGTTCACCATCGGTGCAGTGTTGGGAAGCGTGATCTACGCGCGCTCGGGCGAGATCGATTGGCGGGTTGCGGGCGTCGTCAGCGCTGCGGCCGCCGTCGGCACCTGGGTCGGCGTCCAGGCCAACGCCTACCTCTCGCGGGAGCTCTACGGGCTGATCCTCGCAGCGATGCTCGCGGCCGTCGGCTGCAACATCCTCTATCGTGAGTACCGCGACCTCGAACCGCGGATCGAACTCGGACGCGAGGGACGGGACCTGATCGGGTTCGTCGCCATCGGCCTCGTGATCGGCGTCTTCGGCGGGCTGCTCGGGATCGGCGGGGCGGCACTGTCGGCCCCGGCACTCGTTCTCGTCGGCGTCCCCATGCTCGCGACCATCGCGATCACGCAGGTCGTCGTCGTGTTCACCGCGCTGTTCACGACGGCCAACTACCTGCTTCTGAACGCGGTCGTCAGCCCGCTGGTGTTCCTGCTCACGGCCGCCTACCTCGTCGGCGTCACCCTCGGGTGGTGGCTCGCCCACCGGATCGAGGCCGGACGGCTGAAGTTCGCGCTCGGGATCGTCCTGCTGGGACTGGCGGCCTCGCTCGTGATCTAGCGCCGCCGTTATCGTCCCCGTCGAGGCCCGATGGACCGTCGGGGCTCCCTTTCACGAGCAGGGACGCCGACGAGAACGATTCCCACGGCCACCGGAGTCCAGGGGAGTACCGCATCACGAGACCACGGAAGGGGAGACCGAAAGCGTTTATCGGCCGGACGCCGGGACCGGCGAGGCACAATGATTATGCGACTAACAGACGGATAACTGATGAATGAAGGTCACCGACGCGCTCGACGCCGCGCTCTCGACGCTGGTCGAAAAGCCCGCGGCGGTCCTGCCCGCGTACTTCGCCGGCTACGGCGCGGGCACGGTCGCACGGACGATCCCCCTGGTCGGGCTGTTCGTCGCGTACCTCCTGTTGCTCGTCCAAGGACGCCTCGCCCCCCTCGAGGCGGCGTTCAGGTCGATCGACGTCGAGGCCCTCGAAGGAACCGACCCCGAATCGGTCGATCCCGAGGCCCTCCCGACGGAGCAGTTGGATCAGGCGGTCTCCGGCCTCCTCACGCCGGGCGTCGTGGCGGTTCTCGGTCTCTCGGTCCTGCTCGGGCTCGTCGTCTGGCTCGTCGTCGGCGCCGCCTTCCACGCGGGGCGGATCCACACCGTCCACGCCGCGCTTCGGAATCGTCGTCCGGTCAGGGCGGGAGTCTCGGGCGCGATCCGCGACGTCAAGCCGTTCGTCGGCCTCCGCCTCCTCGAATACGGTCTGTACCTGCTGGTGACGGTCGTCTACGGGCTCGTGGTCTTCGTCGCGGGCGCGGTCTACGGCGCGGATCCCGGTGTCGGACTGGTCGTCGCGGTCGGGGCGGCACTGCTTGCCCCGCTGTGGTTGCTGGCGCTGGTCGCGATCGCCGTCGTGTTCGTCTTCGCCCCCCAGGCGGTGGTCGTCGATCGGGTGGGGTCGATCGCCGGCCTCAAACGCGGGGCCGGATTCGTCCGCCGACGACCGGGCGCGTTCGTGGTCTACGTCGTCATCGCGTTGGGGGTCGCGAGCGCCGTCACGGGAGTGGCGGCGGCACTGTCGGCGCTCGGGGTGTCACAGCTCGGCGCGGTCCTCTCGTTGCTGGTGGTCACACCCTTCCTACAGCTCCTGAAGACGGCGATCTATGCCGACCGCGAGCGGATCGAGGCGTCGCCCCTGCTCTCGGGGTCGGATGAGGGACCCGGGGTCGGCACGCGGCTCCGGTCCGGCTGGAACCGGAGTCTCGGCTCGTTGCGGTCGTTCGCGCTGTCGGGAACCGGCCTCGCGCTGACCGGGGTCGGGCTGGCGCTGTTCGGCCTCGGGACGGTCGGCGGCTACCTCGCCGTCGGCGGGTTCACGATCCAGACCGGGCCCATCGAGGACCCGACGACCGTCTTCGGCGCGTTCCCGGTCGGGACGTTCACGACGATCGCCGCGAACAACTGGCTGGTCGCGCTCGGCCAGAGCTTCGCGGGGCTGGCGTTCGGGATCCCGACCGCGGTGAACCTGCTGTTCAACGGCGCGGTCGTCGGTCTCGTTGCCGGGATCAGCGCCGATCTCCCGTCGGTCGCGGCGTTGATCGTTCCCCACGGGCTGATCGAGGTTCCCGCGCTCGCCGTCTCGGGTGCGGTCGGGTTCCGTCTCGGCCACGTCTCCTGGCGACGCGCACGCGGCGGAATCGACGACGACGCGGTCGCACGAGAGCTTCGCTTCGCGTTCTGGGTGCTCTGTGGGCTGGCGGCCGTGTTCGTTCTGGCCTCGTTCGTCGAGGCGTTTCTCACCCCGCGAATCGCCGGCTGGATGCTCTGATTCCAGCCGAAACGGAGGGGTTGTGATCGGACCACACGGTTTTATAACGGATAATAACTAGCCTGAAACGATGGGGCGATGAGGGCATCGATCCCGGAATCGGATCGCGCACCCGTCGATTCGTGACGAGCCGCCCTACGATCGGGTCGAAACACCTCGGTGAGACGGGGTATGTTTCGAGTGGAGCTACGGGACGACGCCGACGGTGAGCAGGGTGCCGTAGGTACGATAGCGTTCGACCATCTCCTCGCGAGTTCCCCAGTCGTCGGTCGGGAACTCCTCCGCGTCGGGGATTTCGATCTCGCGGTCGGGGAGGTTGTCCTGTTCGGCGACGTGAAAGCCCGCTCCGCGAAAGGCCTCGCGGTACTCCCGGCGCGACCAGCGAGTCATCGGGACGGAGATCTCCTCCTGCCAGCCGTGGGAGTGGACGTTCTCCTCGTAGTAGTTGACCGCACAGTAGAAGGTGCCGCCCGGACGGAGCACGCGCGCGAGCTCGCGCAGGGTGTGGTGGGGATCCTCGGCGTAGTAAAAGGCCTCCATCGAGAAAGCGTGGTCGACGCTATCGGTCGCGAGCGGAAGGACGTCGAAATCCCCCACCAGAAAGGCGATCGCGGGATCGTCGGTGTACGACCGGGCGTTGCGCGCCATCTCGGGCGATCCGTCGAGGCCGTAGCCCCGGCCCGCTCCCTTGGTCTCGCGAAGCGCCCGAAGCGCGTAGCCCGATCCGGTGCCCAGGTCGAAGACGACGTCGTCCTCCTCGATCGGCATCCGTGCGAGTGCGTGTTTCGCGGTATGCCAGTGGCGGTCCTCCATCCCCCTGTCGCGACCCTCGGCGGCCCAGTCGTCGAACTCCTCGCGGACGCTCATGGCCGAAACAGGGCTGGCAGGGGCAAAACCGGTTCGGAAGCTCCCGGCATCCGCAGGCTTAAGTCCGCGCCGGTCGGGCATGCGATATGGAATACGCCCTCGCCATCGAGGAGGCACCCGAAACGATCCCGGGAGGGACAGGAGTCCTCCTGTTGCACCCGAGCACGGGCGAGACAGACCGCATCGACACCGATTTTCTCGTGACCGACACCGATCACTTCCTCGTCATCTCCACGCGAACCACCGCCCGCGAGGTCACCCAGAAACTCGAGTACTACGACGTCGACGAGTCACGGGCGGTGATTCTGGACACCCTCTCGGTCGAACGGGGCTACTCCCGACGCAGCGGCGAGGGGGTCCACTACGTCTCCGCGCCGGACGACGTCGACGGCATCGTCAAACAGGCCCGTGACTTCCTCGAGAAACACGACGGGAAGGTGCGCGTGAGCGTCGATTCGGTCACGGAACTCGCGTACTACGCGGACGAAAGCGAGGTGTACGACGCGATGGTCGAGCTGCTCGACCTGCTCGAGAAACACGACGCCGTGGGCCTGTTTCACCTCTCGAAGGAGGTCCACGACGCCGAGACCACCGAGAAGTACGTCGACCTGTTCGACGGCGTGATCGATCTGGACGCCGACGGCAGCGTGAGCTGTGAGTTCTGAATCGCTCTAGACCGCGTCGAATGTCTTCTCGGCCCACCGTACCGCGAAGGACGCACCGTGTTCGCGATAGGCCCGGGTATCGAGCGCGTCGAACGGCGCGGGCAGGTCCAGCCCGTGTCTGATCGCGCCGCAGGCGAGCTCGGTCGCCTCCGGGAAGTCGAGTTCGCCCGTCGCGACCAGCGAGGGGAGCTCGCCGATCCGTCCCTCGAGGCGCTCGCCGGCGTCGGTCCAGGCGGCGTGGAGGGTCGGCTTCTCGTCCTCCCAGTCCGCGAAGGTCCCGCGGGTGTGGAGGCCCCGCCAGCCGGTGAAGAGGGCCGCGGCGATCTGGTAGGTGGCGTTCGGATCGAGCGGGGTCGCCCGCGCGAGTGCGGGATACTCCTCCCGGAAGAAGCCCAGAAAGCTCTCGGGGAGACCGAGACCGATCTCGACGAGCGCCTCGGCGATCAGAAAGGAGACGAACGACTCGGGAACGCCCTCGACGCGCGCCTTGACGAAACAGATCGGCGGCGTCGTCTGTGCGGTCCACGCGACGCTGCCGTCGCCTGGCATCCCGACGACGAGATCCGATCCCGCGTACCGCCGGAGGGTCTCGGGGGCGTCCGCGGGAAGCCACTCGTCGGGATGGCTGACCGGCGAGATCGAGTCCGTCAACAGCGCCAGATCGTCGAGCGCGTCCGGCGGCAGGGTCTCGAAGTCGCCCTCGCAGTCGAGAACGAGACAGTCGGGCGCGTGTCCCTCGCGGACTCGTGCGAGTTCGGACGACAGGGCGCGCTCATCGAACATCAGATGAGGAAGGCGTAGTACACGACCAGCGCGAGCGACAGCGCCGCCGAGACGGCGACCGTTCCCACGACGACCTTCGTAGCTTGGCTCATGTCGAGTGCGTCGTCATCCGAACGCATAAAGGGTGAGCATCCGATCGTTTCGACGTTCGAGACGAGCCGACCCTGTTTTCGAGTGGAACGGGGCTACGATATCGACGCTTCTCGGTGAGTATGGACGAGTTGCAGGCGAAACGAAGGGGTTATCGACCAGTTGAGGTCTCGAGGCCGTCAGTTATCGGAACCGCGACGGAATGACTCGGGCACCTCGATGACGTACCGGCCGTTCTCCTGGAGCGCGATGATGAACTCCTCGCGCTTGTAGAGCTCCATCAGGTTGAGCTCGTACTGGCCATGGTCGACGATCCGGATGCTCTCGAACTGGTCGTTCAGTTCCTCGCGCAGCCGCGAGAGGTCGGGTCGTTCCTCCGTTTCGGACTCGGGTTCGGGTCGAGTCCCGGACGTCGCAGTCGGCAGTTCGTCGTCACCGACGACCGCCGAGCGGGCGTCGGCCTGTGCCCTGTCCTCACCACTCGGGGAGTCGGCGGGCTCCGACGGATCAGGGACCGACGGTTCGTCGGACTCGGTCTCGGTGGTGGGTTCGGATTCGGTCGCGTCCTCGGGGAGGAACTGGAACTTGTTGCCGCCACACTCGGGACAGCCCGAGAGCATCTCCTTGGAGCCGTCCTCGAACGTGTGGCCGCACTCGGTACACTGGTGGGGCATTACTGGCGCGAGACGAGCGCGCTGATGAGCGA
>CAYVQH010000114.1:0-6134 GCA_964454105.1 uncultured Halobacteriales archaeon | reverse complement strand
TCGCGATCCAGGTCGGCGGCAGCGGCTGGCTGCGACGGGGCAAGCGCGACGACCGGCTGCTCATCTTCTCGATGGAGGCGTAGGCCGACACCGCGGACCGGATTCGTATTTTTGAGGCGAAACCGATACCAGCCGTACGCTCGCGATCGGCGCTCCGCCCAAGGGAGGCTCCTGCCTCCTGCGGATTGTGTGAGGACAGTCGCCGTCGTGTCAGATGTCTATTTGTTATTTTAGATGTATGGTTCGGTATGATTGCTCTTCGGAGGCTTCGACGGACCCTTCTCGGCCGCGACGTCGCGGTCGCCTACGCAGTAATCATGGGGTTCTATCTCGTGGGAATCGTCGAGTTTCAACCGCTACAGATCCCGATCTACCTGCTAATCGTCGCATACGACGTCGTTGAGGTCGTTCTTCCAGTCCTGACTCCGTATCATCCCGTCGGATTCCTCCTCTTTCTCTACCTGCTGGCGATCGTCGCGACAGCGGCGGCCCGCCGGCTCCAGTCCGGGAACCGATCTACCGTCCTTCGCGCAGGCGGCGGTGTCTGTCTGGTCATCGGAGCGGTCTCGCTTCTGTTCGGCGCGTCGGTCGGCGGCCCGCTCGTTACCTCTGGCGACGACCCGGCACCGGTGGTTATCACCGCTATCGCCGGAGGTGTCCTTCTGCTCGCCGGGTGGTGGTTACTCGGTCGTCCGTCGATACGAGGGTGGGTATCGCGACGTAACGAATGAGGGAGTGGACTTCCGTATCTATCGTTTCGTCAGCATCGAGTGCTGCGGTTTACCAGTGCTGTGTCACCCGATGGGGACGGCGACGAGGACGACGTACGGCTCGCCACCGCGCTTTCGCTCGACCCGCTTCACTGTCTCTACCGAGAATCCCGCCTCTGTGACCCGATCGCGCCAGTACGTCTCCGCATCTCTTTCGAGCCCCTCGGGTACGATGGGCAGTTCCAGAACGCCGAGAACGCCGTCGGGCGCACAGACCCGGCGGATCTCCTCGAGCGCGCGTCCGTGGTCCTCTGCGGGCAGGTCGTGCAGGACGCGACAGGCGGTGACGACCTCCTGCGATCCCGTCGCGACGGGGAGCCGGGCGGCGTCGCCCCTGATCGGGGTCACGTCGATCCCCGCCTTACGGGCGTTTCGCCGCGCGAGGGCGGGAGCGTTGCCGAGGATGACTCGACTATCGAAGACGTCGAGGCCGACGATCGACGCGTCCTCGGAGAGGTGGGGTGCGAGCCCGACGAGCGACCGGCCCGTTCCGCAGCCGACGTCGAGAACCGCGGTCGCCCCTTCGAGGGGAAGCTCGGCCACCAGCGCGTCGTACTTGTGGCGTTCGAGGGTCCACGGCGGGGGGCGAAGGAGCTTCGCGCTCGCCCGTCCGGCGCGGACGATGGCGACGATGGCCACCACGCCGGCCAACGTACGGGTTCGACGGGAGGCGTTGCGTCCCACGAGCGTGGCGCCGATGAGCGCCGCGGCGCCGAGCAACACCGCTCGAAGCCGTCGTCGCCAGTGGTACAGGCCGAAGTAGTACACCGAATCGATCAGCTCACGCTGAGGCCGCTTCCCTCGTCGCGCGCCTCCGAGAACTCCACCTCGATCTCGAGTTCCCCTTCCCGTTGTTTGGAGAACTCGATCTCGACCTCGATCGGTTCGCGATAGCGAAACGGGATCTCCCAGTCATCCCCCGAGACGGTGAGCTGGGTATCGCTCTCGATGGCGTCGGCCAGCCCCCGGAGGAACGACGCGGTCTCGCCCCCGGACAGGTAGATCTCCCGCTCGAAGAAGCCGTCGGTGATGATCCTGCGCTCGCGTTCCTCCTTGTCCGGGAACTCGACGTTCTCTCCCATGGCTATTGCTACCACTCGACGGATATTAAATACGTGTCACTCGACCGGTCGAGGGTAATGGCTATGATAGATCGGTAACAACGGACTCGATGTGTCACTGATCGACGTGCTGGGGAGTACGCCACGGCTGCGGATCATCCGCGAACTCTCTCACGGGCCGAAGTACGTCTCGGAGCTGACGGAGGCCGTCGGAATGGACGGGAAAACGGCGGTTCACCACCTCTCAACGCTGGAAGAGGCGGGAATAGTCGATCACTATCGGCGGGGCAACCGCAAGTACTACCGGCTCGTTCGGTCGATAGAGCTCCGGGTCGTCCCGCCGCCGGAACGATCGTTCATCCTGCAGGCCGCCGAGCGTCCGGACACGCCACCGACCCGCGACTGATCGGGCCCCGACCAAAAGTATATGGCAAATAGTGATGATTGTGAACACATGTCTTCGGGAGACGGCGTAACAGTCGAGACGGACGACGGAAACGAGTCGACGGTCGACTACCGAATCGAGGCGCTGATCGACCAGCGTACCGAGGAGATCGAGGACCGCATCGAGGAGGTGGAGGACGAACTGGCGGACGTCGAGGACTTCGCACGGATCAGCCTGGGCGAGCGCCGCCTCGCCCAGAACGAGGCGAACCTCTCGGAGTTCTCCGAGTCGCTCACCGCCTTCGCCGAACGGACGTTCACGAAGCTGAACACGCTCGAAAGCCAACTCGAAGTCCAGACGTTGTTGCTGGCGGAGGTCCTGAAAGCGCTCGGCGAGACGGACGACGTCGATCTCGACGTTTCGGAGGTCAAGCGATACCAGGAGGACCAACTGGTGATGAGCGCCTCGGCCGACGAGCAACTCCGCGAAGCGATCGAGCAGTTGGACTGATCGATTACACTTCGCGGACGCCGATCACGCGGTCCTGGAGGTAGTCGAGATACATGGCGTTATAGACGATCTTGACCTCCTCGGAGGCCGGGATCGACTGGCAGGTCAAGTAGATGTTGCGTTCCTCGACTTCCTCCTCGTTGAGGATCAGATCCATGTCCATCTCCAGTTCACCCTCCTTGAGGATGGCGGTGCAGTTGGCACACGAGGCCGCCCGACACTCGAAGGGCCAGTCGTAACCGTGGTCCTCGGCGGCATCGAGGAGATAGCGCGTCCCCCTGATCTCGAACGTGCCGTGGTCCGCCTCGTCGAGGTCCGCCCGGGCGGCCTTCTCGAAGAGGTCGTCGTCGTCGATGTCCCACCCGTTCTCGGTGATCGCCCGGTAGTTGAGGTACTCGACCCGGTGGAGGGGCAGGTCTTCGGGATCCATGTCCGCCTCCGCGTCCCGTCCGACCTTGATGTTCGGGAGCTGGCTCGACATACATGGACTATCGTGATACTCCTACTTAACCATCGTGTTATGCGATATCGGTGAACAGGGATGTTGAGACGGGGTCCGTCGATCGGAAGGAAGACCCGGAACCGACGATCAGGTCGTCGCCCGAGCGGTTTCGGCCGAGGGGCCGAGTCCATCGGCCGGGTCCGTAGCCGTGACTTCGCCGAGGAACGCCCCACAGGAGGGGCACTCGGTCCAGACGACCGTGTGAGCGGGTTGACAGCACGGATCGACGCGCTCGTGGTTCCGCCGGGTCGGTTCCCCGCAGGTCGGACAGCGATCGAGGAGGAGACGGAGCCGTTTCAGGAGGTCGCGGCGCGTCGAGGGGTCGAGGGCCGACCAGTCCTCGAACCGATCGTCGAGCACCGCGGCCGCCGCGACGTCCGCGAGGAGCGCGCCGTCGGAGTCCCAGCGGAGGAGCCGGCCGTCCCCGGTCGAGAACGACCGCTCGCCGCGCCGAACGACCTCCCCTATCCCCGCCACGGCGGCGACGTCCTCCTCCCCGAGATCGCGCTCCCGGTTCGTGCGGATCGCCGCCCGCCAGCGCTCCCGGAACCGATCGTCGAGGTCGAGGCCGTCGGAGGCGCTTCGCGTCACGACCCCGCCGGTTTCGAGGGTCGTCCAGACGTCATTCGAGTCGAGATCGCCGAGCGTCGACGGCGGAGTCGGCCCCTTGCCGAACACGCGAAGCACCGGTCCCGGCAGATATCGCTCGGTGAGCTCCGGCGTCCCGGGCACGAGGTAGCCGCGGAGATAGACGGCCAGCAGACAGCCGGCGAGCGCGATCGACCCGAGCGGGACGGAGACGAGGAATAGGGGGATGACGAGCGCGAGCGCGAGCAGGACGTTCACGACCGTACACGGTAGACAGCGGTTCGATCCGGTGTACTCGCTCCGTTCGAGGGCGTCGACGGCGTCGACGATCGAGGGGGGGAGCCTCATCCGCTCACCTCAGCCAATCGAGTTGCCGAAGCGTCGATCGAGTTCGGGTCGGTCGTCGGTCGCCGGATCGCACGGTCCGCCGGGTCGGCTCTACCGATACCCGTTACCAGTACGCACATACACCGATATCGGTTCGTTGAGCCGTAAAACTGCCGACGACCGGATGAACACCGGTTCCCCGAGGGAGCGTTCGACGTGCGATGGTAATCGATAGCGGTTACGGTCGTGTGGCAAGAACTAACGCCGTGCGTCCCCAACGTAACTATCGTAGATTACCATGACCGACTTAGGCGGATTCCAGGATCACGTCGCACGGATCGACCTCTCCGAGGACGACGTGAACTACGAGAGCATCGACGAGGAGGACGCGAAGAAGTACATCGGCGCGCGCGGACTCGGCGTCAAGTACGTCTTCGACAACGGACCCGACGTTGACCCGATGAGCGACGAGAACATGCTGGCGTTCATGAACGGACCGTTAACCGGGACTCAGACGGTGATGAGCGGCCGGATCGCCATCTGTACGAAGTCGCCGCTGACGGGAACCGTCACCGACTCCCATCACGGCGGCTGGTCGGGTGCGCGACTCAAGTGGTCCGGCTTCGACGGGTTGCTGTTCGAGGGCAAGTCCGAGGAACCGGTCTATGCCTACGTCGAGGACGGCGAGGTCGAGCTTCGCGACGCCTCCCATCTCTGGGGCAAGGGCGTCCACGACACGATCGACGAACTCGGCGAGGAGGTCGAGGGCAACGTCGGCAAGAACCTGAGCGTGATGGCGATCGGCGCGGGTGGCGAGAACCAGGTGAAATACGCCTGTATCATGAACGAGGACGACCGGGCCTCGGGCCGGGGCGGCACCGGCTGTGTGATGGGCAACAAGAACCTCAAGGCGGTCGTGATCAAATCGGGCACGAAGATGCCCAAACCCGCCGACAAGGAGACATTCATGGAGGGCCACCAGCAGGCGATGCAGCTCATCCAGGAGTCGGACGTCACCGCGCCCAACGAGGGCGGCCTCTCGATGTACGGGACGAACGTCCTGATGAACATCGGCGAGGAGATGGACGGCCTCCCGACGAAGAACGGCCGCTACACCTCGACGGAGAGCATGCGCGACGCGGAGGGCGTCGACATCGACGCCGAGCGCGTCTCCGGCGAGAACGTCCGCGAGAA
This sequence comes from uncultured Halobacteriales archaeon, assembly GCA_964454105.1. Taxonomy (GTDB): domain Archaea; phylum Halobacteriota; class Halobacteria; order Halobacteriales; family Halalkalicoccaceae; genus Halalkalicoccus. The sequence goes on along the minus strand of CAYVQH010000114.1, from coordinate 797 downwards.
CATCCTCGTCGACGAACCGACCTGTCACTCCTGTCCGGTCGCCTGTAAGAAGGAGGTCGAGGTCCAGACGATGCACAAGGGCGAGGAGATGAACGTCCGGATGGAGTCCTTCGAGTACGAGTCCGCGTGGGCCTTGGGGACGAACTCCGCGAACGACGACCGCGACAAGATCGCCGTGATGATCGACCGGTGTAACGACGTGGGCGTCGACACCATCGAGGTCGGCAACATCATGGCGATGGCGATGGAGCTGACCGAGCGCGGCAAGCTCGACGACGTCGGCGACGGCAACGGGATCGACTGGGGCGACGAGGAGGAGATGATCGAGATGATCACCAGGATCGCCAACCGCGACGGCGAGCTCGCGGACCTGCTGGCGGAGGGCCAGGAGGGCGTCGCCGACGCCGTCGATGCCCACGACTCGAAGCTCTCGGTCAAGGGCCAGGCGATCGCCGCCTACGACCCCCGCTGCATGAAGGGGATGGGCATCGGCTACGCCACCTCGAACCGCGGCGCGTGTCACCTGCGGGGCTACACCCCTGCGGCGGAGATACTCGGCATCCCGGAGAAGGTCGACCCCTACGAGTACGAGGGCAAGGGCGAACTCACCGCGACCTTCCAGGACCTGCACGCCATCAGCGACTCCTTCGACATCTGCAAGTTCAACGCCTTCGCGGAGGGCATCGAGGAGTACGTGCTGCAGTACAACGGGATGACCGGCCTCGACGTCAGCGAGGACGAACTCATGGAGGCCGGCGAGCGCGTCTACAACCTCGAACGGTACTACAACAACCTCG
>CAYVQH010000113.1:0-6146 GCA_964454105.1 uncultured Halobacteriales archaeon | reverse complement strand
CCTCGAAGCTCAACCAGTGGACGCTGCTGATCGGGACGCTCGCGGTCGTCTACTCCATCGCCGCGGGCCACCTCGGCGGGCTTCCCTTCGACGAGAAGCAGGTCGCCGAGATCTGGATCACCGCCGCCCAGAGCCTCTTCGCGCTCGCCATCCTCTCGAACTTCGAGATCACCATGCGCGAGGCCGTTACCCTGCTGGTCCTGTTCGTCTCGCAGGTCGCAATCGAGTTCGCCATCATCCGCGTCTATCCGGAGGCGGTCGCCGGGGCACTGAGCATCGACGTCCTCTACGCCTACACCGTCGTCTACCTCCTGCTCGGAGGCTACCTGCTCGTCACCCGCCGGAACGAACTCCGGGCCCTGTTCGCCCGGACGGAAGCGACCGTTCGGGACGCCCTCCGCCCGCGTGACGCCCGTCCCGAGGGAGCCGACTGATCCCGACCGGCTTTTGTTTCCCGCCCGCGTACCGACGCGGGTGATCGGAATCGTCGTCAGTCGCGCCGACTCGGCCTCCGAACTGATCGGCCAACGACTGCTTGAGCTCGCCGACTGGCACCCGGAGAGCGACCCGGCCCGGCCCGACGACGAAGGCGGCGGTACGTACTACACCCTCGAGCGCGACGGCGGGACGGCCGACTTCGAGCTTCGCACCTTCGCGGAGTGGCACCTCGAACTCGAAGGGGTCGCCGGCGCCTTCTCCGAACCCGACCTGGTGGTCTTCGCCTCGCGGCACTCGGGCGAGACCGGCCCGCTCCTGACCGCCCACTTCACCGGCAACTTCGGGCCCGCGGAGTTCGGCGGCGAGGACGGCGAGCTCGCGGCGGCCGCCCCGGCGGCGCACAAACGGCTGCTCGAGAACTTCCGCGAGCACGCCCCCGAGGGTTACGAGGTCGGCATGGAGTGTACGCATCACGGGCCGACCTCGGTGGGCGCGCCCTCGCTGTTCGCGGAGTTAGGGAGCGACGAGGCCCAGTGGAGCGACGACGCCGGGGCCCGGGCGGTCGCCCGCTCGATCCTCGGGCTCGACGGGATCGCCCATGGGGAGAAGCAGGTCGTCGCCTTCGGCGGCGGCCACTACGTTCCACGTGCCACGCGGGTCGTGCGGGAGACGCCGTGGGCGGTCGGGCACATCGGCGCCGACTGGTGTCTGGAGGCGATGGGACCGCTCGATCCCGACGTGATCGAGGCGGCCTTCGAGAAGAGCGGGGCCGAACTCGCGGTGATCGACGGCGACCATCCGGAACTCGAATCGGCCATCGAGGAGCTTGGCTATCGCGTCGTTAGCGAGACGTGGCTTCGGGAGGTCGGGGAGAACGACCTCGATCTGGTCGAACGCCTCGAAACCGAACTGGGGGGCGTCGACGAGGGGCTTCGGTTCGGCGAGCGCGAGGCGGGCGAGTTTGAGGCCCGCCCGCTGCCCGTCGAGGTGATCGAGACGGTCCGCGCGGTCGACGCCGAGGCGGCCCGCGAAACGGTCGAGCGCCATACGCTCGCCCTCGAGACCGCCGAGAACGGCACCGAGATCGGCGAGCGGGCGGCCTTCGCGTGCGACGAGGATCGTGAGGCGCTCCTCGACGATCTCGTCTCGCTTCTCGAACGCGAGTACGAGGTCGAACGGGGCCCGGAGGGTGTCGTGGTGCGCGAGCGGGCGTTCGACCCCGAGAAGGCGGCGACCCTCGGGGTACCCGAGGGGCCCGCGTTCGGCAAACTCGCGTCGGGCCAGATGGTCGAGATCGGAGGACGGACGATCGAGCCCGAGGCGGTGTTCACCGAGCGGGTCAGAGAGCTGTCGTATTCGCCGTGAGCGCGTCACACGCCCGTCGGACGTCAAAGGGAACAATCATTACGATGGGTACATTACGAGCCCGCAAGAGATGGACTCGATCATTCAGGACGCCGTCGAGAGCGACGAAGAGGAGCACGCGACGGTACAAGAGGACGACGGTGACGGCGACGGCGTCACCCCCGAGGTCAGCCAGTCGGGGCAGATGACCGACGAGGAACTGCGCGACGTTCTCGAGGACCTCCAGACCAACATCACGGTCGTGGGCTGTGGCGGTGCCGGCGGCAACACCGTCAACCGGATGGAGGAGGAGGGCATCCACGGCGCGAAGCTCGTCGCCGCCAACACCGACGTCCAGCACCTCGTGGAGATCGAGGCCGACACCAAGATCCTGCTCGGCGAACAGAAGACCCGCGGGCGCGGCGCCGGATCGCTCCCGCAGGTCGGCGAGGAGGCCGCCCTCGAGAGCCAGGACGAGGTCAACGACGCGATCCAGGGCTCGGACATGGTGTTCGTCACCGCCGGCCTCGGTGGGGGCACCGGTACCGGCTCCGCTCCCGTCGTCGCGAAGGCCGCCCGCGAGTCGGGCGCGCTCACCATCGCCATCGTCACCACCCCCTTCACCGCGGAGGGCGAAGTCAGGAGAACGAACGCCGAGGCCGGCCTCGAACGCCTCCGGGACGTCGCCGACACCGTGATCGTCGTCCCCAATGACCGCCTGCTCGACGCCGTCGGCAAGCTCCCCGTTCGTCAGGCGTTCAAGGTCGCCGACGAGGTGCTCATGCGCTCGGTGAAGGGCATCACGGAGCTGATCACCAAGCCCGGCTTGGTCAACCTCGACTTCGCCGACGTGCGTACGGTGATGGAGAAGGGCGGCGTCGCCATGATCGGACTGGGCGAGAGCGACTCCGAGTCGAAGGCCAAGGACTCGGTCAAGTCGGCGCTTCGCTCCCCGCTTTTGGACGTCGACATCTCGGGGGCGAACTCCGCGCTCGTCAACGTCACCGGGGGCAACGACATGTCGATCGAGGAGGCCGAGGGCGTCGTCGAGGAGATCTACGAGCGGATCGACCCCGACGCTCGGATCATCTGGGGGACCTCGGTCGACGAGGAACTCGAAGGCGCGATGCGCACGATGATCGTCGTCACCGGCGTCGATTCGCCCCAGATCTACGGCCGGCAGGACGAGGGGACCGAACAACAGACGAGCGGCCAACTGCAGGACATCGACTACGTCGAGTGATTCTCTCAGTACCGTAGTTCGATCGCGGGCATCTCCAGAAAGGCGGTCTCATAGCCGTCGTGTCGTGCGATCTGCGGCACCGACTCGATCCCGATCCGCACGGCGTCTCCCTTCTCCATCCCGGTCGACGCACCGTAGTGAAAGCCCAGTTCCGGGTCGAGCGTCCCCGCGAGCGCCCCCTCGAAGACGGTTTCCTCCCCTCGATTCACCCTCGCCGACAGCGCCATCAGCGGGAGCATCACCCGGTTGTGGGGCGTCCGGGGTGAGACCGCGAGATACGACCCGTCGAAGCGCTCCTGGTCGAGGTGGGAGACGACGAACTCGGCGCCGCCGCTTCCCTCGGTGCCGAGGACCTCGCCGGGAAACTCCTCGGCCGGCGGGACGGTCGGCTGGGGCATACCGGCGTGATCGCCACCGCCCTCGTGTGCCATCTCGCCGTGCTCCATCAGTGGAAGCTCGCCGCGTCGTCCCCGTCGTTGCTCGGCGACGAGGTCGAACCCGAGGTCGTAGACCTCGTCGGTGTCGTACTCGAAGGTCGTCTCGACGGTTCGGGGCTCCTCGAAGGCTCCCGCGAGCGTGCCCACGCCGCGAGCGTCGGCGGGGTTGATCCGGAGCGTGACGGCGTACTCGCCCTCCTCGTCGATCGCGAGGTTGTCGCCGTAGTGAAACCCCATGCGCTGGGAGAGCATCGGCCAGAGCTGTCCCGAGTAGGGGAGCGAGTCGTTCCCCTCGACGGTCAGTTGTATGGCGGCGGGAACGACCGTCTTCGAGTTCGTTTCCCAGACCCTCGCCATCAGGTGCAGCGAGTCGTCGTCGGTGATCTCGACCCGGTTGGTCTCGGTGCCGGTGATCGTCCAGAAGCGGTGGGGGTAGGTGTACAGCAGGGCGACGGTGTACCCGTCGGCCTCCATGACCCCGTAGGTCCCCATCTCCTCGGTCGAGGCGGGGATGTAGGCAGCCTCGGGGCGGTTCTCGACGATCGGCGGGTCGCGCCAGGCCGACTGGGTCTCGAAGGCGCCGAGACAGCCCGCCAGTCCGACCGAGCCCAGGAGGGCACCGGATCTCAGAAAGCCGCGACGGTCCATGTCGGCCCTCGGGGAGTCGCGGTATTACGGCTTGCGCCTCAGCCGACGAACGCCGGGCCGGCGGTGGGCGAGGAGATCAGCCACAGGCTCACCATCGTATAGAGGATCATCACGACCACGAAGGGATACTGGCTTCGAATCGCCTGCAGCCGGCTCGGGAAGACCGAGAACGAGGCGGCGTGGGCCGCCCAGATCGCGAGCAGGTGGCCCGCGAGGACGAACGCGACGTCGAGGAGTCCGAACCAGTCCGGCAACACCAGCGTGACAGGCGGCAGCGGCGGTGAGAACGGGCTGCTCAGTGCGAACGCGAGCGAGGGGCTGAGCGAGACGAAGAAGGTGAAGTAGTGGGCGAGGTGGTAGCCCGCGGCGATCGCCAACAGGGGCGGCGCGAACCGCACGGCGAGCCGTCGGCGGGTGACGTAGGTCTCGGCGAGGCGCTTGGCGTAGCGGGTCGCGAGCCAGTAGCTACCGAGGAAGAGCCCGTACCCGACGAGCAGCAGGAGCGCGTAGGTCACGAGCGGCGGGACCCCGAGTCCGACGACGAACTCGACGGTCGCGATCCCCGAGGGGACGACGATGAAGGCGCTGTAGGTGAGCTCCCAGACGAGCAGGAGGACGAACGCCACCCCGCTCGTGCCGTCGACGATGCCGTCCTCGCGGAGCCTCGCGCCCGGAAGAACGAGCTCGATCCCCTCGTCGGTGCGCTGGATCGGCGCGACCGCGCCGTAGTACCGAAAGAGCACCCCGAGGGGGTCGCCGTAGCGGAACCACGTCGTGGGCGAGAAGGCGACCGCGCCCGCGAGCGTGTAGCCGCTGTAGCCAAGCACCGCCATCACCAACGTTCCGGGAACGGTGTTGATCGGGAAGACGATCTCGATCCAGAGGATCGCGAGCAGGCCGCAGACGGCGGGCCAGACGCCCCATCGGTCGGGATACTCGACGAAGCCGCTCGGGAACGCCCGCGAGAGCGCCCGCCACGGGTTCACGGCGGGCCACGGGTTCCCGAGCAGGTACGCGACGGTCACCAACCCCGCGCGCCCGCCGACGAAGACGGCGAGGACCGCGAGGTTGGCGTTGGCGACGCTCGGGCCGGTCAGACCCACGTAGACGATCAGTACGAGTCCGATGACGCCGATCGCGCCACCGAGGGATCGAAGCGGCCGACCCAGACCCTCGCCGACGGCGCCGGATCGATGCCAGTCGTGGATCGACTCGACCAGCCGCCGGTCGGTGACGAACATCGAGAGCAGGGCGGAGGCTCCGACCGCGGCGCCGCCGGTGGCGAGGTAGAGCCACGTGGGCACCTGCAGGTCGCGGCCCTCGCCCTGGAGGCCGGTCGCGACGTTGCTCGCGGCGGCGGGATCGGTCACCAACGCCACGACCGCGAACCCGAGCGTTGCGACCGCCAGCCTGCGGGTTTTCCTACCCATCGTCGGATCTCGGTGATCGGGCTTTCTCTACCTGTCGCTCATCGCCTGATCAATAGATAGAAAACCCCTGCTCCCGTATCGGAGGCCAGTATGAACGTCCCGACCGATCTCAACTCCTACGTTCGCGTCCTCAAGTTTGCCACCACGCCCGAATGGGAGGAGTTCTCCCGTGTCGCGCTCATCTCGGGTGCCGGTATCTTTCTCGTGGGACTCATCGGTTTCCTCATGTTCGTGATCATGAGCTTCCTCCCCGGAGGGATCTAAGGTGGCGATCTACGCCGTCAAGACCACGGCCAGCCAGGAACGAACCGTTGCGGACATGATCATGAACCGCGAGGAGCCGGCGATCCACGCGGCGCTTGCGCCCGACTCGCTGACGAGCTACGTGATGGTCGAGGCCGACGACCACGCGATCATCGAGCGCGTCCTCGACGAGATCCCGCATGCCCGCTCGATCGTTCCCGGCCAGAGTTCGATCACCGAGGTCGAACACTTCCTCTCGCCGAAACCGGACGTCGAGGGGATCGCCGAGGGCGACATCGTCGAACTCATCGCCGGCCCGTTCAAGGGCGAGAAGGCACAGGTCCAGCGCATCGACGAGGGCAA
>CAYVQH010000112.1:0-6159 GCA_964454105.1 uncultured Halobacteriales archaeon | reverse complement strand
TCGCGATCGAGTCGCTCGGCTTCTTCGAGCACGGCGAGGGGATCGGGGCGGCCCGTGCGGGTGAGACGACTCGGGACGGACGGATCCCGATCAACCTCTCGGGGGGACTGAAGGCGAAGGGCCACCCGGTCGGCGCGACCGGCACGAGCCAGATCATCGAACTCGCGCGGGTACTCTCGGGTCAGCACGTCAACAGCGACGCGGTCCCGGGCGTGAAAATCGGGCTCACGCACAACGCCGGCGGCACGGTCGCGAGCACGACGGTTCACGTGTTGGAGGTGGTCGCATGAGTGGAACGAACGCGACTACGCCGGGTTCCGACCCGGAGGTGGTGGCATGAGCGAACAGCGAGACGAGGGCTACGACGAGTGGGTCGCGGCCATCGACAGGGGGGAGGGCTACGCGCTCGAATGTTCGAACGGGCACGGATCGCTTCCCCCGCGCCGTCTCTGCCCGGAGTGTGGCGACCGCGATCTCGAAGAACGGTCGCTGCCCGACAGCGGCACCCTCGATACGTTCAGCACGATCCACGTCGCGACCCCCGCCTTCGCGGAGGACGCCCCCTACGTGGTCGCGATCGTCGACTTCGGTCCCGCGCGCCTGACCGGCCAGCTCCGCGGCGTCGACGAGCCCGAGGTGGGCATGCGCGTGGGCGTCACGGTCGAGGAGCGCGAGACGGAGGACGAACCGCTACTCGTGTTCCGCCCCGCGTAGCTCCTCGCGCACCACGCCGACGAACTCGCGCGGGTGTTCGACGTGCGGAAGCAACCGGGCGCGATCGATCACCACGAGCCGGGTGTCGGCCGTCTCGGCGAGGGTGCGCCCGCGCTTGAGCGGCGTGACGTCGGTCTCGCGACCCCAGACGAGCGTGGTCGGGACGTCGAGTTCCGCGAGCTCCTTCCCGAGGTCGATCGGGCGGTTGAGAAACCCGGTGATGAAGGAGGCCGGCGCGTAGCGCGCGCCGGCCTGGTGGGCGCTCGTCCACTCGTAGTCGAGCTTCTCCTCGGTGAAGTTCGCCGTGTCGTAGTAGCCGTGGTCCGCGCTGAAATAGCGGATCGACGGCTTGCTCGCGATCAGGTTGTAGAGCGCGGTGCCGACGACCGGCGCCCGCAGGAGCGAACGCAGACGCGGGCGCCGGGTCGGCATCGCCGTCGTTGTCGGACAGATCAGGACGAGCCGCGAGAAGTCGGCGTCCTCGGCGGCCTCGACCGCGTAGGCTCCCGACAGCGAGGAGGCGACGCAGGTGGCGTCCTCGACCGTGTCGCGGGCGAAATCGCGGAGGAAGTCGGTGTAGAGCGCTCCCGAGTAGAGCAGCGGCGGCCTGTCGGACGCGCCGAATCCCGGGAGGTCGGGAGCGACCACGTGAAACTCCTCCGTGAGGTCCTCGAAGACCTCGGCGAACTCGTGGCTGGAGGCGGCGGCGTTGACGCCGTGAACGAGGAGGAGGTCCGGATCGCTCGGATCGCCGCCCTCGGCGTAGGAGACGTCCATTCCACGCCAGCGGTAGGTGTGCTGGCGGCCCGAAAGGGGTGAGGAGAGCGATCCGGCACGGCCGGCCAACGCGCGGTTGCCGGCGGCGGCGAGGCCGATGGCGGCCGCGCTGGCACCAACCAAGCGTCGAAGCTTCATACCGTCTCCATCGGACGGAGGGGTCTTAATCCTGGTCGACTCGCCACCTAGTTCCGCGGCGGCGGTTCCTCGCGAGCGAGACACCGCTCCAGGGGCGCGACGATCTCGTCGGCGACCGTGTAGGGATCGGTCTCGCGGGCGGCGATCCGGTCGACCAGTTCATCGATCCCGCCGCGGCGCTCGATCTCGCCCTCCAGCAGGCGGCCGGCGTCCTCCCGGAGCAGGGTACGGACCTCCTCGGCGTAGCGGGTGCGCGCTTTCTCCTCCAACGCCCCGGACGATTCGAGGAACTCGCGATGGGCGGCGAACGCGTCGAGCAGGTCGCCGATCCCCTCGCCGCTCGTCGCCACGGTCTCGACTATCTCCGGCGACCACTCGCCCCGATTGCGGCCCTCGAGCATCTCCGAGAGCTGTTTCACGGTTCGATCGGCCCCGGACATGTCGGCCTTGTTGACGACGAACACGTCGCCGATCTCCAGGATGCCGGCCTTGAGCATCTGGATGTCGTCGCCGCTTTCCGGTTGAACGAGGACGGCGACGGTGTCGGCGGTCCGGACGATGTCGACCTCGTTCTGCCCGGCGCCCACGGTCTCGACGATCACCCGGTCGATCCCGAACGCGTCGAACGCCTTGATCGCGTCCCCCGTCGCCGTCGAGAGTCCGCCCAACTGGCCGCGGGCGCTCATCGAGCGGACGAACGTGTCCATGTCCCCGGTGGTCGAGGCCATCCGGATCCGATCGCCCAATACGGCGCCGCCGGTGTACGGCGAGGAGGGATCGACCGCGATGACGCCGACGGTGAGGCCCTCGTCGCGGTAGGTCTTGGCGAGTTTGTCGACGAGAGTTGACTTTCCCGCGCCGGGACTGCCCGTGATCCCGATCACCTCGGCGTCGCCGGTGTGTTCGTGAAGCGCGGCCACCAGATCGCGATAGCCCGGCGCGCGGTTCTCGATCTTCGTGATCGTGCGCGCAAGCGCGCGGTACTCGCCATCGAGAAGGTCCTCCACGAGGTCGATCTCGCCGCCGCTCATCGCTCGGGGGCGTTCTCGCGGACGAACTCGATGGTCTCGCCCATCGGCGTTCCCGGTCCGAAGATCGCGTCGACGCCCGCCTCCCGGAGGGACTCCTTGTCCTTGTCCGGGATCACGCCGCCGAGGATGATCAGCGTGTCCTCGAACGCGCCGTACTCCTCCAGCCCCGCGACGATCTTCGGCACGAGCGTGTTGTGGGCTCCCGAGAGGATCGAGATGCCGAGCACGTCGACGTCCTCCTGAACGGCGGCCTGGACGATCTCGTCGGGCGCGTTGTGTAATCCCGAGTAGATCACCTCGAATCCGGCGTCGCGAAACGCCCGCGAGATCACGTGTGCACCGCGGTCGTGCCCGTCGAGGCCGACCTTCGCGACGAGACAACGGATCGACCGCTGGTCCTCCTCAACGCTCACTTCGACCGCCTCCGATGCGCTTCATACCCCAATGTGCCCGCCGAGGGCTTTCACTGTAACGGACGTCCGTGATCGAGAGGCGGTGACTCGTGACGAAACCTGATTCGGTTGCATCCGTACGGGCGGGCCACGGGATTCGGTTTCCGGAAACCGTGATACGTACCCGGTGTATACCCGATATGTGGCCGTCTCAGTCGACATCTCCGAATCGCGCCGCCTCGAGTTCTCCGCCAGCGAAGTGACCGGAGCGGTAGGGGATTCGATTACGGTGTTGCCGATCGTCGTCGCGCTCGCCACCCTCACGGAGATCTCGCTGCCACACGTTCTGGTCGCCTTCGGGATCTTCCAGATCGTCTGGGGCGGGTGGTACGGCCTGCCGGTCTCGGTCGAGCCGATGAAGGCGCTCGCGGCGCTCGCGATCGCCGGCGCACTCACGTACGGGGAACTCGCGCTCGCCGGGCTCGTCCTCGGGATCGTTCTACTCGGGGTCGGATATACGGGTGCGCTCTCGGCCGTCGAGCGCTGGATCGGCGAGCCGGTGATCCGCGGGATCCAGCTCGCCGTCGGATTGCTCCTGTTGGAAACCGGCCTCTCGCTCGCGGCCGGTAGTCTGGAACTCGCGGCCGCCGGGCTTGCGATCGCACTGCTCGTCACGGCACTTGGGTACCGGAACGCGAGCGCGCTCGTCGTCCTCGGGTTCGGCGCGGCCATCGCCGTCTCGGCGGCCGGGCTTCCGTCGGTGCAGTCTCCCGGCGTTCCGTCGGTTCCGGCGCTCGGCGACGCCCTGACGCGACGGACGCTCGACGGAATCATCGCACAGTTCGCGATGACGATCGGCAACGCGGCGCTCGCGACGTCGCTTCTCTTCTCGGATCTGTTCGACGAGGAGGTCCCGGCCGACGACCTCGCGACGAGCATGGGCGTGACGAACCTGCTCGCGGTTCCGCTCGGCGGGATCCCGATGTGCCACGGCTGTGACGGCGTCGCCGGCAAGTACGAGTTCGGCGCGCGAACCGGCGGCGCGAACGTGATCCTCGGCGTGGGATATCTCGCGCTCGCGCTGGTCGCCACCGCCGCGGTCGCCGCCGCCTTCCCGCTCGCCGTGCTTGGGGTGTTGCTCGCGATCGTCGCTCTCTCGCTCGGGGCCAACGTAACGGAATCGTCGAACGTCCCGCTCTCAGTGGGGATCGGCTTGCTCGCGCTGGTCTGGAACATCGGCGCCGCCTTCCTGCTGGGAATCTGCGTCCACCTCGCCGTCGAGCGCGTTCGACGCGGGGCCTGAGGCCATCTCTCCGGACCGACGAGTGGACGCCTTCCGTCAGTCGGTCCGCGGGAGCGCGTAGGCGCCGGCGACGAAGAAGACGACCGCGAGCCCCGACAGGATCGCGAGGTTCGTCGTCCACGGTCCTCCCGAGACGGTGGCCTCGCGGACGCCCCGCGAGAAGTACGTCAGGGGAAGCAGATCGATCACCGGTCCCATCCACCCGGGCAGGAGCGCCGGCGGGACGAACGTCTCCGCGAGAAACAGCATCGGCAGCGCGATGGTGTTGGCGGCGGCGATCACGCCGTCCTGGGAGCCGGCGATCCGCCCGAGGATCGCACCGATCCCACAGAAGACCGTCGAGCCGATCAGGACGAACGGGATCAAAACCGGGGAGAGCGCGAAGGTGGCGTCGGTGAGCAGCCACAGCACGGCGATGAGGATCGCGCTCGCGATCGCGACGAGGATCGCGTTCACGAGGGTGTGGGCGAGCAGCCACTCCGTCCGACTGAGCGGCGTCGTCGCCAGCTTCTCGAAGCGGTTGCCCTCGCGATGGCGAGCGACGGTGCTGCCGACCCGCGAGAGCGGCGTGAACAGGACGACGACCGCGAGATAGCCCGCCAGATAGTACTCGGGCGGTTCGGTGAACAGCCCGCCGCCGGTGGGATCGGTCGTCACGAGCGCGCCGAAGATGACGATCAGGATCACCGGGAAGAAGAAGGTGAAGAAGACGGCGGTCCGCCGGCGGACGAAGGAGTTCCAGGCGGCGACGAACTCGGCGCGGGTACGAGCGAGGCGGCTCATTCGAGCCCCCCGGCCGGAACGGCCCGGTCCCCCGTTCGTTCGTCCGTGAGGGTGAGATAGACGTCCTCCAGGGAGGGCTGGGTCCACGCGAGCGAGTCGTACTCGACGCCGGCGCGTTCGAGCGTGTCGACGGCCTCACCGATCCCTTCGGGGTCGATCCCGTGGATCGTGAGCTTCCGATCGCTTGCCGAAACGCGATAGCCGCTTCCCGCGAGCGCGTCGGTCCCGGCCCCGGTCTCGACGACGAGTCGGCTCTCGCCGCCGTGATCGGCGACGAGCGCCCCCGGCGGGCCGACCTCGACCAGCCGGCCGTCCGCGAGCAGTCCGACCCTGTCTGCGAGCGCCTCGGCCTCCTCCATGTTGTGCGTGGTGAGGAGGACGGTCGTGCCGCCGGCGGCGAGGTCGGAGACGAGCCCCCAGAGGTCCCGACGGCCGGCGGGGTCGATGCCGGTGGTGGGCTCGTCGAGGAAGAGCACGTCGGGGTCGTTGACCAGCGCCATCCCCACGCAGATCCGGCGTTGCTGACCGCCCGAGAGCGTCTCGTACCACGAGTCGGCGTCGCCGGCCATGCCGACCTCAGCGAGCACCTCGTCGACGGATCGCGGGTCGTCGTAGAGGCCGGCGTAGTAATCGAGGAGTTCGCGACCGGTGAGGCGTTCGGGCGGGGAGAAGTCCTGGGGAAGCAGCCCGACGCGGTTCCGGTCGACGGCCTTCGGCGGGGACCCGAACACGGAGACGGTACCCTCGACGTCGGTGGTGCCGGTCAGCGCGCGCACGAGCGTCGTCTTTCCGGCGCCGTTGGGACCGATGAGCGCGAACACCTCGCCCCCCGCGACCGACAGCGAGACGCCGTCGAGGGCGGTGGTGTCGCCGTACGTTCGAGAGAGCTCCTCGGCGACGAGTACGGGCTCCATACCGGGAGAAGTGGCGAGGCCGTCCTAAGGGGTTCGATCCCCGAACGCTATCGGCGCTGGTAGCGATTGCGGATCAGGATCGCCGCGGCGTTCATCGAGAGCATCAC
>CAYVQH010000111.1:0-6184 GCA_964454105.1 uncultured Halobacteriales archaeon | reverse complement strand
TCGCCGCGCTCGTCCATCTCCGCGAGGACGTCGCTGCCGCCGATGAACTCGCCGTTCACGTAGGTCTGGGGCGTCGTCTCCCAGCCGCTGTGTTCCGAGAGCGCGACGCGGTACTCGTCGAGCGATTCGAGGGTATCGACGCACTCGACGTCGTCGCGGTACTGCGTGATGAGGTCGACCGCGCGCTGGGAGAAGCCACACTGGGGCATCAGCCGGTTGCCCTTCATGAACAACACCACCTCGTTCTCCTCGATCGCACTGTCGACGCGCTCGGTGACCTCCTCCTGGGAGAGTCCGTCGTTCGGTTGGAACGTCATACCCTCCGTAGCGTTCCGAGAGGGAAAGCGGTTTTCCTACTCGTCGCTGCCGACGGGGATGACCTGCACCAGCGAGTAGACGGGTACGCCCTCGATCTCCTCGACGCCCTGTTTGTCCACGAGGACGACGCAGGCGACGGGATCGCCGCCCTGCTCGCGGATCGCCTTGATCGTTTCGCGCATGGTGGTGCCACTGGTGATCGTGTCGTCGATCACGTAACACTCCCTGTCGCGGATCTGTGCGAAGTTCCGCGAGAAGCTCCCGGCGAGTTCCTCCATGTCGCCCTCCTCCCACTGGTGCTTTCGGGGGGCGTAGGTACAGAGGTCGGTGTCGAGTTCCCGCCCGACCATCGTCGCCAGCGGCGCGCCGGCCTTCTCGATCCCGACGGTGAGGTCGATCTCCTCGCCCTGCTTCTCGAGGAGGTCCGCCATCGCCCGCGAGACGTACGACAGACGGGCGCTGTCCCGTCCGACGGCGCTCCAGTCGACGTGGATGTCGGCGGGCTTGCTGCGTTCCTCGCGCTCGGCGGGGGGATCGACCCGCCCGCTTCGCTCGACCAGCCAGCTCGCGGTCTCCCGCGAGACGTTCAGTTCGTCCGCGATCTCCCCCTTCGCGAGCCCCTGCTCCGCGAGCTCGGCGGCGCTCTCGATCAGGTCGTCAACGTTCTTCATACGCGGCGGGTTCGACCGCCGTTTTTATAGTCGTATCGTCATCCTCGGACGTTCGTCGTGCTCGCGCCCGTCGCCCCCGAGGCGGGCGGTCGCGGGCGAGTTGGGAGATCCGTTCGGCGGTGGTGTGTCGGCCCGTTCCGGGCCGATGCCGTCCAGCGGAACCCCGTACCGGCCTGCCACCCATGCTTTTGGCGTTCGGCGCGCCACCGACCCCATGGAACGATACGAGCAGCTCTATCGTCTCTACGAGGAGTTTCCGACGGACACGCTGCGGGCGTATCAGGACCTCGTCGACCTGTTCCCGCCCGTGGCCTCGCGGGTCGCCCTCGAACACTGGGAGGGTGCGAGCGACGAACTCGACCGGAGAAAGGGCGCGATCCGGACGGCCTTCGGGGCCGACGAGGCCGTCTCGGGAACCTTCGCGGAGATCGCGGCCCGCGCGACCCGCGAGCAGGCGTTCACCGCGCTCGACCTCCACTCGAGGTACGACCGCGCGGCGAACGTCCTCGTTCTCGACGTCGACGAGACGCTCAGGTCGGCGGGCAACACCGACAACGAGATCCCCCGCGAGACCCTGTCGCTTCTGACCGAGTTCCACGAGGAGGGCGTCCCGATCGTGATCTGTACCGGTCAGACCTTGGAGAACGTCAAGGGGTTCATGATTCAGGGACTAGGCAGCGAGATCGTCCACTCGGGCGCGCTCTCGATCGTCTACGAGGCAGGCACGGGTGTGTTCACGCCCGGCCACGGCGCCGACACCAAACACCTGCTCTACGAGGACCTCGATGAGGGGATCGTATCGGTGTTCGACCGGCTTCGCTCGCGCGTGCTTCGGGAGGCCCCCGAGGGGCTCAAACGCGGTTGTCACCTCCAGGGCAACGAGTTCAACGTCACGATGAAACCGAACTTCGAGATCGGTTCGGAGCGAGCAGTCGAGATCATCGACGACGCGCTGGTCTACGAGATCGACCTGCTGGGGGAGGCGATCGCGGACGTCCTGGGACGGAATCCCGAGGCCGTTCGGGAGTGGGCACGAGCGGCCTACGTGGCGGACGATCCCGAGATCGAGGCGGTGCTGAACCGGACGGGCTCGGTCCCGCGGGTCGACGAGGTCCCCGACGAGGTCAGCGAGTACTTCGAGCGCATCGACGTGGCCTACTACGAGGGCGATGCCGCCGAGATCGGGAGCCTGGAACTCAACAAGGTCGTCGGCGTCGAGGCCGCCCTCTCGGTGCTCGGCGTCGAGGATCCCTTCGCGCTGGTGATGGGCGACTCGAAGAGCGACCTGCGCGTGATGGAGTGGGCCGCCGAGGGCCGGGGGATCGGCGCCGCACCCGAACACGCCTCGGAGGACGTCCTCGCGCACGTCCGCGGGACCGACGAACTCGTCTTCGATCGCGGGCGCAGCGCCGACATGCTGCGGACGGTCTACGCGCTCAACCGGCTGGCGGCGCTCGAGTAGGCGTCGCTGGCTCGGTACGGCTCCGCGTGGACCGGCCGGGTCGACACGCCGACGCCGGAACGCGCGTTGGAGGGAACGCGGCCGGCGCATCGGCCACTGGCTGTGACCGACGTCGTACTCCGTTCTGTATACTAGAAAACACTTAAGAGGACATGACTCCCTAGAACCACAGAAACGAGCGTCGTAGCCGGTCGGACGCAATCGTCGAATCGATGAGACGTCACCGTCGAAACCGGCCCATCGTTGATCGAATCGTGTTTCTAGAATACTTATCTGTCTTCGATGGAGAACGACCCACAACGCCCGATATCGGGGCGAGGGTGCGCGAGATCTGATAGGATGCAAAAGGAGCTATTCGGGGTGTTCGGCGATCGGGGGACGTTCGCTGAGGCGTGCGGGTCGGGGTCGTTCGACCGGATCTGCTCGGCCGGATCGCTCACCGTCGGGATCCGCGACACGGACCTCGGGGATCCACACCGGAGCGCGGCCCACGAGGACGAGGAGGGGTGCTGTGTGGTCTGGGGAGAGATCTACACCCCCAACGACGTCATCCGTCCCGCCCGCTGGTTGCTCGATCGGTATCGCGAGCGGGGCGGCGAGGCGCTGGCGGCGCTCAACGGCTCGTATCTCGTCGCGATCGCGGACGGCGACGCCGCCGCCGTCTACACCGATCCGATCCGGTCGTGGGAGTGTTTCTACACCGACGCCACGGAAACGCGTGTCTTCGGCACCGACGCCGCTCACGTCTCCCGGGTGGGATCGGAGCTGTCGCTCGACTCCGATTCGCTGTTCGAGCTCGCCCATCTCAGCGTCGTCCTCGGCGATCGAACCCTCTTCGAGGAGGTCTCACGGACGCCTTTCGACGGCGTCCTCCGGTCGAACTCAACCGAACGCCTCGACCGCTTCGTCTACCGTCCCCGCGAGTTCGATTACGCGGGCGAACTCGCCGAGCGCCTGGAGCGGGCGCTCTCGCGGCGTGGGGACCTGCGAGGAACGAAGGGACTGCTTCTCGGTGCGGGCTATGACTCGCGGGCGCTGCTCGCGGGGATTCCCGACATCGAGTGCTGTTACACCGTCGGGACCGACAGCGCCTCGGAGGTGCTGGTCGCAAAGAAACTCGCCGAACAGTACGACGCGACCCACCGAACCCTGCAGGTCGACGGGACCTACTTCACCACCGACATCGACACGGTCCGATACACCAACGGGATCGGTGAGTCGATCCACATCCACCAGCGGGGCGTCGAGGATGTCGCCAACGCCGACGTGATGTACCACGGCTGGGCGATCGACTCGCTGCTGAAGGAGTTCTTCGTCCAGAAGAAACGCGTCGGCGCGTTCGGCAAATCGGTCAAACTCTCGCCGCTCGCGGAGGAACCCGACGCCATCGATTTCCTCACCGACAGGAAGCTCGGCATCATGCCCGACAGCACGACGCTGCTCGCCGACTGTCCGCTGTCCGACGACCCCGAGTCGATGTTCATCGATCGACTCGAACGCGAGCTCGACCGGTGTCGCGACCGGTGTACGCGCGAACACGACCTCCCGAGCGTGTTCGGAATCAAGAACCTTCCCTCGAAGTCCTTCCGGACCCATCTGGCCGATCAGTTCACCGAGTCGTTCGTCTGTGCCGACAGCGAACTGGTCGACTGGCACCTCTCGACCCCGCCCGAGTACCGGAGCACCGAGACCTTCCTGACCGCGATCCAGCAGTTGGACCCGGACATCCTCCAGTATCGCCCACCGGACCGTCCACGGACGAGCTCGCTGCTCAACCAGATCGAGGGGTTCGTCAAGCGAAACCTCCCGATCACGGCGCTCAGCAACCCGTGGCCCGACCGCAACTCCATCTACGAGGAGTACGACCTCGACCGGACGTTACTGCCCGATACGCCCGCGCTTCATCCCTGTAGCGTTCGACTCAAGCTCCGGATCCACGACGTCGAGACGTGGCTCACGGCGCTCGCGGGCGAGGACGCGATCGATCCCGAGGAGATCATCTGCCCGCCCGAATCGCGCGTCCTCATGCCCCGGAATACCGTTACCCATTAAGGGACTGGCCGGCGACCCGTAGGTATGCACACCGGATCCGCCGACCCGCTGTCGCTACAGGGCGTGATTCCGCCAACGATCACCGCCTTCGACGACGAGGAGAACGTCAACTACGAACGGACCGCATCCCACGCACAGTACGTCGTCGACGGCGGCGCACACGGCGTCTTCCCGCTCGGCACCAACGGCGAGTTTCCCCTCCTGACCGGCGAGGAGCGACGGGGCGTCGTCGAGGCGGTCGTCGAGGAGGTCGACGAGGTCCCAGTGATCGCGGGCGTCGGCGCGCCGAGCACCTACGAGACCGTCGAGGCCGCGGAACACGCCGAATCCGTCGGCGCGGACGGCCTCGTCGTCGTCACTCCCTACTACTACCCGCTGGACGGCGAGGCCGCCCTCAACCACTACCGGCGGGTCGCCGACGCGGTCGACCTCCCGATCTACGTCTATCACATCCCGAGCAAGACGGGCAACGCCCTCTCGCTCGACACCCTCGACGCGCTCGCAGAAATCGAGAACCTCGCCGGCGTGAAGGACTCGAGCAAGGACGTCCCGTGGCTCGCCCAGGCGATCGACGCCCACCCCGAGCTCACCTTCCTCGCCGGCTCCGACTCGCTGCTGTTCCCCGGCCTCGAGATCGGCTGTTCGGGCATGGTCAGCGCCGTCGCCAACGTCTTTCCCGAGCTCGTCGTCGATCTGTACGAGAGCTACGAGGAGGGCGACGAGGAGCGCGCCCGCGAGCTCCAGAGCGAGGTCTACGACGTGCGCGACGCGATCAAGTACGGCTCGTACATGGCCGGCGTGAAGAGCGCGCTGCCCCACGTCGGGTTCGAGGCCGGTCCGCTTCGCAGCCCGCTGCGAAAGATGGAGTCCGAGGACGAGGAGGCGATGGTTTCGGACCTCGAAGAACTCGACCTGCTATAAACTCGTACGACCCCGAGCTCCTAGGGCCGCTTGAGCGCGCCCTCGGCGTCGAAGAGGCTGTGGCTGTCCTTGGGCTCGCCGGGGTGCTCGCGGGCGGCGTCGAACTCGACGCCCAGCCCCGGCCCGTCGGGAACTTCGAGGGTGCTGTCACTCACTTCGAAGTCGTGTTTGACGATCTCGTCGCCCCACGGGACGTCCCGGCTCATGTGTTCGAGCACCTCGAGGTTCTCGATGCCGGCACAGAGGTGCAGCGCGGCGGCGGTCGAGACGCCCGCGTTGGGGTTGTGCGGCGCGAACGTCATGTAGCGCGATTTGGCCATCTCGGCGGCGTGCTGGAGCGCCTGGATGCTGCCGTAGTTGGTGACGTCGGGCTGGATGATGTCACACGCCTGCGTGCGGATCAGGTCGGCCATCGTCTCGTTGTTGTAGATGCGCTCGCCGGTCGCGACGGGCATGTCCACCTGTTTGGTGATCTCGGCCATCACCTGTCGGTCCTGAATCCCACATCGTTTTTACGCTGAGGGGGCCACTCCGAGTATGGTTCGCGACTACCGACAACTGCACGATCCCAACGCCGAGTACACGATGCGGGAGCTCTCGTCCGATACGATGGGGCTCGCCGCCAAACGCGAGGGCGGGCGCGACGTGCAGATCACCGACGTTCAGACGACGATGATCGACGGGAACTTCCCGTGGACCCTCGTCAGAATCTACACCGACGCGGGCATCGTCGGCACCGGCGAGGCCTACTGGGGCGCGG
>CAYVQH010000110.1:0-6208 GCA_964454105.1 uncultured Halobacteriales archaeon | reverse complement strand
CTGCGTGGAAGGTGGTGTAGGTCGTGTGGCCGGTCGACATGACCTGAAACAGCGTGCGCCCTTCCTCGCCGCGGATCTCGCCCATCACGATGTAGTCGGGCCGTTGGCGGAGCGCGGCTTCGAGCAGATCGAACTCGTCGACGTCGCCGCCGTCACCGTCCGAAAACGAGGGGCGGGTCACGGAAGCGATCCAGTTTCGCTGGGGGAGTTCGACCTCGCGGGTGTCCTCGATCGAGACGATCTTCGCGTTCGAGGGGATGAACAGCGAGACGGCATTGAGTGAGGTCGTCTTTCCCGATGCCGTTCCGCCCGCGAAAATGAGCGATTTGTGGTTCTCGATACAGAGCCACAGGAAGGCCATCTCCTCCAGCGAGAAGGTGTGCCAGTTGATCAGGTCGATCGGGGTGAAGGGGACGTCCTTGAACTGCCGGATGGTGTAGTTCGTGCCGTGGTCCGAGACCTCCCGGCCGAGAGTGAGTTGGGCGCGTGAGCCGTCGGGCAGGGTGGCGTCGACCTGCGGACGACGCTTGCTGATCCCCTTTCCGGAGCGCTGGGCGAGTTTCACCACGAAATCGTCGAGGCGCTCGCGACCGTGGTGAACGTTGGAGATGATCTGTTCGTAATCGGTGTGATAGACGAAGACGGGCGAGTCGTACCCATCACAGGAGATGTCCTCGACGTTGACGTCGTGTTTGATGCCGTCGATGCGTTCGTAGCCGATGAAATCGCGCTTGAGGTAGTACAGCAGTTTCGTGATCTGTGCTTCGGTCACCGTCTCGGGGTCCTCCGCGAGGATTGCCGGTTCGGGCCGAACGGGATCGACGGACGGAGAGTCCGCCGTCTCCTCACGTCCGAGGAGCGATCGGATCCGATCGACCAGTCCCGACGTTCGCTCCTCGGTCGAACCGCCGGCCGGCGGTCGCTCGACGAGGCCGTAGCGATCGAGCAACCGGTGCGTCTCGCGGTCGATGACCGCCCGCCGCTCTTGCTCGTCGCCTTCGACGCGCACCTCGTCGTCGGTGTATTTGATGGCGGTCCGGAGCTTGCCGGTAAGGAACTCCGTGAGTTCGGTTTCAATCGGAGTGAGATACGGCTCGATGACGTAGTACTTCGTCTCGTTTTCCTTTCGCGATCGAAAGAGGATCACGAACGAGTAGGGTTCGTTCACCCAGTAGCGATCGACCTCCTCGAAATGACGTTTCTTCGCCATCGGAACGGCTTTTTCGAGGTCGTAGCGCGTCGTGATCGTTGGCTGTCCCTGCGAAGAGAAGAAGGCGTCCTCGTCGATCTCGGGGTTCACGTCGACGGTCCGTTCCTCGACGAGTGCCGAAAGCGCGCTCGCGGCCGTCTCCCCAGTCGAGAGAAGCCCCTCCACTCGCTCGGGATCGAATCCGAGCAGTTCGACGGGGTCGAACGGGATCGGCTCACTCTCGGAATCGAGCGGTGGCGAACCGTCGTCCTCATAGTAGTACTTCCGTTTGACGTGTTCCCAGGTGTAGAGGTCCTTGACGACGAGTTCGTCGGGATCGAGATATGCATCGAGACGCTCCGCGTTCACGGTGGCGTCTCTGATCCTCGTTAGGACCCCTTCCGGACGATCGCCGCCGTTCGCGTCGACGAGCCCTACCGGTGGGACGGGCTCCTGTCCGCTCCCGTCGGCATCGTCCGTTGACATTGAATATATAAATAATACATACGTAAAAAAGACTTTCGGTCAGAGTTACCAAGTCACTGGAACATGATCAGGGGCGAATAGGAGATAGCCGTTCAGGAGAAAGCGAGATCGAAAACTCGACACAGATCACTTCCGTATCCGAAAGCGAGTACACCGATTCTTGATGATTGTTTTCTCTGAAAATCGTTAATGTGCTGAAACGCTTACTAGGAACTGAGTGAAAATGAGCCGAACACAGCACATACAGAACGCGGGCGCAGCGATGGACGGGTACGGCGGGAAAACAACGGCGGACCATTCGCTTCGGTTCCGAGATCTCATGGTCCAACTCGCCGGAAAGTAATCCGAAACCCCGGTGGAAACGGTGGTACCGTCCACGTACGATCTCGATCGATGTAACTAGCGGCCCCCTATATCTTAGTCACTAGCGTTCTTTAATCGCCGTTTTCCATGGGCTACATCGGGCGTGACGGGATTCGAACCCGTGGTCTGAAGGTTAGGAACCTTCCGCCCTATCCGCTAGGCCACACGCCCTGACCGTACGTGACGTGAGGGATAAAAAACGATTATCGGTTCTCGTCCGTCTCGGTCTCGAGATTCCTGTCGGAGTCCATCTCGGCGGTGGGCTCGTCGGCGCCGATTTCGGGCTCGGTGTCGTCCTCAGTACCGATCTCAGGTTCGGGTTCGTCATCGGTTCTGGTAGCACCATCGCGCATCTCCTGGAGCTCCTGGTCGATCTCCTCGCGTCCCTTCTGGAACTCGCCCATCGCCTGTCCGGTCGAACGGGCGAGTTTGGGGATCTTGTTCGCACCGAAAAGCAGGATCGCGATGAGAACGATCACTGCCAGTTCGATCCCGCCCGGGATCGGCCCGAACAACGGGACAAATTGTACTGTCATCCTAGTAGTTACATACCACGTCTGAGTTATAGGCTTTTTGCCTCTCAGGGGGACGAAAGAATCCGACGGTCGCTTGCTGAAAGGGCGATACACCGACGCTATTGCCCTTCCTGCCCTCCTTTACGCTATGGTAACCATCGACGGCCGCCGCACGTAGACGTTCTTCGACGGATCACAGTGCATGTGTGCTCTAGGCCGTCGTCCAGTGCCCTTGGGGTGGAGTGATCGAGGCGTTCGGGATAAACGCTTATTTACGCCCTGCTGGCTCAAAACAGGTATGAGCGTCACCGTAACCCTCCCCGACGGCTCGGAACTGTCCGTCGAGGCCGGTTCGACGGTCCAGGACGTCGCCTACGAGATCGGACCCGGTCTCGGTCGCGACACCGTCGCCGGCGTCGTCGACGGCGAGTTCGTTGCCAAGGAACACCCCATCGATGAGGACGTCTCCATCGAGATCGTCACCGACGGCAGTGAGGAGTACGTCGATGCGCTACGCCACTCGGCAGCCCACGTCTTCGCCCAAGCACTGCAGCGCCTTTACCCCGAAGCGAAGCTCACCATCGGCCCATGGACGGATCAGGGGTTCTACTACGACGTCACGGACGTCGATCTCGACGAGGCCGACCTCGAGGAGATCAGCGCCGAGGCCGAGGAGATCATCGAGGCGGACATCCCGATCGAGCGCGTCGAGATGAGTCGCGAGGAGGCCTTCGAGTACTACGAGGACAATCCGTTCAAGCGGGATATTTTGGAGGAAGAAGTCGCCGGCGAGGACCCCGTCAGCTTCTACGAGCAGGCGGAGTTCCGCGACCTCTGTCGGGGCCCGCACGTCGAGTCGACCGGCGAGATCGGCGGGTTCGCCCTGCTCGAGATCTCGGGGGCCTACTGGCGCGGCAGCGAGGACAACGAGATGCTGACCCGCGTCTACGGGACGGCGTTTCCGAGCGAATCGGAGCTCGAGGAGTTCCTCGACCGCCGCGAGCAGGCCAAGGAGCGCGACCACCGCAAGATCGGCCGCGAGATGGATCTCTTCTCGGTGCCCGACCACTCGCCGGGCTGTCCCCACTATCACCCCAACGGAATGACGATCCGCCGGGAACTGGAGGAGTACATTCGCACGCAGAACGACGAGCTGGGCTACGAGGAGGTCCGCACGCCCGAACTCAACAAGGCCGAGCTCTGGAAACCGACGGGCCATTACGACGCGTTCAAGGAGAACGACGAGATGTTCGCATGGGAGCAACGAAGCGCCGGCTCGGGTTCGACGGACTCGGACTCCGGGACGGAGTACGGACTGAAGCCCATGAACTGCGCGAACCACGCGTACATCTACGATCAGCAGGTCCGTTCCTACCGGGACCTCCCCGTCCGGTTCTCGGAGTTCGGCAACGTCTACCGCAACGAGCAGTCGGGCGAACTCTCGGGGCTCCTCAGGGTTCGGGGCATGACCCAGGACGACGGCCACGCGTTCATCCGGCGTGACCAGATCGAGGGCGAGATCACCGATACGCTCGCGGTAATCGAGGAGATCTACACGGAGTTCGGCCTCGAAGTCATCTACAAACTGGAGACGAAAGGCGAGACGGCGGTCGGGAGCGACGAGGTCTGGGAAGCGGCCACCGACTCCCTGCGTTCCGCCCTCGAAAGCGAGCACCTCGAGTACGACGTCGAGGAGGGAGAAGCCGCCTTCTACGGCCCGAAGATCGGCCTCGACGCCCGCGACGCACTCGGCCGCGAATGGACCATCGGGACCGTGCAACTGGATTTCAACATCCCCGAGCGACTCGATCTCAGCTATACGGGTGAGGACAACGAGGAACACCGTCCGGTGATGGTACATCGAGCGTTGCTGGGGAGTTTCGAGCGGTTCATGGGCGTGGCCATCGAGCACTTCGACGGGAAGTTCCCCACGTGGCTCGCCCCCGAACAGGTTCGGATCCTGCCGATCAGCGACGACAACCTGGCGTATGCCGAGGAAGTCAAGGACGACCTCTCGGAGTTCCGAGTCGACATCGAGGATCGCTCCTGGACCATCGGCAAGAAGATACAGACGGCCCACGACGACCGCGTGCCCTACATGCTGATCGTCGGGGGCAACGAGGAGGAGGACGGCACCGTCTCGGTGCGCGACCGCTTCGAGCGCGAACGGGACGCCGTCGGTACCGTCGCCTTTCGCGATCACCTCGCGAGCGAGGTCGGCCAGAAACGTCTCGAACCCGATTTCCTGAAGTGAGACCCGGCCGGTCGAAAGACGACGACCGGGGAAATCCCGGGACGCCGGCAGCGTGGGTCGCGATCCGACATCGTATCCATCATATTTATTAACGGTTGATCGCCTCGTAGGAGCATGGTTCCTGACCAGACATACGGTGTGAACCGCCGAGCGTTCCTGACGACGGCCGGAACGGCGGCTCTCGTCGGACTCGCCGGCTGTGGCGGCGGCGGAGGCGGTGGCGGCGGGGGAGACGGCAACGGACCGCAGTTCGTGACCATCGGTACCGGCGGCACCGGTGGGGTCTACTACCCGCTGGGCGGTGGCATGGCCGAGATACTCAACCAGAACCTCGACGTCGAGGCCTCCGCGGAATCGACGGGCGCGAGCGTCGAGAACTGTCGGCTCGTCGCGAACGAGGAGATGACGATGGCGCTCGCGCTGGGCAACTCCGTGTTGCTCGCGGTCAACGGGGAGGGCGACTTCGACGAGGCGCTTCCGCTGTCGGCGGCGTTCGGGGCCTATCAGAACGCGACCCAGATCGTCGTCCCGGCCGGCTCCCCCGTCGAGACGCTCGCCGATCTCGAGGGGATGACCGTAAGCGTCGGCGCACCCGGCAGCGGCACCGAGGTCATCGCCGCGGAGCTGTTGAACTTCTACGACATCACCTACGACGACATCGACGAACAGCGCCTCTCGTTTTCGGAGACCGCGAGCGCGCTGCAGGACGGCCAGATCGACGCCGGCTTCTGGAGCGTCGCCTACCCGGCCTCCTCGATCCAGGACCTCGCGAGCCAGCGGGACGTCCGACTGATCGACTTCCCGGATCAGGAGATGAACGAGATCACGAGCCAGTTCGACTACTACAACGCCGCGACCGTCCCCGGCGGCACCTATCAGGGCATCGAGGAGGACGTCCAGGTCCCCGGCGTGACCAACACGATGATCGTCCGCGAGGACATGGACGAGCAGTCGGTCCACGACATCGTCCAGGCGATCTACGAGAACCTCGACCAGCTCGCGCAGGTCCATCCCGCCGCAGAGCAGTTCGAGGAGACGGCCCGCGAGGCCCCCATCGAATTGCATCCGGGCGCCCAACAGTACTTCGACGAAGCCGGGCTGTGAGATGCGCCGCCGTCAGGTACTCTCGGCGGTGCTGGGCGGCGTCCTCCTCTCCCCACTCGCCGTGACGGATCTGACGGTATTGCGGCTGTCGGACCCCGAAACCGACGAAACCCTCGGCGTCGAACGCGTCGAGGAGGGCGACCGGTTCGCCGTCCACTATATCCACTCGTTCGACGAGACCCCGATCCACGAGGTCTATGAGGTCCGAGGGGAGGAGATCGTCCAGGTCCGCGAGGAGTTCAAGTACCACGCCATCGGGCTCGAATACACCGAGGGCAATCAGACGCGCGAGGACGG
>CAYVQH010000109.1:0-6310 GCA_964454105.1 uncultured Halobacteriales archaeon | reverse complement strand
GGGCGGCGGCATGGGTGGCATGGGCGGTATGGGCGGCATGGGCGGCGCGATGTGAAGTAAGCCCCACGTCCATACCCACACGTCACCGATCGATCGGCCCGCATCGTTTCTTCTCGTTTTCGACCGGGTAGCGCCACGTTCGTCAGTCGAAAGACCGACCGTCCCATCAGTCGTCGAAGCGATCGACTAGGCGGACGAATCGTACGATGCGGAAAACGAGACGATCTACTCCTCGTCGACGTCGAGAGGGAACTGGCGGTTCTCGACGGCGGCGTTCAGTACGACGCTGGTGTTGGATTCACGGATGTCGGGATCGACCAGCAGGGACTTGATCCCCTCGTTCATCCCGTCGGTGTCCTCGAACTTGCCGACCGCGATGATGTCGTAGTCGCCGGTGACCTCGTAGACGCTGATCATCTGTTCGTGGTTACGCAGGCGTTCGGTGACGTCCGGGAGAGCGTTGCCCTCGACCTTGAGTTGGAGGATCGCGGTCACGTCGTAACCGAACAGCCCGTAGTCGATCTTGGGAGTATATCCGGTGATCGCCCCGCTCTCCTCCAGGTCCGAGAGGTGGTTCGAGATGGTGGTAACGGAGACGCCGAGGTCCTCCGCGAGGCTTCGCAGGCTCGCACGCCCGTCATCGAGCAGGGCGTTCACCAAGTTCGAGTCGAGATTTTCGTACGTCATCACGTCGACTCAGCCGCTCCAACCATTAGAAGTTTACGAATATCCATTTCTACTCCTGAAACGGAATACTTGCAGAAATCGATAGTATTTTGGTAGCAACTGTGTTCAGAGAGAGTGTCGAGAACGATGGCAAACGGAAACATCACATCTGAGGAACAGTCGGTACTGCAGCGGATCGAAGAGGAGAACGTGAAGTTCCTCCGGCTGCAGTTCACCGACATCACCGGTACGGTAAAGAACGTCGCGATCCCCGCGACCCAGGCCGAGAAGGCCTTCGACGAGGGTATCTGGTTCGACGGTTCCTCGATCGAGGGATTCGTCCGCATCCAGGAATCGGACATGCGATTGGAGCCCGACCCGACCACGTTCGAGATCCTTCCGTGGAGATCGAACGGCGACGATCAGGACTACGCGAGCGCACGCCTGATCTGTGACGTCGTCAACACCGACGGCACCCGGTTCGAGGGCGGCCCGCGGCAGGTCCTGAAACGCGTCCTCGAGAAGGCGGATGACATGGGCTACACCGTCAGCATCGGTCCCGAGCCCGAGTTCTTCCTGTTCAAAACCGACGAAGACGGCAATGCGACGACGATCCCCCACGACTCCGGCGGGTACTTCGACCTCGCGCCCAAGGACCTCGCGAGCGACGTGCGTCGCGACATCATCTTCGCGCTCGAGGACATGGGCTTCGAGATCGAGGCCAGCCACCACGAGGTCGCGGAGGGGCAACACGAGATCAACTTCAAGTACGAGGACGCGCTCGCAGCGGCGGACAACATCGCGACGTTCCGTTCGGTCGTCAGGGCGGTCGCCGCACAGAACGACCTGCACGCGACGTTCATGCCCAAGCCCATCGGGGAGATCAACGGCTCGGGGATGCACACCCACATCAGCCTCTTCGACGAGGACGGCAACGCCTTCGCCGACGACGACGACGAGTTCAACCTCTCGGAGGTCGCCTACCAGTTCATGGGCGGCATCCTGAACCACGCCGAGGCGTTCGCCGCGGTCACCAACCCGACGGTCAACTCCTACAAACGGCTGGTTCCGGGCTACGAGGCGCCGGTCTACATCGCGTGGTCGGACGTCAACCGCTCGGCGCTCATTCGGGTCCCCGACGCCGCGGGCGCGAGCTCGCGCTTCGAGGTCCGCAACCCCGACCCGTCGTGTAACCCCTATCTCGCGCTGGCGGCGATCATCGGTGCGGGACTGCACGGCATCGAGACCGATGCCGACCCCGGCTCGCCCGTGCGCGAGGACATCTACGAGTTCGACGACGAGAAACGCGAGGAGTACGGCATCACGACGCTGCCGCCGAACCTCACCACCGCCGTCGACGCCCTCGAGAGCGACGAGGTCATCACCGAGGCGCTCGGCGACCACGTCACCGAGAAGTTCATCCAGGCGAAACGCGCCGACTACGCCGACTACAAGACCCACGTCAGCAGCTGGGAAACCGACAGATACCTCGAGAAGTTCTAAACGCGTTCGATTCACTCTTTTCGCTGTGCAACAGCGGGCGAGCGACGGAATCGTCGTTTTCCGTTGGCTCGAACGGCAATCGGAGGCGCTGGTCCGACCGGGAGTGACGGACTACTCGCCGCGCCAGTTGCGGATGGCATCGCGAATCCGACCGGGGAACCCGAGGACGCCCAGACCGGTGCCGACCAGCACCATCATCACGTACATCCCGAGGGTCGAAAGCCAGAGGACGACCATCGCGGCGATCGCCCACCCGCCGGTGAGGAAGAAAAACGCCCCAAGGGTCATCGCCGTCCCGTAGAGTAGAACGAGATACGGCCCCCAGCCGGTTGCGTGGCCCCGTCTGATCCGCTTTCTGACGTAGGTCCGCAGGTCCGATTCGACGTCCTCCTTGTCGACGGTGCGGTCCTCGACGTCCGCCCGGAAGGTGTCGAGATCGCTCCGCAGCGAGCGGACCTCGTCCTGAAGCCCGACGACGTCGGGCGCGGGGCCACGCTTCCCCGTGGCGGCCTCGTCGTGGGCGGTGCGAGTCGAGTCGGTCGCCTCCTCTCCCGCCGCGTCGGAGCCGATATCGGGACTCGGTTCGCGCGGCGAGTCGGTCGCCGCATGTGCCCCTCCGTCCATGGATGTGGTTTCCGCAGGCTCTTCGCCGGAGTCGTCCGTATCGTTGTCGCGGTTCATGAGTACTGAGTTGAGTACGGCACCGAGAATGATGAGAATGCCGCCGATGTAGAGCCAGGTGAGCAACAGCAGGATCCCGCCGATCACGCCGTAGGCCTCGTACTGGCCGGCGTTCGAGGCGTACACCCCGAACGCCGCCTGCAGGACCGCCCAGCCCGTACCCGCGAGGACGGCACCCGGAAGCGCGTCGCGGACCGTCAGCTCGTCGACATCGGGCATGAAGTAGTACATCGGAAGGAAGACGACGGAGAGCGCGATGAGCGAGAGCAGCGGGGTGACGTAGCCGATGAAGGGGATCGTGGGCAGGAGTGCGACGGCCGTCCCCAGCACGACCATTCCCAGTACGGCGAGCAGGATCGAGAGGAAGACGATCAGTGCGTTGACGATCTGTGCGATGATCGACTTGTCCAGTCCGGATTTATAGACGATCGAGAACGCCGTATCAAGGCCTCTGAAGAGCTTCAGCGCGCTCCACAGCAGAACCACCGATCCGGCGAGCGAGGCCCCGCCACGACCCTGCTCGCCGGTGATGGCTCCCGCGATCGCCTCCTGGCCGGCGGGCGCGAGGAAGTCGCTGGTCCCGTCGAGGATCTGGTTGGCCAGTTCCTGGCCGCCGACGGCGCTCGCGATGACGAAGGTGAACAGGAGCAGCGGGATGAGCGACACGAACGCGTAGTACGCGATGCTCGCCGCAAGGAACGTGGCCTCGTTGTCCTGCACCTCTTCGACGACCTCACGGCCGACACCGACGGCGCTCGTGATGCGGCGATTCACATCGGGATTGCGTCGGGCAGATACAAATACTCGGGGGATGTCATTCGCAAGCTACTGGACCGCTCGGCGGATCTCCGCGACGGTCGCCGGCGTCTTGAACGCGGTGCCGTGGTAGTGTGCCCGGGAGGCCGCAAAGCCCGCCTCGCGGAGCGACCCGAGGAACTCCTCCATCGACTCGGCGGGTCGACCCCACTCCTTGCAGAGCCGGTGGTGGTCGTAGTGGGTCGGGGTGTCGAGTTCGTCGACAAGCGTGTCGACCAGTCGATGGGCACGCTTCGCGCTCCCCCACTCCGCCTCGATCCCCTCACCGACCCGCTCGACGAACCCGCGGTCCCGAACGGATCCGAGCCAGACCGGGCCCGCGACGAGGACGCGCTCGGAGCCACACGACGGGCAGACCTCCCACGGGTCGGCGATCAACCCCTCACTGTGTTCGCGATGCAGACAGTCCTCGCAGTGGTCGAGATACCCCAGCCGTCGGATGGAGCGATTGCCGTCGGTCGCACTGTGTGAGAGGTCGAGATACGTCCGAACGTAGTGGCGGGTCGCGTGGCTGAAGACCGGGTCGATGCCGACGTCGTAGCGTGCGGCGGTGCGCGCGAGCGCCGACAGCAGGATCCGTAGCCCCATCTCGGGGTGATAATCGGTGTTTCGCGGCACGGCACCGTACTTGCGAACGCCGCTCTCGAAGTGGGCCCCGCACAGCGGCGCGGTGTCGGTCGCGGTGACACAGACGAGGTTGCGAACGTTCGCGAAGGCGGCGTCGGCAAAGGGGATCGGCGTGCCGTAGGGGTCGAGGTCGACCACGTCGAAGAGGTCCTCGTGAAGCAGGGCGTTGACGTCGCGGTTCTCCACGTCCCCCTCGAGGTCGTTTCGATCGAGGTTCTCCCGGCAAAGCGCGACGTTCTCTTCGTCCCAGTCACAGAGCGTCGCGTCCCAGCCGTCGGCGGCGGCACGCACCCCGCGGATCCCGCTCGCGCTCATCGCGTCGAGATACCGCTCGGCGCGCGGCTCCCGGTCGCGGTAGGCCCGAAGGACGGCGATCGTCAGGTCGCGGTTCAGTTCCTGATCCGGGTTGAAGAACGCGTCTCCCGTACGGATATCGACCCCGCCCTCGCGTACGCACATGACTACGGATCGGCGACGAAGGGGGGAAAAGCCATGCGATCCGCTCGGGCGGGAGAACCGAACCGGTTTAGCCACGCCCGTTCCAAGGGCCGGTGTGTCCGATCCGGTCGAGGCCTGGCGAGAGGACCTGACGAGCGCCGGCCAGGTTACCGGTCCGGTGGCCGAGCGGATCATCGCGGTCCACGGCGACCGTGGGATCCGGGCCATCGAGGCGGTCACCGAGGGGCGAGTCAAGGAGTATCGCGATTTCACCGTCGTCGTCGGTCACGAGGAGGAGTACGTCGTCGAGGGAGACGGCTGTACCTGCAAGGACAGCGAGTATAACCTCGATCCGGAGGACCCACGTGAACGGTGTTGGCATGCGCTCGCGGTGGCGATCGCCGAGGCCACGGACAGGGTCGACGAACACGACATGTGGTACTCCGAGGTCCGAAACTTCCTCTGAAGAGCCCTCGCAGCAGACTGGCGTCTGCTGCTCACCCTTTTTATGTCCATCAGATCCGCATCGCAGTCGTCCAGTTGGACGACTGCTCTTAGGGACGCCAGCCCTTCCCCGCCCCAATCGTGCGGTCGCCGGAAGGCGACCGCCCTCGCGCCGGCCACCGCACTGTGCAACGAGGTCGATAAACCGAAGCGATTCCGCTCCCAATCACCGATATGAACCCCCGGCTCGCGCGGATCGCAGTCTTTCCGATCAAATCCCTCGACGCCCACGAACCTACCCGGGCGCGCGTCACCTCGGCCGGATCGCTTGCGGGCGACCGACGATACGCGATCGTCGACGACGAGGGCGAGTACGTCAACGGCAAGCGCACCGCCGCGGTCCACCGTTTTCGGGCCGACTACGGGGGACTCGACCGCGTCACGCGCTCGATGCAGGGGGACGATGGTCGGGAGTTCGCGCTGGAGGACGAATCCGACCGCGAGGAACTCGCCGACCGCCTCTCGGAGCACTTCGGCTACCCAGTCGAACTGATCCACGATGAGACCGGAATGCCCGACGACACCGAGATCCCGGGCCCGACCGTGATCAGCGCCGCGACGATCGAGGAGGTCGCCTCGTGGTTCGACCTCAGTATGGAGAACGTCCGGCGGCGCTTTCGCGCGAACCTGGAGGTCGAGGGCGTCCCCGCCTTCTGGGAGGACCGCCTCTTTTCCGATTACGGCCGGGTCGTCGACGTCTCGGTCGGAAGCGTCCGCCTCGCGGGCGTCAACCCCTGTCAGCGCTGCGTGGTCCCCTCGCGCGATCCCGACACCGGCGAGGATCTCGAAAATTTCCGCGAACGGTTCGTCGAGAAACGCCGCGAGACGCTGCCCGACTGGACCGACTCGGACCGGTTCGACCACCCCTTTCGGCTGATGGTCAACACGCGGGTTTCACAAGCGGGTGAGATCGAGGTCGGCGACCCGGTCGAGATCCTCGGCGAGCGCGCGGAGTAGATCGCTCCGCTGACGGACGAAACGATAGCGAGGCGCCCTACTCCTCGGCGCAGATCCCGACGAAGTTCCGCAGGATCGCAAGCCCCGTCTCGCCGCTCTTCTCGGGGTGGAACTGCGT
>CAYVQH010000108.1:0-6317 GCA_964454105.1 uncultured Halobacteriales archaeon | reverse complement strand
CGGCGGGTGCGTCGAGGCATGCAGCGGGAGGCCGAGTTGGTTCTGCTCGTAGGCCCGGACGAACGCGAGCGGGTCCGTGATCCGAACCGCTACTTGGTAGTACGACTCCTCGTAGGCGAGCGGGTCGACGAGACCGCGATAGCCGTCCTGTAGGAGGTTGGTCAGCACGAGGAGCACCGAGCCGGCTCCGAGAACGGGACCGACGCCGTCGTGCTCACCGAGGACGTACGCGGTCATCAGGACGAACACGAGGGCCGACGCGCCGACGAGCAGAAACGACCACGCGGGCGCGAGGTCGAACGGACGCAGTTCGAACACGCTGATCGGCCACGACCGGGGGAGAACCATGGGCGAGATGACCTGGCGATCGATGAACTCGCGGCCGATGAGCCGGAACAGCCCGTTCAGCGTGATCAACGTCGCCAACCCCACCCAGCCGATCAGAACGATCTCGCGGGGCGAAAAGAGCGTCATCGACGCCGTCCGGGCATGCGCTGCCCGTCGGACCCGTCGCAATCGGCTCCGCATCGATCGTAGAAACGAGGTGGCTACCGCTTCGATGTCGACCATTATGACCGGACGAGTCGAGCGGTCTTCACGATGGCCGTCCGATCACTGATCACGTCGCCGACGAAGCCAGGGTTTCCCTCGTTCCGGTCCTCGCCGGGCCACTCGGACGTGGAGCTACCGTGATCGGAGCGCTGGTCGGTCACCCCGGTTTCGCCCGTCTCGAGGGCGGCGCGTTCGATGACGGTCGTGGCGAACACCATGTCCCGTGGGTTTCACTTCGTCCTTGGAGAACTACCGGATACCGGCAAAACCACCGAACGCCGGCAATGGCGTCGGGAGCCGCCAGTGCTTTTCCCTGGACTCCCCAAGGGGAGGTAATGACTGAGGACCTCTTCAGCCCGCTCACGCTCCGCGAGGTCGAGCTCCCGAACCGCGTGATGGTCTCGCCGATGTGCCAGTACTCCTGTGAGGACCGCGACGGGGTCGCCACCGAGTGGCACCGCGTCCACCTGGGCTCGCGGGCGGTCGGCGGCGCCGGCGTCGTCATGGTCGAGGCGACCGCCGTCTCGCCGGAAGGCCGGATCACCCCCGAGGACCTGGGGATCTGGAGCGACGAGCACGCGGCGGCGCTCGCGCCGATCGCCGGGTTCATTCGCGAACAGGGCAGCGTTCCCGCGATCCAACTGGCCCACGCCGGTCGGAAGGCCAGCAAGACCCGCCCGTGGGAGGGCAGCGAGCCCCTCTCGCCAGACGAGGGCGGCTGGGAGGTACTCGCCCCGAGCGAGGAGCCCTGGCCCTACGAGGACGAACCGCCCGAACAGCGCGTGATGGACCAGGGCGACATCGAGGAGTTCGTCGAGGACTACCGGCGGGCGGCCGAACGCGCGCTGGATGCGGGCTTCGAGGTCGCGGAGGTCCACGCCGCACACGGCTACCTGCTCCACGAGTTCCTCTCGCCGGTCACCAACGACCGCGACGACGAGTACGGGGGCAGCTTCGAGAACCGCACGCGGCTGGTCCGTCAGGTCACCGAGACCGTCCGGGAGGTGTGGCCCGACGACAAGCCTGTCTTCGTCCGGATATCGGGAACCGACTGGCTGTCCGACAGGGACTCGTGGACGATCGAGCAGTCGGTCGACCTGGCCGACGAGCTTCACGAGGTCGGCGCGGACCTGCTCGACGTCTCCAGCAGCGGCATCCATCCCGACCAACAGCTGCCCGACGAGGGGTCGGTCGGCCAGCTCCCGCTGGCCGAGCGGGTACGTGAGGAACGCGAGTCGGACATCGCGGTGGGCGCGGTCGGCGGGATCACCGACGCCGAGCAGGCCGATTCGCTGATCCGCGAGGGGAAGGCCGACCTCACGATCATCGGCCGGGAGCATCTGCGAGACCCCTACTTCACGCTCCATGCCGCGCGCGAACTCGACGCCGAGGACCGCGTCGCGCCGCCGACCCAGTACCAGCGCGGGTTCTAGCTCAACCCTTTTTTGCTCGGCCCCCAAGGGTACGCCATGACACGCGACGACGACTTAGAGGAACGCGTCGACGAACTCCAGCGCTCGCTCGAGGAGCTCCGCCGGGAGATCGGGCCGCGGCCTCCCCGTGGTCCGGGTGGGTTGCCCCGGCCGCCGACGCCCGGGGAGCTCGTTCGTTTCGCCGACCGGCAGGCTATCCCGACGGCCATCGCAGTGCTGGAAGCGAACGTCCGCGCGCTCGAACTCCTCCAGGGTGCACTTCGTCTCGCGGACACCGGGCGGGTCGCCGGCGAGGAGGCGGAGCGAACGCGCGAGCGGGCGGAGAGCCTGAGCAGGCGGAGTCTCGACCGTCTCGACGACGTCTTGGAGGACCTCCAGGAGGCCACGCGCGCGGACACGCTCCCCTCGAGTGGGGATGAGCGCGACATCCTTCGGGAGGCTCGTGACCTGCGCGAGGAGATCGCCGAACGGATCGGCGAGGCTGAACGCGACCGGACGCGTACCGGTGGATCACGTTCCGGGCCGGAGAGCTCGACGGCGGATGGCGGCGTCGAGATCGACGTCGAGGACGAACTCGACTCGATCCGCGCCGAACTGGAGGGCGACGAGGACGAACCGACGGGTACCGCCGACGGGAAAGACGGGGGGACCGACGACGAGGACGAGTAGCCGTCCCTCACAGCCGCTCGATCCGCGACCCGCGAACCGGGTCGAACGACCGCCGTTGAACTACTTGGTCGGCTCGAACCGATACCCGTCCCAGTTCTGGCTCTCGGGTTCACGGATTCCCGCGCCCGGTTCGCGCAGTTCCTCGGCGTAGACCGGCCGGACCTCGTCGCCGATCTCGACTTCGCCGGTCGTGAGCTGGCCGAGCACGCGCACGGTCTGGTCCTCGACCTCGAACTCGACGATCGCGAGGTGGTTGGGCTGGCGAACCCCCGGTGGCGTCGCCTGCGAGGTCGTCCACGTCACGACCTCCGCGACTCGCTCGGTGAGGTCGATCTCCCCGATCGGTTCACCGCCCTCCAGTCCGCGGGGGTGACCCGGATAGCTGATCGTGCCGTCGTCGTACTTGATCGCGTTCATGCTCATCGTGCTGCCTCCAGGATGGTGGTGATCACGCAGTTGCCGAATCCGCCGACGTTGCAGGCGATACCCGTCTCGGCGTCGACCTGTCGGGGTCCCGCCTCGCCGCGGACCTGCTGGTAGAGTTCGTAGATCTGTGCCACGCCGCTCGCTCCGAGGGGATGGCCCTTCGATTTCAACCCGCCGGAAGTGTTCACTGGCAGGTCGCCGTCCTTCTCGGTGACGCCCTCCTCAACGGCCTTCCAGCCCTCGCCCTTCTCGAAGAAGCCCAGGTCCTCGCTCTGGAGGAACTCCAGAATGGTGAACATGTCGTGGAGTTCAGCCACGTCGATGTCCTCGGGTCCCATGCCCGCCATCTCGTAGGCGTCCTTTCCGCTCTCGACGACGCCACCCATCACGGTCGGGTCCTCGCGCTCGTGGACCACGTGGGTGTCGGTCGCCCCGCCGACGCCCGCGATCACGGCGTAGTCGTCGGTGTATTCCCGTGCCACGGACTCGGGGCACATGAGCAACGCCCCCGAACCGTCGGTGATCGGACAGAAGTCGTACAGCCGGAGGGGGTCGGCGACGATCGGCGATTCGAGCACCTCCTCCAGACTCACCTCCTTTTGGAACTGGGCGTGAGGGTTGTCCACGCCGTTCTTGTGGTTCTTCACCGCGACCTTCCCGAGACTCTCGCGGGGGGCGTCGTACTTGTCGAGGTAGTGTCTGGCGGTCAGGCCCGCAAAGGAGGGCAGCGTCACGCCGTGTTTGTACTCGTGGGGATGCGTGATCGAGGCGATCACGTCGGTCGCCTCGCTCGTCGAGCGATGCGTCATCTTCTCGGCGCCGACGAGCATCGTCAAATCGCTCGCGCCGCTTGCGACCGACTGCCAGGCGGCGAACGCACCCGCTCCCCCCGAGGAGCTGGTCTGGTCGACCCGCTGGGTATAGGCGGGCACCGCCCCGATGTCGTGGGCGAGCATGTTCGGGACTCCGGTCTGGCCCTCGAACTCGCCGCTGGCCATGTTCGATACGTAGAGGTGCTCCAGTTCGTCCGATTCGACCCCCCCGTCCGCGAGGCAGTCGACGGCGGCCTCCACGAGGAGGTCGCGAACCCAGCCCTCCCGCTTGCCGAACTGGGTCATCGACGCGCCGATGATCGCTACGCGTTCCATAACCCCCACTCACGCGGGAGGGATTTATGTGCTATGTTGTCGTGGCTATCTCCTAGTCGTCGGGGTAGAACGTCCCGTCATGAGTGGCCCGTAGAACGCCACTGGGCGGACGAGATCCCACACGAATGACGATCAGATCCATCAGCTTGGGGTTCGCAGCCATCGCGCCGTAGACGCCCGCCGTGGGGCTGGCCGGATCGACGTCGACGAGATAGTCCGCGGCGTCGAACGGCTCGCCCGTGAGCTTGCCGAGTCCGGCGGTCGGGAAGATCCAGCCCGTCGGCAGCCGCAGGCCGACGGCGACGTAGGCGGCCCTCGGTCGGATCCCATCGGTTCCCGCGTCCTCGAAGGCGTCGTGGTCGCCGTCGTGCTCACTCACACGAGATCATTGCCCGGCAGGACTGATCCCTCGATGGCAGTTCTCACTCCTTGGAATCGGGTCCACGACCCCGGCAAGACGCGGCAACGGGACTTGCGGTCGGATCACAGATCCATTCCGCCGTTGACGTCGATCACCTCGCCGGTGATGTAGGACGCGGGCGGACTCGCGACGAATGAGACGACACAGGCGA
This sequence comes from uncultured Halobacteriales archaeon, assembly GCA_964454105.1. Lineage (GTDB taxonomy): Archaea > Halobacteriota > Halobacteria > Halobacteriales > Halalkalicoccaceae > Halalkalicoccus. The sequence goes on along the minus strand of CAYVQH010000108.1, from coordinate 1,517 downwards.
TCTCCTCGATGGTGGCGAAGCGCCCGAGCGGAATCTCAGACTGGATGTTCTTCCTGACGCGTTCGGGAATCCCCTCGACCATCTCCGTCTCGGTGAAACCGGGGGCGACGCAGTTCGCAGTCGAGCCGCTGTCGGCGAGTTCGAGCGCAAGCGTTCGAGTGAATCCGAACATCCCGCTTTTGGCGGCGGCGTAGTTCGCCTGTCCCAGGTTGCCCTGCTTGCCCACGATCGAGGAGATGTTGATGAGTCTGCCCTCGTCGGCGGCGGCGATGTCGTCGAAGAACTCCTTCGTACAGACGAACGCACCGGTGAGGTCGACCTCGATGACGCGATCCCATTCGGCACGTGTCATCTCCGAGAAGAGCGTATCGACGTTGATTCCCGCGTTGTTGACGAGAATCTCGACGGGTCCGAAGGTATCAGCGATCTCCTCGTGCATCGCCGCGACCTCCGCCTCGTCAGTCACGTCCGCCTGCGTGGCCATGGCCGATCCACCCTCGGTTCGAATCCCGTCGACGACCTCCTCGGCCGCGCCCCCGGATGCTCGGTAGTTGATCGCGACGTTCGCGCCCTCGTCCGCGAGTTCCTCCGCGATCCCACGACCGATGCCTCTCGACGAACCCGTGATCAGACAGGTGCGGTCTTCGAGTTTCATGGTAGTTCCGGAGTCGGACGCCCCGCTCCGAAGTGAGGCATGTTACCGTGACAACCTAAGTGTTGTCCCACTGAAGGGCCAGACCGCATGCCGACGGGCGAAAACTCGGATCAGTTCCCGATGCGGTCGTTCGCCTCCGCGACCCAGCCATCGACCAGGCTGGCCGACGAGACGTCGATCCGATCCGCGAGTTCGTCGGGATCGGCCTCCGCGAGCGCCTCGACGTTCGGAACGCCGGCCTCCCGGAGACGCCCGGCAAAGGTGGAGCCGACCCCCGAGATCGTTTCGAGATCGGTTCCGTCTCCTTCGTGGGTCCCGACATCGCTTTCGACGCCCGTTTCCGCGGACGGTTCGGCGTCCTTCTGGACGGCGTGGTCGTCCTCGGTGCCCGTATCGTCGCCCGCGACGTCCTCGGCGAGAGCCGCATCGGGCTCTTTGGGTTCTTCGGGCTCGTCGGGTTCTTGGATCGGTTCGGCCTCCGTTTCCGGCTCCCGTTCGTCGTCCGTGACCGACCGTTCGGCGTACCACTCACAGACGCTCGGCCAGAGCTCGGCATGGGACTTCGATGACACGGAGAGGCCGATGTGACCCGTCGGGAACTCCATGACTTCCGTGTCCTCGCTCGCGGCGAGCTCGTTGAACGGTTTGGAGGCCGTCGACGGGATGAGGTGGTCGTACTCGCCGACGATCTGGAGCAACGGCATGTCGACCTTCGAGAGGTCGACGTGTTTGTCGCCGATGTACAGCTCGTTTTCGGCGAGCTTGTTGTCCTGATAGATGTCGACGAGGAACTGTTCGTAGGTCTTTCCCGCGACGTCGATCCCGTCGCCGATCCACTGCTCCATGCGCGCGAAGTTCTCGA
>CAYVQH010000107.1:0-6460 GCA_964454105.1 uncultured Halobacteriales archaeon | reverse complement strand
CCGTCGTCGTCCTCGAAGTCGGTGTCGTAGTCCTGATTCTCCTGTTCGGATTCATCGTAGCTCCCAAAGCCCATACAGAAGCAAGTACTGCCGCCAATCACTAAAAGTCCACGGCCATGCACCCTCCGCCAACCCTTATGCGAAGGGCTGCCGAGAGTTCCGGTATGGCCGTCCACAACCTGACGGCGGACGCCGAGACCTTCACCAGCAACGTCTTTCTGGTCACCGGTGGTGAGACGACGCTCGTCGACGCCGGCGCCATGCCGGGGATCGTCGACGCCATCGAGGGGCACGTCGACGACGTCGATCGGGTCGTCCTCACCCATCAGCACGGCGATCACGTCGAGCAGCTCGATCCGGTCCTCGACCGGTTCGACCCCGACCTGTACGCCCACGCCGACCATCCCCGGCGAACCCACGGACTCGACGACGGCGACGCTCTGACGATCGGCGAGGAGACCTGCGAGGCGATCCACACGCCGGGCCACGCCGACGACCACCTCGCGTTCGTGAGCGACTCGACGATCTACAGCGGCGACGTCGTGGTCCACGACGACGGCGCGTTCGACGACGGCAGCTTCGGGCGGACCGACATGGCTGGCCAGTCCCGCGAGCAGCTGATCGACAGCATCGAACGGATCCTCGACCGGCTCCCCGAGGACGTCAAGCACATGTACGCGGGCCACGGCGGGGAGTTCCACGGCGACGTGCGGGGCGTGATCGAGCGCGCGCTCGAACGCGCCGAGCGCCGCGAGCCCAAATACCCCGACGAGTAGCGCGCCGAACAGTCGGAACGAACTGCCGTCGGGTGGCCTTTTATCCGGTCGCCCCTCGAACGGGGGGTATGGAGATCACAGACGCTACCGACGAGGACGCGGAGACCATCAGGGACGTCGCACGGCGCTCGATGGAGGCCTCCTACGCGCTCAGCCCCGAGGCGCTCGAGGGAATCCTCGAGGACCAGTTCGACTCCGAGCGCCTCTCGGAACTGGTCGAGGACGACGAGGCCGTGTTGCTCGTCGCGAAGGACGAGGGTCACGTCGGCGGGTTCGTCGAGGGGGAGATCGACGGCGACGGTGACGTCGGACGGATCACGTGGCTCCACGTCGCCACCGAGTTCCGGGGCATGGGCATGGGAACGGGGCTGTTCGAGGCCGCCCGCGAGGCCCTCGAAGACCGGGGCGTATCGAGCGTGCGCGCGCGCGAGCTCGCGGACAACGCCGAGGGCCAGGGCTTCTTCGAGCACTTCGGCTTCGAGAAGGCCGAACAGGAGCGGATCGAGATCGCCGGCGAGGACCTCGTCGTCGAGATCTTCGCCGAGAGCGAGTCGGCCGTCGAGGGCGAGGACGAGACCGACGCCAGTCCCCAGGAGACGGTCGAGACCGACGACGGCACCGTCCACGTCGATCGGAGCGAGGAACTCGCCGGCGAGGACGGCCCCTTCTTCGTCGCCTACACCGACGAGGACTACGAGGAGCAGTACGGTTTTTACTGTGGGAACTGCGAGTCGATTGTCGAGGCCGTCGACAGCATGGACCGCATCGAGTGTGGGACCTGCGGCAACCTGAACAAGCCCGACGAGTGGGACGGCGGCTACCTCTGATCGGTAGGAAGCGTCACGGATGGCCGTAATCGTCGAAAACGTATCCCGGCGACGAACGTGGGTGCATGCGTCATGCATCGCCCGTCGTCGATCGATCACTGGACGCCACGCTCCGCAGATGAGTACCGAAACGTCGTCCGGCCCGGGGGCCGAATCGGGGTGCCTCTGACAGTACCGTCGATCCTCCGGAGAATCGCCTCTCTCACGACGGCACTTTTCGGGAGGGTGTCTCGCCTCTTAATTTTCACGATATAGCTGTTATATGTGCCCCTTCGGTCGAGTAACCGATCCTCCCGGTTCACCGTCCGTTGCCGAGGAGACGGCGGCTCTGCCATCGAACGGTGAAATGTAGAAACCCCTATCTAACACAACCCCATCGGATATATCATGGCCACGATCGTCGATTTCCAAGTACCGATAGAACACTTTGCTTTGGCTGATACGTTCGCGCGAATGTCCGATCTGTACGTCGAGATCGAACGGTTTGCGGCCCAGGGGACCGACTCGACGATACCGTTCGTCTGGGTCACCGCAGAGGATTTCGAGGCGTTCGAGGAGGCGATCGGGGATGACCCCTCGGTCGAAGGGTTCACCCTGTTGGCGGAGTTCGACGAGGAGTGTTTCTATCGAATGAACTGGGTCGACGAGGTCGAACTCGTGTTACACCTTCTCCTGGAGGAGGAGGGCGCCATCACGCAGGCGCGATCGACCGGCGACTCGTGGAACCTGCAGGTCATGTTCCCCGACCACGACTCGCTGTCCCGGACCTACGATTTCTGTGAGGACAACGGGCTGTCGCTCACCGTCGATTCGATCTACCGATTGGACAACGACGGGAACTCGCAGTTCGGGCTCACCGAATCGCAGTACACGACGCTCGCACGGGCCGACGAGATGGGCTACTACGACGTCCCGCGTGGCATCACGATGTCGGAACTCGCAGAATCGCTCAACGTCTCGCATCAGGCGCTGTCGGAGCGGCTCCGCCGGGCCCACGGGAGGCTGGTCGAGCGGGCGCTCGCGTCCTCGAACGCACAGTCCGAGGAGCGACTGTCGATCGAGAGAACCGACCAGTAGCGGGAACGACGTCGCTTCTCGGAGGACAGGTCCGCCGTGGGTGACCCGCCGGGACGATCCGGAAAGCCGATCCCGATCGTTACCAGTCGACGCTCAGCGTGCCGTCGCCGTTGGGATCGGGGGCGATCTCCTCGTCGGTGCGCCGGTCGACGACGTGGATCACGCCCCTGTCCTTCTTCGCCGGGCAGAGTTCCGCGGCCCGGACGTTCTCGTCGAGTTCGTCCTCGGTGATGAAGTACGATCGGGGCTTTGCGATCCCCGTTTCGAAGTCGAGTTCCCAGTTGCGGGAGGCCTCGGCGCATTTCCCGGCCCCGAAGCACTTGTTGGCCTCGAAGACGATCTTATAGGGCTTCTCGTCGATCGGCGGGGCGTCGTTCCCGCCGATATCGCTCGCGCGGATGACCTCGTCGGTGTCGCTCATGGGGGAAGCAGGGGGCGAGTGGACTTTCGGGTTACGGTTCCGGGGTCGGTAGAACGAGTCGGGATCGGGGGCGTCGGTAAACCCGGTCAGCGGTCGATGCTGACCGATTCGATCTCGATGGGCGTGGTGGGCTCGTCCTGTCCGTCGGTCTCGGCCTCGCCGATCGAACGGACGACGTCCATTCCCTCCACGACCTGCCCGAAGACCGCGTGACGGTCGTCGAGGTGGGGCTGGGGCGCGAGCGTGATGAAGAACTGCGAGCCGTTCGTGTCCGGGCCGCTGTTGGCCATCGAGATCGTTCCCTCCGAGTCGTGGCGCAGTTCGTCGTGGAACTCGTCGTCGAAGGTGTAGCCGGGCCCGCCCCGTCCCGTGCCGGTCGGGTCCCCGGTCTGAATCATGAAGTCCTCGATGATCCGGTGGAACCGGACGCCGTTGTACAGCCCGTCGCCCCTCGTCTCGCCGGTTTCGGGGTCCTCCCACGTCGTGGTATCCGGAGCGGGGTCGGCGTCCGCGGCCGGATCGTGTTCGGCCAGGTTGAGGAAGTTCTCGACGGTTCGAGGTGCGCGCTCGTCGTACAGTTCGAGCTCGATGTCGCCCTCCGTCGTGTGCAGCGTCGCGGTCGTCGCCATGGCTGGTCGTTATCGAGTGGGCGTAAAACGCTGGTGGTCGCCGGTTACCCCGTATGCGGCGGGTGTAGCGCGATGGCGTCCGTGATGACCAGCGCGCCAACGATGGCGGCCCCGACGAGCGAAGCGTGGACACCGGTCGCGAGCAACGCGTTCGCGACGAACGCGACCAGAAACGCCGCCGGGATCGCCCACAACACCAGATCGTACCGCGAAACGGAGGCGAGAACCGCTCGGAGCGTTTCGGCCGGACGCCACGCACCACCGTATCGATGATGTGTCTGGCGTGTCATCGATCTCACCCGACCGTATTATTCGTGATGGATTCACAAAAATCCTGGCGGAGATTGATGTAGGGGCCGGTCGGAGAGTCACCATGGCAACCCACAGCGCCGAGCGGATCGTCCTCGCCCGGCTCCCCTCGGGAATCGGGATCGAGACGACGCTCCACCGCTATCGCGGCGCGCGAAGCGGCCCGACGATCTACGTCCAGGCCGCCCAGCACGGCCGGGAGGTCAACGGTACCGAGGTCCTCAGGCGGCTGCACGACCGGCTCAACGCGGCCGAGCTGGCGGGCGAGGTGGTCGCCGTCCCCGTCGCGGACCCGCTGACGTTCGATCGAGTCTCGTACACCACGCCCGAGGAGCTGGACAGCGTCAACGCGAACATGAATCGGGCGTGGCCCGGCGACGACGAGGGGACGATCCACCAGCGCATGGCCGCGACCCTCTGGACCGAGGCCCGCGAGGCCGACGCGATCATCGATCTCCATACGGGTAGCCCGGAGATGCTCACCCACGTCGTCTTCATGGCCGGCGACGACGGCTCGCGGGAGCTCGCCGGGACGTTCGGGACCGACCTGCTGCTCGCCGAGCGCGCCGGCGAGGGGGCAAACGAGGAGTGGGACCAGCGTGGCTTCGACGGGAAGTTCCGGGTCGCTGCGACGAGGGCGGGGATCCCCACGATCACCCCCGAGCTCGCCCACAACAAGCAGATCGTCGAGGACGCCGTCGGAACCGGCGTTCGAGGGACGCTGAACGTCCTCCGGGACCGGGGGGCGCTCGGAGGCGATCCCGAACCCAACGGCGACCCGGTCCTCGCACGAAACCACCTGGGGCGGGTCACGGCCGACGACTCCGGCCTCTTCCGGGCCGATCCCGCTCTGGAACTCGGCGAGCGGATCGAGGCGGGGACCCGATTGGGAACACTCTATGACCCGACCAGCTACGAGGTGCTCCAGGAGGCGGTCGCCGACCGCGACGGGATCCTGTACGCGCTGACCAAGGAGGCGACGGTGACGGGCGGGGAAAAGCTCGCGAACGTCGCGCTGCCGCTCGACTGAGCGGCCACTCAGAGCGAGGCGACGTCCTCGCGCAGGCGTGTGGCGTACTCGAGGCGAAGTTCGCGGGCGCGCTCGTGATCGATCCGGTCGGGACCGGCCAGATCCTCCGAGAGCGGGCGATACCCGTCGGAGCCGATCCCCATGGCGTCGAGATATCGTTCGACTGCGGGGGTCCGGCCGTCCATGATCGCCTTGCGGGTGAGCCCGCGCAGCCCCTCGAAGGCGGGGATCGTGACTTCCGTCCCGTCGATGCCGGGCTCCCCGCCGATGACGAGGGATCTCCCTTCGAGCGACGCGACCGTCCGTGAGACGTCCTCGAGGAGGGCGAGCAGTTGGCTGGGAAGGGCGGTGTCCGGTGCGCGCCACTCGACCGTCGGCAATTCCAATCGCAATCGGACCGGCGTGAGGACGCTGTTCTCGGGCTCGATGTGTCGCTCGAAGGCCGCGTCGTCGATCCCGCGCTCGCCGGCGAGCGCGCGCAGCTCCTCGTAGGTCGAATGGAGGCGATCGTTCCACTCGTTCATCGAGTCGGCGTACTCCCAGAGGTCGCGATAGCGCGAGAACTCCCGCCCCGTCTCGTAGCGATAGACGTACGCCCGCGAGGAGTGCGCGAGGCGTTTGCCGTCGTAGTACGGCGAGGAGGCCACCAGCGCCAAGGCCGGGTCGAGCGCCGTCAGCAGGTTGAGCTGGTCGGGCACCGCCCGCTTGTCGAAGTGGACGTGCGTGCCCGCACAGTGTTTCGCGTACTCCAGGCCATCCCCGTAGAGGCGTTCGAGCAGCCGACCCCGATCGGAGATCGCGGGCATCGTCTCGGAGACCAGCGGCGTTCCGAGGGGAACGAGACCCTTCCCCTCCCGTTCGGCAGCCTCGATCCCGGCTTCGAGGACCTCCCTGAGGTCGCGACGCACCGCTTCCAGATCATCGTGTGGCGGCGTCTCGAACTCGATCATCGGCGCGACGAACTCGTGGCTGATCCCATCGTGGGCGGCGACGATCCCCTCGCCGGCACAGAGCTCGCCGTCCGAATCGACCACCCAGTACTCGATCTCCAGTCCGACGTCCCTCCCCGGATCGCTCATACGATCAGAACTCGCCGGGCATGGAATACGCTGTCGGTGCTCAGAACGCCCGCAGGTCCGCGAGGACGTCCTCGGCACTGCCGTCGTCGATCGACTCGCGGGCCAGTTCGAGCCCCGCCTCGATGGACTCGCAGTCCTCGCGGGCGTAGATCCGCAGCGCGGCGTTGAGCGCGATCGCGTCGGCGAAACGGTCCTCGCGCTCGCCGGAGAGTACCTCGCGGGTGATCCGCGCCGAGTCGCCGGCGACGTCCGCCACTTCGAGGTCCTCGCTCTCGAAGTCCATGCCGTACTCCCCGGTCTGGATCTCGAAGT
>CAYVQH010000106.1:0-6476 GCA_964454105.1 uncultured Halobacteriales archaeon | reverse complement strand
GACCCGGCAACGAACCGACCCATGTCGTCCACCGACATCGTCGAGGTGTACGCTGACATGGCTGATCGCGTCGATCGATGGAGCCAGTGTGATCGGCTGTTGACCGGTCGGTATCGGCGCCGGCAGTTCGGAACCGTGCAGGGACGCGTTCTCGACGTCGCCTGTGGCACCGGCCTCAATTTCCCCTATCTTCCCCCGACGGTCGATCTCGTCGGCATCGACATCAGTCCCGACATGCTGAGAAAGGCCCGGGAGACGCTCGATGGGCTGGCCGTGGCGGGCTCGCTCCACCGGATGGACGCCGCGGCGCTCGCGTTTCCCGACGACAGTTTCGACGCCGTCATCTCGTCGCTGTCGACCTGTACGTTTCCCGATCCCGTCGCAGCGCTCCACGAGATGCGCCGCGTCTGCACGCCCGATGGACGGATCCTCCTTCTCGAACATGGCCGAAGCGACGTCGGACCGATCGCATGGCTGCTGGATTGGCGTGCCGAAGCCCATTACGAGGCGACCGGCTGTCGATGGAATCAAGAACCCCTTGCGGTCGTACGAGAAGCGGGACTACCGATCGTGGATGCACACAAAGCAGTCTTCGGGCTACTGACCTGCATTGAGGCGGCCCCCTCAAAAGCGTCTCCATGAACGCACGGAGCGCGATCGACCGTGTCAGTGACTTCTCGACTGGCGTTCGGACGGCTGGTCACGTGAACGGCTGAAGATGCCGCACACAGCAGGCACCGCCACGGGACACCAGCCCCGGACGACCAGATGGGCCGTTCTCGCTGCACTCGGTGGTGTCGATCTCGCTTCCGATCCGGTTTTCGATCGTCCGTGATACGAACGGTACGGCACGACCGTCTACTGAATCACGACAGCGATTATGGAAAAGACTAACACATCGATACTATAGATTTAATTTAATGGCCAATCAAAGAAAACTTCTCGCGATCGCGCTGTGCGGGATCATGCTCATGAGTGCTGGCTGTGCGGGCTGGGGAACCGACGGACCGGTCGATCAGAACGATCCCACATCCAATGACACGGACGAGCTGGAAGACGAGCAGAACGAGAGCGACGATACAGCAGGCGACTCGAGTTCTGACGATGGTGGCTCTGGGGATACCGCCGAGGACTCGGACGGTGCTGGTACCGATACGGACGACCCAGACGGTGACAGTGCTGATGGGACCGATGACGGTTCGTCCGATGACGACAGCGGTTCATCCGACGACGAGTCGGACTCAACGACGGACGACGACAGCGACGACGAGCAGTCCAATGACGGTGCGAACGACGATGAATCGAACGGGAGCACCGGTGGGACCGAAGACGGCGACGCATCCGACAACGCTACTGACGACGATGCGAACGACGACGACCAGGGCGACGGTGAGGGGTCCGACGAGCACACCATCACCATCAGCGTCGTCGATCAGGACGGCGCGCCCGTCACCGATGGTGCGGTAGCGCTCATGGGTCCGGACGCGGGTATCCTCGGTGATCAGGAGATCGACGAGAATGGGCAGGTGCAGTTCACCGTCCGCGAGGAAGGGACGTACTCGTACAACGTCTACGACGCCGATGGGTACGAGGAAGTGGCTGACGACCAATCGTTCGATGTGAACGACGACGTCGATCTGACGGTCGAACTGGAGGCGACACAACAGTACGCCGCTTCCTCGGAGGTGGCGATCGAGGGTGTCGAGTGGGCCACCGAAGAGAACGGTGCAGAGCAGGACTACGTGGTTCTTCGGAACACGAACGAGTCGGTCCCGCTCGATACGAGCGGATGGGAGATCTACACCGATGTCGAGGAAACGACCGTGCCCCTTGGCGTCGATGAGATCGGCCCCGGCGAGTCGGTCACCGTTTCCGCCATGCTCGACGGGATGTACGGCGGGCTGATCACGGTCTACGATGGCGAGGACACGGAGGTCACGTCGGCGAACTACGACGAGCACCCCGAGTGGGGTGACTCCGGTCCGTCGACGCTGCGCGTCGAGACCGCTGATGCGAACGGCGAGGGCGTCTCCAATGCGTCGGTCACGCTGACGCAGTCCGATTCGGACACGGAGTACACCGCGTCCGCCGACGAGAATGGGACGGCGACGATTGACCAGCTCCCAGCCGGTGAGTACGACGTCGAAGTGGCTGCTGATGGCTACGAGTCGACGACGGAGTCGGTCGTGCTCGAAGACGGTGAGAACCGGACGCTCCAGGTCGAACTGACGGGCGCGAACGACGGATCGGAACGATTGCAGGTCGACAGCGTAGGTGTGACGGCGTAGAACGGATCGTTTTCAGTGTCTCCTATGCGAGCGGGAACACCGACGAGATGAGCAGCGTGGTGACCAGCCCCGACACCGAAATGATCGTCGTGAGGACGGTCCAGGTCTTGAGCGTCTCCTCCTGTGTGAGCCCTCCGATCTCCTTGACGAGCCAGAAGCCCGAGTCGTTGTACCACGAGAAGATGTTGCCGCCGGCCCCGATGACCATGACGAGATACGCCGGATGGACCGCGAGTTGGCCGACGAGCGGGGCCATGATTCCGGCCGACGTCAGCATCGCGGCGGTTGCCGATCCCTGTGCGATTCGCACGATCGCAGCGATGAGCCACGCCGTGACTAGCAGGCCAATGCCGACCTCCGCCAGGGCGCTTCCGAGGTAATCCCCGATCCCGGAGGCCGCGAGCATCGCACCGAAGGCGCCGCCGGCGGCGGTAATCGCGGCGATGTTTCCACCGCTTTTCAGTGCCTCCGTCAGCTCTTCGCTCCACTCACCCTGCGTCAGGTCGTTATGGCTGTAAAAGGAATACGCGGCAACGACGGCGGCAATCATCAGCGCGACGTTCTTGTTCCCGAGGATGACGACCACCGGCTCGATCGTTCCCAGTGTTGGATACAGCTCCTGGGCGGTATCCACGATGGTGAACGAACCGATGAGAGCGACGGCGACGAGGATGGGAGCAAGCGACTCGAGCATCCCGGGGAGCGTACTGGTCGGCCGTTCTGCGACCTCCTGGAGTTCGTCGGTCGTCGTGGACATGGTATCGCGCAGCGGGATGTCGAGACGGCCGTTGATCCACCGGCCGTACACGAGCCCGGCGAGGATGGCTGCCGGAATAGCGGTCACCACGCCGACGAGGATCGTCACGCCCAGATCACTGCCGACCTCCGCTGCGACCGCGAGCGGCCCTGGCGTCGGCGGGACGAAGACGTGCGCAGTCGCCGCACCGGCCCCGACGACCACGATGAACAGCGTGTAATCCCGACCGACGCGAGCGCGCATCGACCGGGCAAGCGGCGCCATCAGGTAGAACACGCTGTCGAAGAACACGGGAATCGCGAGCACGGAGCTACTCCCGAGCAGTGCGATATCGGAGTTGTCCTCCCCCAGCATGTTCTGGAACCCGCGGACGACCCGCTGTGCGGCACCGCTTTCCAGCATCGATTTGCCGATGACGGCTGCGGCAAGGATCGGAATGCCGATGCCCGCCATATTGGATCCGAATGCCTCCGCGACCGCCGACGCGGCTTCGGCCGGTGTGAAGTCTGGCACGAACACGGCGTTGACGACGCCCACGGTGAACGCAGCGAGGATCAGTCCGATGAACGCGGGAAAGTCGAGCCAGACGAGCAGTGCGATGACGACGAGAAGCCCGATAATGAACGTTAGTAATGGGCTTTGTGAGAACTCCACCGCCTGTAGTGGCAACAGAACCATACGAATCCTACCTCTCTAGCCCGCGCTTAAAATTGACTCCATTTCCAATTGCGATATTCGAGATAAATAATGAAAGATGAAGACATACGTCCACTGCGAGGACCATCACTCGGTGATCCGACGTGACTTTACCTATTCACTCTCATAGTAGTACCTATGAAGCGAGCTCTCATCGTTGCCGAACCGACGGAAGAAGCCAAAGAACTCGTACGAGAGGCAGGTTCACTCGCCGAGGGTGTCGGTGCGGACGTCGTCCTGATCCACGCGACGACCGACGAGGAGTACGCCGGCCGGAAACAGGCGATGGCCTCGATTGCGAGCCCAGCGGGCACCTATACGTCCGAGGATGCCCGCGAGGGTGCGGAACAGTTCGCTCGGGATATGGCCGAAGAGGTCCTGACCCCGTTCGACGTTCAGTACGAAACGGCCGGCTACGTCGGGAACAAAGGCGAGATGACTCTCCAAGCCGCCGAGGAGTACGATTGCGATCACGTCTTCCTTTCAGGCCGCAAACGATCCCCGACGGGGAAGGCCCTGTTCAGAGACACGACGCAACGGGTCCTCCTCGAGTACGATGGTCCCGTCACCGTCGTAACGACGTGAGACAGACCGAGTCGATCGTCTCTGACGGGATGGATTCCGTCCCACCGATAACGGCGACGAAACGATCCTTGAACGAGAGTTACGTGGCTCACTCGTCATAAACCCACGTTGGTGATTTACACTACCCGTAGCTATCGTTCTACGATTCAAAGTCGAATTATGGTCGACAAGCCCAGTGTCGAGTTCCGGAGGGAACAGAGTCGTTCGATCGCGTCCGGTCGATCGCCGTAACGCTCTCGAAGCCTCGCGCTGCGGAGTGGATCGGACAAGAAGCCCATGTCGCGAGCAATACCGGCCGTGATCACCCCACTCATCAGCCTAGTCGATGCCCCACCTGCCGGGAACCACGATCGAGATGAGGACCGTCGTCCCTGCTAGGGCGGCCAGGAGAACGAACGCCTCGTCGAAGAAGCCCCGATCAGCGAGCGCGCCGAAGAGAAGCGGACTCCCAGCACCGATCGTCATGTACACCGTCCGCAGGACGCCCAGCCCGGTCCCCTTCATGTCCTCCGGTAATGCATCGGTCATGTATGGAAGGACGATCGTCCCGTAACCGAGGATGCTCCCTGCGAGGACGGTTCCCGCGACGAGCGGCCAGAATCCCTCAAGTAGCGGCAGGGCGACGAGCGCGACGGTGATGACGCCCATCACGACCGGAAGCGAGCGCCAGATCCCGACCCGGTCGTACGCACCCCCCGCAAGCGGCTGGACGATGACTCCCACTGCGAAAAACAGGCCGAACAGTCCCGAGGAGACCGTCGGAGAGAGCCCTTTGACCTCGATGAGGTAGGTCGGGTAGAATCCGGTGAACGACTGCCAGACGCTGAAGGCGAGGATCTCGATGACCGTCACGACGATGATCTCCGGTTGCCAGAGCTCCGAGACGATGTAGCGGGCCGTCTCGACGGAGAGCGTATCGACGGCACTCGTCGTCTCCGAGATGCGTGACGGAACGACCGCCCACAGAAACAGCGCGACGAGCGCGAACAGCGGAACGGCAAAGCCGAACCCGTACTGCCAGGCGAACGCGGCCGCGATGAGGCCGGCGAGCAAGGGAAGCACGGAGTTCCCGACCTCGCCCGCTGCCTGTGTGACGCCGATGGCGGCGCCGGCGTGATCGGGATAGATCGCCGACAGGGACGTGTACCGGGCAACACCGTACAGCGCCGTTCCGAGACCGAACAGCGCCGTCGCGATGAAGAGCACGAGCGTCGATCGGGCCACGATGATCAGCAGCAGCGTTCCCACCGAGACGATCGGACTGAGCAGCAGGATCGTTCCCTCGCCGATCCGATCGGCGAGGACCCCACCCGGGAGCTGTCCGACCGCATATGCGATCCACAGGACACTGAGTAAGAACCCGGCCGTCGTGAGAGTGAGGTCATACGCCGTCTGGAGATACGGCAGCATCACCGGATAGACGAGTCGAACGCCGATCGAGAGAAACCACCCAGCGCCGATAGCGAGCAGGATCCGTCCCCGTCCGCCGCTCCAGAGATTGCTTGCGCTTCGTTTTAGCAACGTAAGTTGATGAGGAATGCCCACTGATTTCTGGTAACATATCTCTCGCTGATGGTCATCAACGTCCTTGAATTGGGTATTCTTGCCGGGAACCGTCGGTCCGTGTCTACGTGATTTGATTATCACCAATAGCACATAACTCAGTATACTGAACAAACTGTCCTCTCTCCGCTCGTAGTCATACCATTGTTTAAGTCCCTCACGAACGAAGGGGAGGTACATGTCATCAGAGACTACTCCAGTGATCGCGGAGGCGTTCCGGACACCACAAGGAAAACAGGACGGCGCGCTCGCCGACGTCCGCAGCGAAGACCTCTCGATCCCCCTGATCGACGAGATCCTCGCCCAGACCGGGCTCAGCGGCGACTAGATCGACGATCTCATGTGGGGTTGTGCTCAGCAACGGGGTGAGCAGGACAACAACGTCGCGCGCGTGATCGCCCTGCTCTCCGAACTGGGCGAGAACACGCCCGCGACCACCATCAACCGCTGGTGTGCCTCCTCGATGCAGGCGGTCATCTCCGCCAGCGACGCGATCCGCGCCGGCCAGCGCGACGCGATCATCGCCGGCGGCGTCGAGTCGATGAGCCGGGTCCCGATGGACGGCCAGTCCTACCAGCACCTCCATC
>CAYVQH010000105.1:0-6587 GCA_964454105.1 uncultured Halobacteriales archaeon | reverse complement strand
TTTACCGTCGCGGCGGTTCGCCACCTCTACGCGGCACGCCGCTCGATCGCGGAGGGCTAACCGCGATCCAGCCGTCACGTCCCCGGTGTCCTCGTCTGTCGACCGGGGGTCGCTCTGATCTCACCCTCCTGGCGGTTCAGTGTCCCGTATGGTTCGTCTCACGATGGCGGCTCTCTCGGGAAACGACCTCCGTCCTCCGATCGCTCCCCACCGGATCATCGGGGCCGATCCCCGAATCCGGCCATCTTTTTGCCCCCGGAAACGGGAGTCCGGCCATGGGACTGCGAGACACGTTCCGGACGAGTCTGATCACTGGACTGGCCCTCATCGCCCCGTTGGTCATCACCTTCGTGGCCCTCCAGGTGATCCAACGATGGTTGAGCGGCTTTCTGGACCTCGTGATCGAGGCGGGAGGGCTCACGGCATACGTGGGCAACGTGGCGATCGCCGCACAGGTGATCGCCCTCCTCATCGTCATCGTCGTCATTGCACTGCTGGGCTATCTCACCCAGCAACGGTTCGCCGCCTGGTTCTTCGATCTGATCGACCGCGCCATCGGACTGGTGCCGCTGGTCAGCGTCATCTACAGTAGCGTTCGCCAGGTCTCGAACGCGCTGTTACATCGGCAGAGTCGCTACGAGAGCGTCGCCTTGGTCGAATATCCCAGAGACGACCTGTACATGCTCGGGTTCATCACCTCGGAGAGCCCACCGGCCGTGACCTCGAACATCGGCGAGGGCGCGGTCAACGTCTACGTTCCGAACAGTCCTAACCCGACCGGGGGAAAGCTTCTGATGGTTCCGGATTCGCAGATCACCGAACTAGACATGAGCGTGAGCCGGGGCATCCGTTTGCTCGTTACTACCGGCATCGCCGAGGAGGAGGAGGAACTCCGTGAGCTCCGCAAGGAGACCGCGTGACGGTCACCGATCGATCTTCTGTCCCCAGAATCCACCGTGTTTTCGTACCTCGACGTCGCCCTCGACGCGGGTCTGACAGGCCAGTCGCAGCCCCGAATCGAGGTCGTGGGGCCACTTCGAGAGGCGCTCTCGCTCGCGGTCGGTCATCTCGCTCGTCGGTCCGTCGATCTCGACCGCGCAGGTCCCACAGAGCGCCCGCCCGCCGCAGTTCGCGTAGTTGGACGCCCCGTTGTGCGGCGAGAGTCCGGCCTCCAGCAGCGCCTCCCGAAGCTCGTTGCCTTCCTCGCACTCGATCCGTTCACCGCCATATCTGATGGTGGGCATAGTTCACACACCACTGCCATCACCAAAACGATTGGCCCGAATCGACCGGTGTGTTGGTATGACTCGGCACTGTAGGGGGAGACATGCGTGCAGTCGTCCTCGAAACCCACGGTGAACCGCTCGCGGTGAGGGAGGTCCCCGAACCCGATCCGAACGATCACGGCGTGGTGGTCGACGTCGAGGCCTGCGGGATCTGCCGATCGGACTGGCATGCCTGGCGCGGTCACGGCGAGTGGGTCGACGACGTGCCGCCCGAGGGGCAGATCCTCGGTCACGAACCCGCCGGCACCGTCGTCGAAGTGGGTGAGCGGGTCGAGACTCTCCGCGAAGGCGATCGTGTTGCGGTCCCGTTCAGCCTCGGGGACGGCACCTGCCCCCGATGTCGAAACGGACACGGGAACGTCTGTGAGAACGGGATCGGTCTCGGGTTCGAGCTGGCCGGACAGGGTGCGTTCGCCGACCGGGTCGCGGTCCCCCACGCCGACTACAACCTGACGACGCTTCCCGACGGACTCGAAGCGACGGCGATGGCCGCGCTGGGCTGTCGATACGTAACCGCCTATCACGGGCTTGCCCATCGCGCGGCGTTCACCCCCGGTGACTGGGTGGCGATCCATGGCTGTGGGGGCGTGGGCCTGTCGGCCGTCCAGATCGCGAGCGCACTCGGCGCGCGCGTGATCGCCGTCGACATCCGGGAGCGAGCACTCGATAAAGCGACGGAACTCGGCGCCTGTGCGACGGTGAACGGCGAGAGCGACGTTCCCGAGGCGATCCACGAACGGACGGGAGGCGGTGCGGCGGTTTCCGTCGACGCGCTGGGGATCGAGGAGACCTGCCGAAACTCCGTGGACTGTCTCGCGAGCCTCGGTCAGCATCTCCAACTGGGGCTGACGACGGGCGCCGAACGTGGCGAGGTCCCGCTGCCGACCGACTCGATGGTCGGCCGGGAGATCGACTTCCTCGGTTCGCGGGGGATGCCGCCGACGCGATATGACGAACTTCTGGCCTTCATCGACAGTGGCGCGATCGACCCCGGCGAACTCGTCACACGGACGGTTCCACTGCAGTCAGTGCCCGACCGGATCGCCGCGATGGACGAGTTCGATGCCATCGGGATCGAGGTCTGCGAGCCGTAGCTCCGACTCCGATTTCATATACCATCATACAGTTTAATAAATATGTGATTAAGGATCATTGTCCTCCGGGACTCATTGCAGATGGGCCCGTACGGCGTCGAGTTCGTCCGGAACGGTTAACTCTCTCCCCGGCGCGCGAACTCTCATGAAGGTCGCAGTGCTGGGCGCGGGAACGATGGGGCGCGGAATCGCACAGACCGGTGCGATGGCCGGTCACGAGGTGACGATCCGTGACATCGAGACGGAGTACGTCGAGAACGGTATTGAAGCGATCGGAGAGACCCTTCAGGAAGGTGTCGAGCGCGGAAAAGTCACACCCGAGGAGCGCGAGGCGGCGCTCGATCGGATATCGAAGACGACCGATCTCGAGGAGATCGCGGGTGCCGAACTGGTGATCGAGGCCGTTCCCGAGGAGATGGACCTGAAACGCAGAACGGTCGCAGACGTCGAGGACGCCACGGACGGGGCGATCATCGCCTCGAACACCTCTTCGTTATCATTGACGGAGATCGCGAGTGCGCTCGACGATCCAAAGCGGGCGATCGGCCTTCACTTCTTCAATCCGGTCCACCTGATGGATCTCGTCGAGGTAGTCGTCGCGGAACAGACGGCCGAGGAAACGATCGCATTCGCCGAAGAGTTCGTCGAGAGCCTCGAAAAGGAGGCGGTCACCGTCCGCGACACGCCCGGATTCGCGACCTCCCGGCTGGGCGTGGCGATCGGGGTCGAAGCGATCCGAATGGTCGAACGGGGCGTCGCGAGCCCGCGGGCCATCGACCGTGCGATGGAGCTGGGATACAACCATCCGATGGGCCCGCTCGAACTCACCGACGTTGTCGGGCTCGACGTTCGCCTCGACATCCTCGAAGGCCTTCGAGAAGAGCTCGGCGAGCGGTTTCGCCCGCCCCAACTCCTGAAGAAGAAGGTTCGCGCGGGAAAGCTCGGGAAGAAATCCGGCGAGGGGTTTTACGTCTGGGAGGACGGCGAGCGCCTTGGCCCGAGCACCGGGCCGAGGGAACGATAGAAGACGTAATTGATTGGAACAAAACGTTCGACCATGGGGAAACTCGAAGGAGTCCCGGCCGACGATCTCCGGGCGGCACTGGCGGAGACGGAGGACCACAAGGCGGTCCGACGGCTGATGGTCGCCCTCGCCTACGAGGACGGCGATTCGGTCGAACGGTTGAGTCGGATATACGGCGTTCCGAGATCGACGATCTACTACTGGTTCGATCGGTTCGAAAACCGCGGCATCGACGGGGCGCTCGAGGACGAGTCGCGACCCGGTCGGCCGACGAAGCTCGACGAACGCGACCGGGAATCGGTCGTCGAGGACCTCACGAGATCTCCCGTTGATTTCGGTTACGATGCTGGGGAGTGGACGACCGATCTGGTCAGGACCCATCTCGAACGCGAGTACGGTGTCGAGTACTCAACCGGTCACGTCCGACGGCTCCTTCGCGACGAGCTGTAGTCCGAGTACTTCCATCAGATGTCGGTTATCCTCGGATACTCATCGTCGAGTGCGGCGGCGTCCTCTGGGAGGAGTGCGACGACGATGTAGGGGGCGTACTGTTCGAGATACTCGACGAGCGCGGCGATCCGTTCGGAGTCGAGCGCTTCGAGCGAGTCAAGCAGCATGAACGGAACGTGTTCGTGGACGTCGTGGACGAGATAGCCCGCGAGCGCGACGATCAGGCCGGTGACCTCCCGTTCGCTCTCGCTCAGGTGCTCGACCGAGTCCTCGTAGCTCGCACCCGACTCAGTGCTGCGCGTGACGTGAAGTTCGAAAGTCGCTTCGTCACCCGTGGTGAGGCGCTCGATCCAGATCCGTTCGAGGTTGGCGTATTCGAGGAGGCCGAGTACCGTCTCCATGTGCTCGTTGAACGCGCCGATGGCCTCGCGTTCGAGACGTTCGATTCGGGTGCGCTGGTCCTCCAACTCCCCGGTGATCTCCTCTCGACGGGTTTCCAACTTCGAACGCTCGGTGAGTCGATCCTCGATCCCCTCGAGTTCCTCGTCGATGGCGTCAAGTTCGCGTTGCAGGCGGTCTCGTTCGACCTCGTTTCGCGTGGCGGCCTTCTGGGCGTCGAGCGTCTCGTCCTCGCCGGCCTCGATCTCGTCTTCGAGTTCATCGACCGTCGCTAGCAGGGAGTCACGTCGCTCCTCGAGGGCGTCGATGTGGTCCTGTCGCTCCTCGAGTTCCGCATCGAGGTCCGCGAGGGTTCGTTCAAGCCGGTCGCGTTCCTCGCGGCGTTCCTGGTGGGCCGAGCGTTCCTCTGTCAACGATTCGAGCCGCGAGGTGATCTCGTTTCGGCGCTCGACCTTCTTGCGGCGCAGGTCACGCAGGTTCGAGAGGGTACCCTCGATCCGGTCGGTCTCGACGGTGCTTCCACAGGTCCAGCAGGTGACCTCGCGGTCGGCCAACAGCTGGTCCGTGACGCTTCCCCCGTCGGTCTCGAGCAGTTCAGGGTACTCGGCGTCGACCATGTCCTCGTTGAACTGGATCACCGTCCGGAGCTGTGAGATGGTCTCGTCGAGTTCGCGCTTTCGCCCACGCAGCCGCTCGATCTCCTCCGCGAGGTCGTCGAGGTCGTTCGGCTCGGTCTCGATTTCCTTGAGGTCGTTTTGGACCTCCTCGCGTTCCTCCTCGAGCGACTCGACGCTCGCCCGCTCGGTCTCGAGGTCGTAGTTGACGTCCTCGAGTTCCGTCCGAGCCTCCCGAAGCCGGTCGAGCCGATCGGAACCCGTTTCGTCGGCCGTCTCCGTCTCGGACAGGGTCCGGCGGGCGTTCGCCAGCCGTTCTTCCACCTCTTCGAGCTCGTTTTCGAGCCGTGCGCGCTCCTCTCGGAGGTCCCCGCGCTCGCGTTCGGCCGCCGAGAGGTCTGTGAGTTCCTCGTCGATCTCGCGCTTCTCCCGTTGCAGGTGCTCGATCGTCGCCTCGATCTCGTCGACGTCGACGGGACGCAGGATCAACTCGCGGAGGTCGTCGCCGCGAACGACCGCACGACGCGCCTCGTTCGACTCCAACAGGAACGCGAAGAGATCCGCGAGCTGTGAGCGATCGAGATACGGATCACCCCCAAGCGCGATAGACCCGTTTTTGCGGACGAGCGTGCGCGTATACGTCCGTCCGCCGACGTCTAGTTCGACACGGCCGCGGTCCGCGTCGCCCTTGAGCGAGGCCCGATCGCTTCCGAGCGCGGCCATGATCGCCTGTAGAAAGGAGGTTCGATTCGTCGCGTTCCGCCCCGAGAGGGCCGTCACACCCGCATCGAGCTCGACGCTCGTCGAGTCGATGCCGCCGATGTTCTCAGCACGGACGACTACTGGATCGCCCGAGCCGTCAAACGAAGCCATGTCCACAGAGTTTCCGCCTCAGAGCATAAGCGTTCATGCTTTCGTCTGATCCTCATTACACGAGTATTCGTGTAACGTCACTCCCGACAGGTACAGCCTCCGTTCTCCAGGAACGCCGTGGCGGTGGTCGTCCGATCGCACTCCTCGCAGGTCACCTGCACGTCGACGAAGACGTCGGCGATTCCTCCCGAGAGCACTCCGTTCGCGGCAAGCCGATCGATCGAGTCCTCGGTGACGACGCTCGTCCGGGTGATCAACGCCCCGATCTTGTCGAGTTCGCGTTCGAGACGCTCCTCGGGCGAGACCTCGACGCCGGAGGGATGGGTCGCCTCGCGATACTCCGTCAGGTAGGTGTAGATCGACTGGTGGGAGACGAAATCCGATTCGAGATCGTCCACGGGGACGCCGGCACGATCCAGTTCCCGGCGCGTCTGTTCGCGCATCCCGGCGCTGACGTCGTCGTCGGTGAGCAACCGATACCGGTTCTCGACCTCGCCGTCGAGCGAGCGAACGCCCGCCTCGCTCAGCGCCGCTTCGAGCACGCGCTGATTGAACAGGTCCGCGAGCGCCCGAAGGCTGTACTGCTGGTCGCTCTCCCCGGTCCAGTGGGCCTCCAGCTCTGCGCCGAACCCGTCGAGACCGTACTTCTCGATCACGCGACCCACCTTGCCCTGGGACCGTTCTTTGCCGGCCATTGAACGTCGATTGTCACCCCAATCGGATAAACGTGCGCCACCGATACCGGCGTTCGGGCCGAATACGGGTCGTTCGAGCGGACTCCGGGCGCCGGGTGCCTAGGAACCGATCACCACTCCGCGACGCTGCCGTCGTCGTGGCGCCAGACGGG
>CAYVQH010000104.1:0-6592 GCA_964454105.1 uncultured Halobacteriales archaeon | reverse complement strand
AACGACGCCCAGCCGATCACGCTGCGGCTCCACCAGCTCAACCTGTTGCCGGGGATCGGCAAGAAACTCAGGAACACGATCCTCGACGAACGAAAGCGCCAACCCTTCGAGAGTTTCGAGGAGATCGACGAACGGGTATCGGGACTCCACGATCCGCAGGGCGTCCTCGTCGATCGCATCCTCGAGGAACTGCGCGAGGACGACCTCAAATACCGGCTGTTCGTCCGCGAGGAGTGACGAAACGAGAGGTTTACACCGAGCGGTCGTCTACGATCTCGAAATGAGGGATCCGGACGAACTGCTCGCTCGTGCCGGCGTTCGCGGCGATCCGGACGTCGATCAGCACTTCCTGATCGACGACCGCGTCCTCGATCGCCTGCCCGAGTACGCGAGCGGGATCGACGCCGACCTCTCTGCCGTCCTCGAGATCGGTGCCGGCACCGGTGCACTGACCGACCGGCTTTGTGGGGTGGCGGATCGCGTCATCGCGATCGAGCGCGACCCCGATCTCGTTTCCTTTCTCCGCGAGGAGTTCGCGACCGAGATCGACGAGGGCCGGCTCACCGTGATCGAGGGCGATGCCCTCTCGGTCGACGTTCCCGAGTTCTCGGCCTGCGTCTCGAACCTTCCCTACGGGGTGTCGAGCCAGATCGCGTTTCGCCTGTTTCCCCGCGGTCGGCCGATGGTTCTGATGTTCCAACGGGAGTTCGCCGAACGGATGGTCGCCAAGCCCGATACGGCCGACTACGGCCGGCTATCGGTGTCGGCCCAACACTACGCCGACTGCGAGATCGTCGAGACCGTTCCCAAGGAGGCGTTCTCGCCGCCGCCGGCGGTCGAGAGCGCGGTCGTTCGAGCCCGCCCGCGCGAACCGGAGTACGAGGTCCGTGACGAGGCGTTCTTTCTGCGGTTCGTCAAGGCACTTTTCACCCAGCGCCGCAAGACGCTGCGAAACGCGATCCGCAACACCGGTCACATCTCGGGGCTCGACGACCCGGACGCCGTCGTCGACGCGGCCGACGAAGGGTTGATGAGCCGGCGGGCGGGCACGCTTGCCCCCGCCGAGTTCGCCGCGCTCGCGGAGCTAGCGAGCGCGCGGGGCGGTATCGATGAGTGAGCTGATCGTGGGACTCGACGTCCTCGCGGAACGGTACCCGACGGTCCCTCTCCGGCTGTTGATCAGCCTGCTCGTGCTCGCCGGGGTCGCGCTCCTCAGTTGGGGCGCCAACCGACTCCGCAGCCACACGAACGACGAGCTTCGGGGAGCAATCACGGATCTGGTCGCCTCGCTCGTGGTTGCGGGCGGGTTGCTCATCGCCACGGCGATCGTCGTCGGCGTCTGGGGACAGACGCAAACGGTCGCGTTCGCGCTCGAACGAGCGAACGTCGACGCCACGACGCTCAGCCGGCTCCTGTTGACCGTCGGACTGCTCGCGGGCACGTTCGTCTTCGTCCGATTCATTCGTCACCTGATCCAGGACCTCCTCTCCGGCCACGACACCCTGAGCGAACACCAGCTCGAGGTCACCTACCGGATCACGCAGGTCGGGGTCTACCTGCTCGCGGGACTGATCGTGCTCGGGTTCTGGCAGATCGATCTGAGCGGGCTGCTCATCGGGGCCGGTGTGCTGGGGATCGTCATCGGGATGGCCGCCCAGGAGACGCTCGCGTCGGTCTTCGCGGGGTTCGTCCTGATGTTCTCGCGACCGTTCGAGATCGGCGACTGGGTGCTGATCGGCGAGAACGAGGGGATCGTCAGCGACATCACGATCATCAGTACTCGCATCCAGACGGCCGACGGCGAGTACGCGATCATCCCCAACGACGAGGTGGGCAGCCGCACGATCATCAACCACTCCCGGAAGGGGCGACTCCGTCTCCAGGTGTCGGTGGGCGTCGACTACGACACCGATCTCGACCGGGCCGAGGCGGTCATCCGCGAGGCGATCGCCGATCTCGACGAGCTCATGCGCGTTCCCACGCCCCAGGTCGTGGTCACCGAGTTCGACGACTCTGCGATCGTTCTAGAGGTCCGGTTTTGGATCGACAAGCCGAGTTCGCGCCGACGCTGGCGCGCGAAGCAGGCGGTGCTCAAGTCGATCAACGCCGCCTTCGACCGCGAGGGGATCTCGATCCCGTTCCCGCAACGCGCGCTCTCGGGTCGTAACGGCGACTTCGGGACGGCACGTTCTCGATCGACGCCCTCGCCGACGGACGGTGATGGGGAGTGACACGGGACCTCGCCGACCGCCGCGGGGTCGAGACGACCGTCTACGGGGCCGCTGAAGACTCACAACTGCTGGCCGAGGCCGCAGTCGGGACGGTCGACTCCGGCCAGACGGTCCTCGATTGCGGAACCGGCTCGGGCCACGTCGGCGTGCGCGTCGCCGAGTGCGGCGCGCGCGTGATCGCCTCGGATCTCAATCCACATGCCTGTCGGCAGGCCCGCGAGCGCGGTCTCGAAGCGGTCAGGGCGGATCTGATCGATCCCTTCGAGGACGGAACCTTCGACGCCGTGTTGTTCAACCCGCCGTACCTCCCGACCGACCCCGAAAACGAGTGGGACGACTGGATGGAGGTCGCTCTCTCGGGCGGCGAGTCCGGCCGGGCAGTGATCGAACCGTTCCTCGACGACGTGGAGCGGGTGCTCGCGCCCGACGGGATCGTCCTGTTGCTGGTGAGTAGCCTCGCAGGGTTCGAGACGGTGATCGAACGGGCGGGAAAACGGGGGTTCGATGCCAGCGTCGTCGCAGAGGAGTCGTTCCCGTTCGAGACGCTGTCGGTGGTGAAACTGCTTCGGTAGATCCGAGGAACGCTCGTGGATCGGGCGCGGTGTCGGAAGAGTGATGACGAGAGATCCCGTCCGGAGACGATCGTCAGCCTCGTGACCGTCACCGAACTCGGCCGCGGACGGGAGAGCGATTCGTCGGTTTCACGGACAGAGTATCGGTGATCCGCCGACCACCCATCGTCCACCGTATTATTACTGTTGTGCATTCAAATGAATGGGAAATATTAAACAGTCGCATCCCGTACCGGCGGATAGATGACCGTAGTCACGACCACACCGGGGCTGTACCCGCTTCCCGACTGGGCGAAGGAAACCCTCTCGGGGCTGAAGGGCCACCAGAAGCACGATCTGATCGACGGAAACGAGGAATCGGAGATCACTGAGGTATACGGCGACGTTCGCGACGAACTGCTCGTCGACCAGACCGAGGCCGGCCTCGATCGCGTCGTCGAGGGGCAGGCGCGCTGGGACGACATGCTCGCCCACCCGCTCGCGGTCCACGACAACGTCGAGACCCGCGGAATCGTCCGGTACTACGACAACAACAACTTCTACCGCAACCCGGTCGTGACCGGTCGCCTCACCGAGAGCGGCGACGTCGCCCGCGAACTCCGGGCGGCCAGCGAACTCACCGACTCGCTGCAGGCCGTGCTTCCGGGTCCCTACTCGCTTTCGGACCTCGCGACGAACGAACACTACGACGAGGGAGACTTTCTCGACGCGATCGCGGAGTTCCTCGCCGGCGAACTCGCCGCGTTCCCGGACCACGAGACGCTGTTCCTGCTCGAGCCCTCGCTCGTCGAGAACCCGCCCGAGGATGGGGAAGACGAACGTGCCAGCGAGGCGATCGACCGCGTGGCAGCGGCGACCGACGCCGAGGTCGTCGTCCACACCTACTGGGGAGCCTTGGAGGAGAAGGTCCACGCCCACCTGCTCGACACCGACGTCGACGCCATCGGCTACGACTTCGTCAGCGACGTCGACGACAACCTCTACAACATCTCCGAGTACGGCACGAAGGACTCGGTCGCGCTGGGCCTGCTCGACGGGCAGAACACGCTCGTCGAGAGTCCCGAGACGATCGCAGAGCGGATCGACTGGATCGACGAGCGCCTGCCCGCCCAGGAGTTCGACACGACCTACGTGACGACCAACACCGAGCTGTTCTACCTGCCCGAGAACAAATACAAAGAAAAGCTCGCGGCCCTCGGTGAGGTCGCCGCCCGAGAGGAGGTGACGGCATGAGCAATCGAGAACAGTTCCGCCGGCCCGACCACGACAACGAGACGTTCATCATGACGACCGTGGTGGGAAGCTACCCCAAGCCCAAGTGGCTCCACCGCGTTCGGGACCTCTGGGAGGACGAGGAGAGCGACTTCGACGACGGGAACTGGGCGGAGGCGACCGACGACGCCGCCCGTGTCATCACTGACGAACACGAACGGGCCGGTCTCGACGTGCTGGTCGACGGCGAGGTTCGCAGGAACGAGATGGTCGAGTTCTTCGCCCACCGGATCGAGGGTTACGAGTTCAACGGCCCCGTGAAGGTCTGGGGGCACAACTACTTCGACAAGCCCTCGGTCACCCGGGAGGTGGAGTACGACGAGAGCTGGCTGGTCGACGAGTACGAGTTCGCTGCCGGCCTGACGGACCGCCCGGTGAAGGTCCCGATCACGGGCCCCTACACGCTCGCGAACTGGTCGTTCAACGAGGCCTACGACACCGAGGAGGAGCTGACCTACGATCTCGCGGATCTCGTCAACGAGGAGATCGAGAAGCTGGTCGACGCCGGCGCCCGGTACATCCAGATCGACGAGCCCGCGCTGGCGACGACGCCCGACGACCACGCGATCGTCGGCGAGGCGCTCGAACGCATCGCCGAGAACATCCACGAGGACGTCTACCTCGGCCTGCACGTCTGTTACGGCGACTACTCGCGGATCTACCCCGAGATCCTCGAGTACCCGGTCGACGAGTACGACCTCGAACTCGCCAATGGCGATTACGAACAGCTCGACGTGTTCACCGACCACGAGTTCACCGGAAACCTCGCGCTGGGCGTCACGGACGTCCACGTCGCCGAGGTCGAGAGCGTCGCGGAGATCAAGGCCAATATCAAGAAGGGGCTCGAGGTGGTCCCCGCCGATCGACTGACCGTCTCGCCCGACTGCGGGCTGAAGCTGCTGCCCCGTGACGTGGCCTACGGCAAGATGGAGAACATGGTGCAGGCCGCCCGCGAGGTCGAGGCCGAGATCGACCGTGGCGAGATCGAGGTCGCACGCACGCCTGCGAGCGCGGACTGAGTCGGTCGGCTACGCTTTTCATCCACGCGTCCGTTCCCGGCAGTATGAGCTATGACGAGCTGTCGGACGTACTCGCGGGCGATGTCGAAGAACGGACCGTCACGACGTTTCCCGACGGCAGCGTCGACGTCTACTACGCCGCCTACGACGCCCACGGCGAGCGGATCGAGGACAGGGAGACGTTCGCAGAGCGTCTCCTCGAGGAGCCGCCGGCGTTTCCCGTCGATCGGCGATCGACCGAACCCGGCGGACAGGCGGTCAACATGGCGATCCAGGCGGATGCACTCGGTGATTCGGTGGGTCTGTTCGGCCACCTCGATGACCCCGTCTTCGAGACTCTCGAAATCGAGACGACCTCGATGGGCGAGCCCTCACGGATCGAGGTCTACCCGATGGACGCGGACGTGGTGTTCGCGGAACGATCGACCGAACTGGCCAACTGGACGCTTTCTGATTTTCGGTCGGTCGCGGACAGACCCGATAAACGGCTTGCCGCCGACGTCATCTGTTGTGGCAACTGGGCGTCGGCCCCGGGGCTAACGGAGGCGTTTCACGAACTCGCGGGCGCCCCGATCGACGGTGGCATTCTGCTGTTCGACCCCGGTCCGGTCACCGTTCGTTCCAACGGCGCGCTTCGCGATCTGCTGGAGGCGCTGTCGGCGCTCGAATCAACCTACGACGTCGTGTTAAGCGTCAACGGATCTGAACTCGGGGCCGCAACTGCGGCGACGGACGTAGAGGGCGACGAGCGTGAGGAACTCGTAGCCCTCCGGGAGACGACGGGTATCACCGCGATCGTCCTCCATACGACCTCGAAGGCGATCGCGGCCACCGCGGACGGACTCGTCGAAGTCACCAACCGATCCGTCGCGGAGCCGATCCGTGAGACCGGTGCCGGCGACCGGTTCGGTGCCGGTCTCGCCCACGCGCTCGCACGTGATTGGGGTTGGGAACTCGCGCTCGCGCTCGGCAACGCCTGTGGTGCGCACTACGTCGAGACCGCCCGAACCGCCGATCGCGAGACGCTCGTCGAGTGGCTTTGAGCTTGCGTTCCCGGACGAGCGGCTACCGATCCACAAGCCCACTCGACGGGCAGACCGAAAGCCACGTGTACCGAAATCAATGACCCCGTATGGGTACCGGACGCCGGCGCGAGCACTCCTAACGGACCTTTTTACGGCTCGGATGTACTATGTGCACCACCCACCACGAGGATCGCCTCAACAAAAGCCGCTTGCTCGCTGCAGTCGATCGGGGGCAGCAGCAGGAAGGGGAACTCCTCCTACTACTCGTAGAGCCAGGTCTCGTCGATCCGCTCGTAATCGAGCAGTTCGTCGTCGTCGAAGAACAGCTCGATCTCGCGCTCGTTTGCGCCCTCGTCTGCGTGGTCCGAGCCGTGGATGACGTTCCGCCCCAGATCGAGCCCGAAGTCGCCGCGAATGGTGCCGGGTGCGGATTCGGCGGGATCGGTCTCGCCCATCATTCTCCTCACTTGCCG
>CAYVQH010000103.1:0-6633 GCA_964454105.1 uncultured Halobacteriales archaeon | reverse complement strand
GCGCCGGAGTTCGAGAGGAAGACCCGGTCCATCCCGTACTCGTCCGTGATCTCGACCAGCCGGTCCATGAGCTGGGTCGGCCCCGGGAACTCGGGGTCGTCGGGGGACCCGGGGGAACCGACGTAGAAGTCCTGGCCGGCGATCTTCGTCGGATCCGGAAGGTCGAACTCCCGGAAGCGCTCGGAGAGCAGCGGGTTGTTGTACCCCAGCGGGGCGGCCGCGACGTGGCTGGTGAAATCGAGCAGAACGTTGCCGTCGACGTCGGTACAGAACGGCCCCTCGGCCTCGGCGGTGACGTCCCAGACGAAGTCGTAGACGTAGGTGCTTCTGGCGGCCGTTCGGCGGTGGTGGGCGGCCCACTCGCGGGCGCGCTCGCCGGGCATCTCCCGGACCCGGGGTTCGGCCGTCTCTCGGTCCATGCGTCGGGGTCACGGCAGGCGACCGTAAGTGGTTCGCTGCGGACGTGCGCTCAGAGCAACACGGCGGCGGTCGCGACCCCCGTCACGCCCAACAGCACGGCGGTCCAGAGCGCCACCTGTCGGGCGAACTTCCGACGGGGGCTGGCCGCGGCGAGCATCGCCTTCACGACGATGCTCGAGGCGGTCGCCAGCAGGATGGCGATCACGGCCACGTCGTGTTCGAGCGAGCCGGTCCGGTAGAGGACCACGGCGGAGGTCGCGGCCCCGGCACTGGACACGAGTCCCGACAGCGCCGCCGTCGCGTAGAAGCCGGCGGTGCCGAGATAGGCCTCCGCGGCCGCCCCGGAGACGACGATCAGCAGGAAGATCGCCCCGAACCCGAGCGCGTTGCGAAGCGAGAACGGGTTTTCGAGGTTCATCTCGATCTCCTCGTCCCAGTCGGCGATGATCGCGGCGATGAGAACCGCACCGACCGTCACTGCTCCCAGGGGAAGAATGGCCCCGAACAGGGGCGCGTCGATGGTAAAGGCGACCGCGATCGCGAGGTTGCGTACGGCCATCGCGGCATCTGCAAGCAGGATCGCCGCCACAGCATAGGAGGCGGCCGCGGGGTTCTGGCGGACGTGATCGAGCATCGTTCCGACCACCGCGGTCGAGGAGGCGAGTCCGCCGAAGAAGCCGGTGACCGCGATCCCTCGACCACCATAACTGCGGACGATCGCGTAGTTGACGATGCCGATCCCCGCCACCGTGACGACCATCAGCCAGATCACCCGGGGTTCGACCATCACCTCGAACCCGCCGATTCCGACGGGAACGTTCCCCGCCGGGAGGATCGGATAGATCACGAACGCGAGGACGGCGAACTCGGTCGTCGAGCGGAGCTCCTGGCGCGAGAGACCCCAGGCGAAACTGTGTAGTTCACGTTTCAAAACGAGCAACAGCGACGAGAGGACGGCGACGGTGACCCCTTCAAGCAGCCGACCCGTCCCGACCAACACCCCGACGCCGTAGGCGACGAGCATCGAAACGCTGGTCGTGAGCGAGAGGCCGGCCTCGTCGTTGAGCAACCCCTGGACCGCGAGCAAGAGCCCCTGGAACGCGACGAACGAGCCCCCGATCGCCAGCAACAGCGGCCGGTCGAGAACCGTGAAGACCGCGGCAAGCAGACTGATGAGCGAGAACGTGCGGATCCCGGCGGATTTGTGCGACCACTCGCGTTCGAGCCCCAGAAGGAGACCGAGCGCCCCCGCAAGCACGATCCGCAGGAGTTCGCCGTCGACGGCGATGAGACCGACTTCACTTCCGATGCCGTTCACGACGACTGTACTCCAAGCATCCCTGTTAACCCCTGTGCTTCAGAGGTCGACATAGCGCGATTCCCACTCGCGGCGCGCCTCGATCTCACGGCGTCCCCGCCGGGTCAGCGTGTAGACGTTCGTCCGTCGGTCACGTTGCCCCTTCTCGACGAGGCCCTTGTCCACGAGCGTATCGAGGTTGGGATACAGTCGACCGTGGTGGATCTCCTTTCCATAGTACGACTCCAGTTCCTCCTTGATGGCCAAGCCGTGTGGCTCGTTCTCCCCCTCGATGACGTACAACAGATCGCGTTGGAAGCCTGTCAGGTCATGCATGACTATCCTTGATGACACGTCGGGAGGGGGTTCGCATAAACATGTCGGGAAATACGCCGCTGTACGGTGGTTTTCATACACTTTCTGACCATATTCGGGAATGAATACTCAAGAATCCGGTCAGGCTTCCTCGGCGTCGATACGGGCGGGCTTCGACCCGGGATCGAACGATCACCGCAACGGCTCACGGTTCGATGCTCGGATCAATGGAAGCAATCCACGCGGGGAGGAAAAATCCCCGCGTGACTGCTTGCCGCCCTGAATTGGTCCCCGCTGACGCTTCGGCCCTCCAAAGCGAAGCGTCACATGATTAAACACTCCAGTGCATTATAAACCTACCGCAATACCTCCGATATACTATATGTACTCCTCTTCGAGCGCCCAGCCCAACGCACGCTTGTAATACGTGAACATCTCCTTTACGCCCTCGTGGCGCATCTCTTCGCTTTCGAGTTGTTCTGCGAGGAACTCGTACTGCTCCCGGATCTCCTCTTCGGTGCGCATACCGGACATGTGGTCGGCAGACACATCAACTTCGTCCCTGCTGCCCACGCACAGACCTTTACCGATCCCGGAGGTATCGCCGATATGGAGATCAAAGGGGAGCGCGAGTGTACCGAATGTGGCGCACGCTGGTCGTATTACGAGACCGGCGAGGTCGCCTGCCCGGAGTGTGGGAGTTTCCGGAGCGTCGGGCGCGAACAGGACCGCAAGCTCCACACCGACAACCCCGCGGACCTCGATCTCACGTCGGTCAGAAACGATCTGGCCGATCGCCCGATCGAGGAGGTAGCGGACGAGGTCAGCGAACGGTGTCGGACCTACCTCCGGAAACGTGGGTTCGTCAGCGGCGGCGAACTCCGGCAGCTCGACGAGACGTACCTCGCCGCCAGCGAGTTGCTGGTCGCGATCGGAACCTACGAGCGCTCCCTGACCTCGGGAGCGATCGACCGCACGACCGACGACGAAGAACAGCTCTACGTGCTCGCGTTGCTCGGCCTCGACCGACCGCCGGCCGAGCACGTACCGCGTTCGCTCGCGGTCGCACGCGGGCTCGCAGCCGCCCGTGCGGTCGACGCCTATCGGACGGACGCGCTCGACTGGCTCGACACCACCGAGGATCAGTACCCCGAAGTCCGTACCGCCTTCGGCCGGCTCGACGACCACGTCCGCCGGATCGAGGCGCTCGATGGCGACGTCCCCCCGATGGACGCGGATCGACTGACCGAGGCCGCCCGTGATCTCGGGCGATACATGCGCGAGGACGACGAGGTCGCGCTCGTGCGCGCACAGGACCGGCTTGACACGCTAGGACGCTAGGGTAGTTCGACGGGAACGCCCTCGCGCTCGCTTGCGGCCTTGACCGTGTTGTAGAGCAACATCGCGCGGGTCATCGGGCCGACGCCGCCCGGAACCGGCGTGATCGCGCTCGCCTTCTCGCGTGCGCTCTCGAACTCGACGTCGCCGACGAGCTCGTAGCCCTTCTCGGTGTCCGCGTCGACGCGGCTGATCCCGACGTCGATCACCGTCACCCCCTCCCGGATCATCGACCCGTCGACGAGCTCGGTCACGCCGCAGGCGGCGATCACGACGTCAGCGTTCCGCGTCTTCTCGGCGAGGTCCCTCGTGCGGGAGTGACAGACGGTGACGGTGGCGTTCCCGCCCGCCGACTTCTGCATCAGGAGGTTCGCCATCGGCTTGCCGACGATCTCCGAGCGGCCCACGATCGTGACGTCCGCGCCCTCGGTCTCGACGTCGTAGGCCTCGAGGAGCTTCTGGATCCCGTGGGGTGTGCAGGGCTTGAACCGCGGGTCGCCGGCGACCAGCCGGCCGACGTTCTCGGGATGGAACCCGTCGACGTCCTTCAGCGGGTCGATCCGTCGCAGGACCTCACGATAGTCGACGTGATCGGGAACCGGGTCCTGGACGAGATAGCCGTGGATTCCCGGATCCTCGTTCAGTTCCTCGATCGTTTCGTAGAGCTCCTCCGCGGGCGCGTCGCCGGCGACGTCGACGTGCACGCCCTCGATGCCGACCTCCTCGCAGTCACGTTGTTTCATGTTCACGTACGTCCGGCTCGCGGGGTCGTCGCCCATCAGCACGGTCGCCAGCCCCGGTCGTGTGCCCGCGTCCGCGAGTGTTTCGATGGCGTCGGTCAGCCCCTCCCGAACGTCCGCGGCGACGCCGTTCCCGTCGATGATGGTCGTCATGGTGTGGGGTGGACGATCCATCGTCTTCAATGCTCGGATTCGTGCGTATCTGCGGGTTGTTTCCGGCATATGTGTTCATATATGTGTATATAAACGTGCGTGGAGAGGACCCTGCCACGGCCGTGGCAAGGAGGGGTATTATGCGTCCGAGCGGGGAAGCGTTCAAGGAACCGATGTCTCTGTTAGGATCGAACGGGGCGACTGATGACGGAGAGCCGTCCCCCTCGAGAAGCGAGGACGTGGAGTCAAACCGATCGACGCCTCAGGCCGTCCGCTCGTTGGTTCGGGCCGTTCAGGGGGGGCTGTTCGCGACGGGGGTCATGACCGCCTTTCGGCTGCCGATCCTCCGATCGCTGCCTCCCTCGGCGAACTTCTGGGCGAAGTACGTCGGGAACGGCCATCCGGAGGAGTACACGGGTATGGGGGCCGTATTGCACGTCCTCTACGGGGTGAGTTTTGGCGCGCTGTTCGGCCTGCTCTATCCTCGGGCGAACCTCCCGGCGTCGGCGACCGAGACCGAGGGCGTCGTCTGGGGAGCGGTCTTCGGGCTTGCGCTCTCGGCGTTCGGCGAGCGCGTGATGCTCAAGCGCTTGCTCGACATGGAACTCGACGAGGACACGAAGACGATCTTTCACGCCTCACACGCCGTCTACGGCATCGCGCTCGGCGCCTGGGTCGGCTCGCGGATCGATCCGACCAGCTCCTACGAGGAGTACGAACACAGCCAGTGACGTCCTCCGATCTCAGAGGTCGTTTTCGAGCGCGATCTTGCCGACGCCCTCGCCCGCTTCGAGCCGACGGTGGGCCTCATCGACCTCGCTGAATCCGTAGCGTCGCTCGTCGATCAGCGGCGCGATGTCGCCGTCGTTGGCCATGCCGGCGATCTCGCGCAGTTCGCGGCCCAGACGGGCCTGCCACTCGTCCCGCAGGATCGGCAGGATGACGAGCACGACGTCGAGCGAGAGGGCGTTCACGTGCATCGCGCCCAAGTCCTGGGTCGAACTCGATTCCGTGGTGGTGACCCGGCCGTAGGGTCGAACCGCCTCGAAGGCCGTCTGAAGGTGGTCGTCGCCGATCGGGTCGAAGACGACGTCGAAGCCCGTACCGCCGGTGTGAGTGGCGACGTACTCCTCGACCGATTTCTCGGTGTAATCGACGGTGGCGTCCGCGCCCAACTCCTCGGCGACCGCGCGTTTCTCCTCGGTGGAACCGGTCGCCACCACCCGTGTGCCGGCCGCGCTCGCGATCTGAACGCCGACGTGGCCGACGCCACCCGATCCACCGTAGACGAGCACGCCGTCATCGGGACCCACGCTCGCTCTGTCGATCAGCATCTCCCAGGCGGTGAGCGCGACCACCGGCAGCGTGGCGGCCTCGGTCAGCGAAAGGGATTCGGGTGCTGGCGCGATCGCGGCGGCGTCGGCGGTCATGTACTCCGCGAGCGCGCCGGGATGGCCCGAGACCCCGCCGGGCATGCCATAGACCTCCTCGCCGACCTCGAACTCCGTCACCCCGTCGCCGACGGCGTCGACGGTGCCGGCGACGTCACAGCCCAGGATCGCGGGGAACTCCGGGGCGAAGTCCGGTAGGTCGCCCCGGCGGATCTTGTAGTCGACCGGATTGACGCTCGATGCCGCGACCGAGATCCGGACCTCGCCCGGTCCGGGCTCGGGCGTCTCGACCTCGCGCGTCTCGAAGACGTCCGGCTCGCCGAAGTCGTCGATGACTCGTGCCTGCATGGGTTCGGGTTCGGCCTCGCCACGGGTGTACCTTGTCGTGGCGGACGGCGATCGGTGCCGGAGAGGGAAGCGATGCCATCGTCATGGGACTGGTGTGTGAACGCGCTCTCGAGTGCTGTCGTCAGACGACACGCTCGCCGGCCGGAGGATACGCTCGTGCGAACGGGGCTACTCTACTCGTCCTCGTACAGCGGGTTCGACTGACAGAGCGCGCGGACCTCTTCGCGGACCTCGTTGCGAACCGTCTCGTCGTCGTGGTTCTCGACGACGCGGGCGATCGCGTCGCCCACGGCCTGCATCTCCTCACCGCCGAACCCGCGAGTCGTGATGGCGGGCGTTCCTGCCCGAATGCCGCTCGGGTTGAACGCGCTTCGCGTCTCGCCGGGCACGGTGTTCGCGTTCAGGACGATCCCCGCGTCCTCGAGGGCCTCCTCAGCGTCGCCGCCCGTCGTGTCGGGATGGGAATCGCGGAGGTCGACCAGCACGAGGTGGGTGTCGGTCCCGCCCGAGACCAGCGAGAGGCCGTGGTCCTCGAGGGTGTCGCCCAGCGTCCTCGCGTTCTCGACGATCTGTTTTGCGTACTCCTCGAACTCGGGTTCGAGCGCCTCCTTGAACCCGACGGCCTTGCCGG
>CAYVQH010000102.1:0-6686 GCA_964454105.1 uncultured Halobacteriales archaeon | reverse complement strand
GCTCGACGTGCGCAGCCAGCAGCACCTGATGACGGCGATCCAGGAGGGCGAGTTCTCGATCACCGGCCAGTCCGAGCGCTCCTCGGGCGCGATGGTCCAGACCGAGCCCGTCCCGACGGACTTCATCATGGTCGCGGCGGGCAACCGCGACGCGCTGGAGAACATGCATCCCGCGCTTCGTTCGCGGATCAAGGGCTACGGCTACGAGGTGTTCTTCGACGACACCATCGAGGACGAGCCGGAGATGCGCCGCAAGTACGCGCGGTTCATCGCCCAGGAGGTCGAGAACGACGGCCGTCTGCCCCACTTCACCCGCGACGCGATCGAGGAGGTCATCCTCGAGGCGAAGCGCCGGTCGGGACGCAAGGGCCACCTGACGCTCCAGCTTCGAAACCTCGGCGGGCTCGTCCGCGTCGCCGGCGACCTCGCGCGCGCCGAGGGCGCGGAGTACACGACCCGCGACCACGTGCTCGCCGCGAAGAAGCGCTCGCGCTCGATCGAACAGCAGCTCGCCGATACGTTCATCGAGCGATACAGCGACTACGACATGACGATGAACGAGGGCGGCGTCGTCGGCCGGGTCAACGGACTCGCCGTGATGGGCGACGACAGCGGCATCGTCAAGCCGATCATGGCCGAGGTCACCCAGGGCAAAGGCGAGATCATCGCCACCGGTCGCCTCCAGGAGATCGCCGAGGAATCCGTCCAGAACGTCTCGGCGATCATCAAGAAGTTCACCGACAAGGACATCAACGAGATGGACGTCCACATCCAGTTCCTGCAGTCCTATGAGGGTGTGGAGGGTGACTCGGCGTCGATCTCGATCGCCACCGCGGTGATCAGTGCGCTCGAGGAGATTCCGATCGCGCAGGACGTCGCCATGACCGGCTCGCTGTCGGTTCGGGGCGACGTGTTGCCCGTCGGCGGGGTCACCCACAAGATCGAGGCCGCCGCGAAGGCCGGCATCGACACGATCATCATTCCGAAGGCCAACGAGCAGGACGTGATGATCGAGGACGAATACGAGGAGCAGGTCGAGGTCATCCCGGTCACCCACATCAGCGAGGTGCTCGACATCGCGCTGGTCGGCGAGCCGGAAAAGGACGGGCTGGTCGATCGGCTGAAGAACATCACCACCGCGCTGGAGCGCGATCGGCAGGTGCCGAGCGGTAGTCCCGCACCGCAGTAGCGTGCCCGAGTGGGCGACGTTCGTCGGTCTGATGGGGGTCGTTACCCTCCTGCTTCTCGCGCTTTCTCACGCCTCACAATCGGCCGTTGAGGACTCCGATTCCGATTCCGAATCCGACTCCGACTCCGACGTCGATCTCACGACCGGGTTTCTGCTGGTGAACGTCGCGCTCTCACAGGGGCTGTTTCTCGCCGTCCTGGTCGCGGCCGCCTGGTACACGCGGATCCCGCTCGACGCGCTCGGCATCGGAGCGAGCGTGACGGGATCGGCGGCGCTGGCGATCGGAGTGGGGCTCGGATGCGTCCTCTATCTCGGCTCCGAACTGGGCGGCGCGATCGCCGACGGATTGGGCTTCGAGTACGACGAGGGACTCAGAGGACTGCTCGCTCCCGATTCGATGCGCGGGTGGGTCGTTCTGCTGGCGTTCGTCCTCCCGGTGATCGCGTTCTTCGAGGAGTTCCTCTTCCGGGCGGCACTGATCGGCACCGTTTGGGCGGGCTACGGCGTCTCACCGTGGATCCTCGCCGTCCTCTCCTCGATGCTCTTCGCTGTCGGCCACGGCGCACAGGGAACCACGGGAATCGTCGTGACCGGCCTGCTTGGGTTCGTGCTCGCGACGGCGTTCGTTCTCACCGAGAGTCTGCTGGTCGTCGTGGTCGCCCACTACCTCGTGAACGCACTGGAGTTCGTGGTCCACGAGGGGTTGGGGATCGACTGGACGTAGAGGCGCCCGAACACTCAGTACGGCCTCCGTACGGGTGGATGGCGGAACGCGATCCCCGTTTGCTGCTCAGTCGGTCGCTTCGATCGATCGGAGTCGACGATCCAAATCGGCCGGGAGCACTCCGGGTCCGTCCGTGACCCGATGGGTCGGGATCAGGATCAGAACCGGATTGGCTTCGAGCGCGGTCCGGACGTCCTCCCGGTCGTCCTCGTCCAGACCCGGCGTCGTTCGGGCGAGCGTCGCCACGTCGATCGTCTCGCCGTAGGGGACCGTGAGGACCCGTTCGAGGACCGTTCGGTGGTCGGTCGGTACCGTGAGCGCGACCGGAACGTCGTCGAATCCCTCGGGGCTGCCCGCGGCGTACCGCTCGATCCGGTCGAGCAGGTCGTGATCGGGCGTGGCGTCCTCGGTAGGGGACTCGGGAAACGAGAGGCTGATGACCCGACCGGAGGCGATCCCGACCTGAACGATGTGATCGAGCGGTGCGATCTCGCGTGCGTAGATGCCCGTATCAGTGACGTCCATACCGAAGGGAGGTGCGAACGTGACTTCAACCCCGTGACGCAAGTCTTATGTGCAAATCAGTACGTTAGCGTACAGTGATGAACACTAGTGATGGGCTCGCACCCGCCGTCGCGTCGATCCTCCGGTCGGCACGCGAGCGTGAAGGGGGCGAAAAACGCCTCTCGGTCGAGGCGCGGTCGTTTCCCGAGGCGGTCGCGGACGCCGAACGCGAGGGACGAGTGCCGGTGATCGCGGAGGTCA
Source organism: uncultured Halobacteriales archaeon (assembly GCA_964454105.1). Taxonomy (GTDB): domain Archaea; phylum Halobacteriota; class Halobacteria; order Halobacteriales; family Halalkalicoccaceae; genus Halalkalicoccus. Next base: position 4,008 of record CAYVQH010000102.1, on the reverse strand, counting down.
AGCCGACCAGCCCCACGACCGAGGGCGTCCGGGAGGACGACCTCGTCGAGTTGGCCCGGGAGATGGTCGCCGGCGGGGCGACGGCGCTGTCGGTATTGACCGAACCCGACCATTTCGGCGGGTCGTCCGAGACCTTAAAGCGGGTGCGCGGGGCGGTGGACGTCCCGGTCCTCCGCAAGGACTTCGTGCTGCGCGAGGCACAACTGGACGTCGTCGAGGCCGACCTGATACTGCTGATCGCGCGCTTCGTCGATGATCTCGAAGGGCTCGTCGAAGCGGCGAGAGATCGGGGGTTCCAGCCGCTCGTTGAGGTCCACACCCGCGAGGAACTCGAGGAGGCGCTCTCGGCAGGCGCGGAGATCGTCGGGATCAACAACCGCGACCTCGGGAAGTTGGAGGTCGACCTCGAAACCTTCGAGCGGGTCGCCGCGGAGGCTCCCGAGGACGTGTTGCTGGTCGCAGAAAGCGGGATTAGTTCGAGGGAGGACGTCCGGCGGATGCGCGAGGCGGGCGCGGACGCGCTGTTGATCGGTACCGCCATCATGGACGGCGACGTGAGGGAGAACACCGAGGAGTTCACCACGACATGAGTACGAGCAAGTTCGGACGCTACGGCGGCCAGTACGTGCCCGAGGCGCTGATGCCCGCAATCGGGGAGTTGGAGGACGCATATCAGCGATACATCCTCGAAAACGAGGAGGGGTTCATGGACGACTTCCGCGCTCGACTACGCGACTTCGGGGGCCGGCCCACACCGTTGCAGCACGCCGAGGCGCTCTCCGCGCGCTACGGCCGGGAGGTGTATCTCAAGCGCGAGGACCTCCTCCACGGGGGCGCTCACAAACTGAACAACGCCCTCGGACAGGCACTGCTCGCGAAGTACATGGGCAAGGAACGGATCATCGCCGAGACCGGGGCCGGCCAGCACGGCACCGCGACGGCGATGGCGTGTGCCCACCTGGGACTGGACTGCGAGATCTACATGGGCGAGCGCGACATCAACCGCCAGCGGCCCAACGTCTTCCGGATGCGGCTCAACGGCGCGGACGTGAACCCCGTGACGACGGGCCGGGGCACGCTCAAGGAGGCCATCAGCGAGACGATGCGCGACTGGGCGACGAGTGTCGAGGACACCCACTACGTGATCGGGAGCGTCGTCGGCCCCCATCCGTTCCCGCGGATGGTCCGGGACTTCCAGGCGGTGATCAGTGAGGAGGCCCGCGAGCAGATCCGGGAGAAGACCGACGGACTACCGGACAGCGTGCTCGCGTGTGCGGGCGGCGGCTCGAACACGATGGGCGCGTTCCACGAGTTCGTCGGCGACGACACGGATCTCTACGCCGTCGAGGCCGGCGGAAGCAGTCTGGAGGTCGACGAGGCGGGCGGCGTCGCACCCAACTCCGCGTCGCTCTCGACCGGAAGCGAGGGCGTGCTCCACGGTGCGCGCACCAAACTGCTCCAGGACTCGGACGGTCAGATCATGGAGTCCCACTCGGTCTCGTCGGGACTCGACTACGCCGGCGTCGGCCCCGAACTCGCTCATCTCGTCGACGAGGGGCGAGTGAATCCAGTAAATGTCGACGACGACGGTGCCCTAGAGGGCTTTCATCGGCTCTCGCAACTGGAGGGGATCATCCCCGCCCTGGAGACGGCCCACGCCTTTGCCTATCTCGAAGAGGAGTACGAGAACTTAGGCGAGGTCGTGATCGTCAACGTCTCGGGACGGGGCGACAAGGACCTCGAATCGGTGATCGAGGAGACCGCCGAGCGTGATATCGAGGGGGCGCCCAACATGAGCGTGTTCGGAGGGGGGCTATGACTCGGAGTCGTATCGACGCAGCGTTTTCCGATGGTCCCGCGTTCGTCCCCTATCTCGCCGCGGGCGACCCCGACGTCGAGTCGACGAAGGAGTACGTCCGCGCGCTGGTCCGGGGCGGGGCCGACGTCGTCGAACTGGGACTTCCCTTCTCGGAGCCGATCGCGGAGGGCTCGACCATCCAGAACGCGATCGTTCGGTCGCTAGAGGGCGGGATGACCCCCGAGACGTACTTCGAACTGGTCGAGGATCTGGACGTCGAGGTGCCGATCGTCTGCATGACCTACTACAACCTGATCTACCGGTACGGGACCAGCGAGGCGCGTAGCGCCTCGGACGCGAGCGGTGAAACCGCGAGCGAGGAGGGCCCCGAGCCGTTCGTTCGGCGCGCTGCCGAAGTGGGGATCGACGGGTTCGTCGTACCGGACCTGCCCGCCGAGGAGTCGGACCCGCTCAGGGAGGCCTGTGACGAGCACGGGCTCGATCTGGTGTTCATCGTCGCGCCGACGACGCGCGGCGAGCGCCTCGAACGGATCATGAGCCAGGTCTCGGGCTACGTCTACGTCCAAGCACGCCTCGGAACGACCGGCGCGCGGACCGACGTGAGCGACCAGACCGACACGAGCCTCGGACGTCTGGAGGAATGGGATGTTCCGAAAGCCGTGGGCTTCGGAATCAGCGAGCGCGAGCACGCGGAACGCATCGTCGCGGGCGGCGCCGACGGGATCATCGTCGGCAGCGCGCTCGTCGATATAGTGGCGGAAGGCGATACGGACGACGGAACCGTTGCCGAGCGCCTCGAACGGAAAGCAAAGGAACTGAAGGAGGGTATGCTGGCCGGCGCGAGCGACCGGCCGCAACCGGAACGTCCATAACCGCTCCATGCCGGAGTGTCTCATACTATGACCGCAGGATTCGACGCGCGACTCGACCGGATCGGTACCGACGGGAACTACCTCATCGTCCCGATGGACCACGGGATCACCATGGGCGCGGTGAAGGGGCTGAAGGACATCGAGGGGACGATCGACGCGGTGACCCGTGGCGGCGCGGACTGCGTACTGACCCAGAAGGGGATCGCCCCGCGGGTCCACCCGAACACCAACGGCGCGGGCTACGTCGTCCACGTCAACGGCTCGACCACCATCGGCCCCGACGAGAACGACAAACGCGTGACCTGCACGGTCGAGGAGGCCATCCGGGCGGGCGCCGACGCCGTTTCGTTCCACATCAACGTCGGATCGGACTACGAACCAGAGCAGATCGAGGGGCTCGCGGAGCTCAGCGGAAAGGCAGAACGCTTCGGAATTCCCGTGCTGGCGATGGCCTACGCGCGCGGGCCCGGGATCGACGGCGCCGACCCCGAGGCGCTGGGCCACGCGGTGCGCCTCGCCGAGGAGCTCGGCGCGGACATCGTCAAGACGGGCTACTCGGGCGACGCAGAGAGCTTCCAGCACGTCATCGAGTCGACCCGCCTGCCCGTCGTGATCGCGGGCGGGGCGCGGGGCACCGACGGGGACACCCTCGAGAAGGTCCGCGGGGCGGTCGACGCCGGCGGCGCGGGCATCTCGATGGGGCGGTCGATCTTCCAGCACGACGACCCCGAGGCGATCACCAGAGCGGTGTCGGCGGTCATCCACGAGGACGCGAGCGCCGAGGAGGCCATCGAGGAGGCGGGGCTCGCGGTCGAGGCCTGAAGCGACGACTGCAGGCACAACGACTAACGACGGCGACGGCAAAGCGCCGCCCATGCCACGCCAGCTCCGTCCCGGCGACGAGCCGCCGCTCGACGAGGAGTTTCCCGCCCTGAAGGTGCTCACGGCCTCGCCCGAGAACGCCGAGGTCGCCTCCCGGTCGGACCTCGACGGGCTGCTGACGCCGGCGGGGACACACTACATCCGGAACCACTACCCGACGCCCGAAACGGACGCCGAGGGGTGGACGATATCGCTAACGGGGCTGGTCGAGGGAAGCGGGGAGACGGGGCCGGACGCCGACGGCCCCGTCGTCGGGATCGAGGAGTTGCGCGAGGACTACCCCACCGAGTCGGTCGTCCACACGATGGAGTGTTCGGGCAACGGCCGCGCGTTCTTCGAACCCGATGCGGAGGGCCACCAGTGGACCGACGGGGCAGTGAGCACCGCCGTCTGGACCGGCACGCCCGTCCGGGCCCTGTTCGAGGAGTACGACGC
>CAYVQH010000101.1:0-6701 GCA_964454105.1 uncultured Halobacteriales archaeon | reverse complement strand
CGCTAAAGGAGCATCGCAAACCCGACGTAATCTCGTATGCGACTCGAATCGCACTCGAACTCGGTGCAGACATCGCGAAAGTGAAGTATCCACGAAGCTCCGAAGCGATGGCCGAAGCGGTGGACGCGGCGGGTGACGTGAACGTCGTCCTCAGTGGCGGTTCCAAGACTAACGATCGGGAGTTCCTTTCGCTGGTCGAGACGGCGATGGATGCAGGTGCGAGCGGTCTTGCGGTCGGCCGTAACGTCTGGCAGCGCGACGACCCCGTGCAAATCCTCGATGCCCTCGAAGCGGTCGTCTTCGACGGCGCAACCGCGGATGAGGCGCTTGACGATTGAGACGTGGGATCCGACGACCGACGTGACCGGTCGCTGAGCAGCGCTGTCGACCACGGTATCGTCGGACTCGTCACTATCGATCGTTGTACAGGTCAGTCATAAACGATCACAATCAGATATATGAACGCTACCGCAGTATCCATTCGTGAACAAATACCTATGTTACCGGCAATGCGAAAACGGGAGATCGTCGAACTCGTTTCCGAGCGAGGCGAGTGTTCCGTCGCCGAGCTCGCCGAGGAGATGGACTGCTCGAAAGCGACGATCCGCCGTGATCTCGCCGATCTCGCAGAGCGGCAGTTGATCGAACGGTCTCACGGCGGTGCGGTTCCGGCGACGACCGTCGGCAAGGAGAAAACCTACGGGCAGAAAGAGGTACAGAATCTCAATGGCAAGATGGCGATCGGCGAGCAGGCAGCTGAGGAGATTACTGAGGACCAAGTCGTGTTTTTCGATTCGGGATCGACGACAATGCAAGTGGCCAAGAACGTGCCCGAGAACAGATCGTTTCTAGCGGTCACTAACTCGCCGATTCTGGCGATAGAACTGGGGAAACAGAACGAAGACGTGAAACTTACCGGCGGATCGCTCCGTCACGAGACCCGTGCGCTTACCGGGCCGAGCGCAGAGCGATTCATGGAGCGGACGAAGTTCGATCTCCTATTTCTGGGCACGAACGCGATCGAGCCGTCCGAGGGACTGATGACGCCGAACGAAGACGAGGCCCGACTGAAATCACTCATGATCGAGAACTCGGAACGCATCGTGCTCGTCTCCGACGGCTCCAAGCTGGGGAAACAGAGTTTCGTCAAATTCGCCGATTTCGAAGACTTGGACGTGTTTATCACCGATACGACGCTGTCGTATGATCAGCGCGAACCGCTGGAAACTGCCGACGTGAACGTCATCGAGGGGGTCGGACAGTGATCCTAACAGTCACGCTCAATCCCGCGGTAGATCACACGTTAGAGACTGACAGGCTCCCTAATCCTTCTGAGGTCTTGAGGACTGACACCGCGTGCGTCGATCCCGGTGGAAAGGGAATCAACGTCTCGAAGTATCTCGTCGAACTCGACACGGAGACGGTCGCGACCGGTGTCGTCGGCGACTTTTCGGGTCGGTTCGTTCGTGACAGTCTGACCGACGAGGGCATCACTAACGATTTCGTCGATATCGACGGGCGAACGCGACTCAACACCACAATTCTGACCGACGAGGGCGAATACAAGATCAATCATAACGGCCCGACGGTCGCCGCGAGTGCGATCGATGACCTCCTCACAGTCATCGAACACCACGACCCGAATACTGTCGTTGTCGGTGGCAGCCTCCCGCCCGGTCTCGGTCCCAGCGCCATTGACCGAATCGCTCGCGCGGGCGACTGGCAGACCGCCGTCGACGTCAGTGGAAACGTCCTCTGCGAACTGGACGCATCCTACTCGCTCTGTAAACCTAACCGCGAAGAACTCGCCGCAGCGACGGGACGGTCAGTCGATTCCAGAGAGGACTGTTACGACGCGGTTGAACGGCTCCGCCAGATGGGGTACGATCGAGTAATCGCATCGTTGGGGTCCGACGGTGCAATCATGGGGACGTCGGGCGAGTTCTGGCATGCGACGGCACTGGATACAAACGTCGTCGATACGGTCGGCGCCGGTGACTCGATGCTGGCAGGCGTACTCTCGGCGCTCAATCGGGGGGCGAGCGACGAGGAGGCGCTCCGAACTGGCATCGCCGTCGCTTCGTACGTCGTCTCAGTACCGGGAACGGACGTCCCATCGTTCGAGGACGTGACGAACGCGATCGATCGCGTGTCCGTCTCACAGCGATAAATTATTTCGTGTGCAGTGACTGAATATGATTGTTACCCATCTCTATCAGATCTTCCGTTCTCGATCTCGTTGTGATAATACTAACTTCAAAATCGTTTATCAGCGGCTATAGCGTTCAATTACGCCTTGTACTCTCGTCAACGGTTCCTACTTATTTTGATCGTTCGGGGATTTAATACGAAATCAAAAACCAGAAACAATCGCATTCGAAAACTCTTTTGAATAATAGGGTGGAATAGTGAGTATGGGAAGCACTGACAGAGCAGAGAGCGCGCTTCGATCCCACGTCACCTCTGTCAAAGAGGACGTGATGACGGGCGTATCGTTCATGATCCCGTTTGTCACGATCGGGGGTATATTCCTTGCCGTGGCGTTCATGGTCGCCGAGTTGCCGTTCACCGCCGGTACCACCGAGACGGTCTTTGAGGACACCGGGACGTTCGCGTGGTACATGGCCGAGATCGGCGTTCTCGGCCTAACGATCATGATCCCCATCCTAGGGGCATACATCGCCTACGCGATCGCAGACAAGCCCGGACTCGCACCCGGGTTCATACTCTCGTGGGCGATTCAGCAGGAACAGATCATCGAGGCCGCCGGCGGGATCGTCGGCTTCCAGGCCGACGGTGCCGTCGCCGGATTCCTGGGCGCCCTGGTCGCCGGGCTGCTCGCCGGCTACGTCGCCGGGTGGATGAAAGGCTGGTCGGTTCCGTCTTTCATCCAGCCGATGATGCCGGTGCTGATAATCCCGGTGGTCACGACGGCGCTGCTGGCCCCGGTCGTGATCGTCGGACTGGGCGTCCCGATCGCAATCGCTGACAATGCGCTGACGACGTTCCTTGAGAACATGGAGGGGGCAAACGCCCTCATCCTGGGTGCAATCATCGGTGCGATGATGGCGTTCGATATGGGCGGTCCCGTCAATAAGGTCGCGTACGTCTTCGGCGTCGCACTCGTCGGGGATCAGATCTACGGGCCGATGGCCGCAGTGATGATTGCCGGTATGACGCCGCCACTCGGGTTGGCACTATCGAATTTCATCGCACCTCAGAAATACCCCGCCGAAATGTACGAGAACGCCAAGGCGGCAGTGCCGCTGGGACTGTCGTTCATCACCGAAGGTGCGATTCCCTACGCGGCGGCCGATCCGCTACGCGTAATTCCCAGCAGCATGGTCGGCAGCGCGACCGCCGGCTCGACCGCGATGTTGCTCGGCGTTACCATGCCGGCTCCCCACGGGGGAATCTTTGTGTTCCTCCTCTCGAGTCGCCCGCTGGCCTTCCTCGGTTGTATCGCGCTCGGGACGCTCGTGACGGCAGTCGTCGCAACGGCCGTCAAGCCCGATTTCGAGCAGACGGTCGCCGACGTCGACACCGAGACGAGCTCGGGAACGCAGGCAGCGACGCAGACCGACGACTGAGACACACCCTGTAACTATAAACACACGAACCATACGACTACCATGGCTGATACACTCTCCCAAGACCGAATCGATACGCTCGCCCCGACTGAACACATTACGCTCGACCCGCCGCCCGCTGACAAACGGGCTTGCATCGAGTACCTGCTGGACCGACTCGTGGATGCGAGCCGGGTCGAGAATCGTGAGGCCGCGCTGGAAGCGCTGCTCGCTCGCGAGGAAGAGACGACGACCGGCGTCGGAATGGGTATCGGAATTCCCCACGCCCAGACCGACGCCGTCACACAGCCGTCGGTGGCGTTTACCCGTTCGAACGAGGGCGTCGACTTCGGGTCGATGGACGACGAGCCGGCACGGCTCATCTTCATGATCCTCGTCCCCGAGTCGGGCGCCGACGATCACCTCGCCATCCTGAGCACGCTCTCGCGAGCGCTCATGCACGACGAGGTCAGAGAGGACCTCTACGACGCGGAGACTCCCGGCGAAGTACAGGACGTTCTGAAGGAGGCGGTAGCATGAGCAGCGAGCGTACGGTCACGGTCGTCCCCGAAGCGGGCCTGCACGCCCGGCCGGCCGCCAAGTTCGTCGAGGCGGTCAACGATCATCAGTCGGACGTCGAGATCGGTTGCGTCGACGAGGGCGATCTCACCCCCGCGGGCAGCATGATCGCCGTCACGAGCCTCGGCGTTGAGAGCGGTGACGGCGTCCGGATCGTCGCGGACGGTCCCGACGAGGAGGCGACGCTGGACGCTCTCGAGCGTGTATTGACCTCCCCTGAAGACGAACTCGCCGACGCGAACACCTGAGTAAATGTCTCGACGAACTCTCACCGGCACCGGCGCGACGCCCCGCTCGGGTATCGGAACGGTCGTCTGGTACAGTCAGGACGCCGAACTTTCCGATCCCGACGACGCGGACGTTGATCCGACGACCGAGCGCGAGCGCTTCGACGATGCTCGCGAGACCGCCCGCTCGGAGTTGAAAGCCGAACGCGATCGGACCGCCGAACGCGTCGGCGAGCAAGAGGCCGAAATATTCGACGCCCACCTGCAATTCCTCGACGATCCCCAGATCGAGGACGGTGTCGAGAGCGCGACCGAAGACGGCCTCCCCGCCGAGCACGCCGTCCGAACGGCGTTCGCCGATCCGATCGAGCAGTTCGAAGGGATGGAGGGACGGATGGCCGAGCGGGCCGACGACCTTCGCGACGTCCGCGACCGCCTGGTTCGACTGCTCACCGGGGGCGAACGAGTCGATCTCAGCGACCTCCCCGAAGGGGCAGTGGTCCTCGCCGAGCGACTCACGCCGAGCGACACCGCGCAACTCGATCCCGATCGCGTCGCGGGATTCGCAACAGTCACCGGCGGACGCACGTCGCACGCTGCGATCTTCGCCCGGTCGCTGGCGCTTCCGGCCGTTGTCGGCGTCGGCGATGAACTGCACGATATCGACGAGGGAGCGACGGTCGTCGTCGACGGGGAGCGCGGAGAGATCGTCGTTGATCCGAGCGACGAGCGACGCGAGGCAGCGGCGGCTGCCCACGAGGTGGAGATCCGAGAGGGACCGGTCTCGACGGCCAACGGTACCGAGATCGAAGTCGCCGCGAACGTCGGACAACCGATCGAACTCGAGAACGCGGACGCGCAGGGGGCCGACGGCATCGGTCTCTATCGAACGGAGTTCCTGTTCCTCGATCGCGACGCGCCACCGGACGAGGACGAGCAGTACGAGACGTACGTCGAGGCGCTCGATACGTTCCCGGACGATCGCGTCGTCGTCCGGACGCTCGACGTCGGCGGTGATAAGCCGGTCCCGTACCTCGACCTCCCCGACGAGGAGAACCCGTTCCTGGGTGAGCGGGGAATCCGCCGATCGCTCGGTCCGGACACGGAGCTCTTCGAGACCCAGCTCCGAGCGCTACTCCGGGCCGCCGCCGCCGGTGACGGCCGACTGTCCGTCATGTTCCCGCTCGTCGCCACGGTCGAGGAACTCGACGCCGCGCTCGAAACCGTCGACGCGGTTGCAGACGCCCTGGATGGGGAGGGAATCGACTACGCCGTCCCCGAACTCGGTGTGATGATCGAGACGCCCAGCGCAGTGTTCGCCGCGCCGGAACTCGCCGAGCGAGTGGACTTCTTCAGCGTGGGCACCAACGACCTCACCCAGTACGTTATGGCCGCGGCTCGCGAAAACGAAAATGTTACTGACCTCAGAGATCCGTGCCAGCCGAACGTGCTGCGAGCCATCGCGCGAGCAGTCGAAGCGGCTCACGAAAACGACGCATGGATCGGAATGTGCGGAGAGATGGCTGGGGATCCGGAGCTGACCGAGCTGCTCCTCGGCCTGGGTCTCGACGAACTGAGCATGAGCGCAGTCACCGTGCCGGAGGTGAAAGCCGCCGTTCGATCGGTCGACACCGACGAGGCGGCCGACCACGCGTCTCGAGCGCTCGAAGCGACCACCAGAGACCAAGTACGCAAACGAATTCAGAACCACGACTCATAACCAACGAACCATGAATATTGCTGCAGTCACGTCATGTCCGACCGGTATCGCTCACAGTCAGATGGCAGCGGAAAACCTCGAAACGACCGCCGAAGAACGAGGCCATGACATCAAAGTTGAAGTCCAAGGAGCGATGGGCGCAGAAAACGAACTGACCGACGACGACATCGCGGCTGCCGATGCAGTCATCATTGCCGCGGATACGTCAGTCAGCCGTGATCGCTTTCAGAATAAGACGCTTATCAAAGGTACCGTAAAAGACGCCGTTAACGACCCTGAAGGCCTCATCGATCAGGCAGCTCAACGCGCCGAAGCCGGAGAAACCAGTCTTGCCGAGACTGAAACCGGGACTACGGACGCGCAAGGAGCCGAGTCCAATGCCGACTCGAAAAGCGAAGAACCCTCTGAGCAACTCGGGGGAGATCCGTCGAAAGGACTCTTCGCCCGTTTAAGGAGGTTGATCTCATAATGCAACTGAACCGATTCAGTTCAATGATGGGGATAGCTTTGAGAGCGAGGTGGGAACGATGACTAACGTACAGCCTATCTTAGACGCACTCGTGACGGTGACGCCCGCCGTTCGCGAGGAGTTACGGCTGACTTTCA
>CAYVQH010000100.1:0-6732 GCA_964454105.1 uncultured Halobacteriales archaeon | reverse complement strand
CGTCCAGCATCGACGCGGGCTCGTCCGCCAGGATGACGTCCGGCTCGGTGATCAGGGCACGGGCGATGGACACGCGCTGTTTCTCGCCTCCGGAGAGTTGGCTGGGGAACCTAGAGAGGAACTTCTCGGGGGGCTCCAGCCCCACCGCGTCGAGCATCTCCACTATCGTGTTCTCGTCGTACTCGATGTCGTGGATCTCGAGGGGCTCGGCCAGCGTTCGGCGCACGCTGAACTTCGGATCGAGCGAGTTGAACGGGTCCTGAAAGACGATCTGGACGTGCCGACGGAAGTCCTTCCAGTCGTGCCGGTCGAACTCCGACACCGGTCGGCCGTGGAAGAACATCTCCCCACCGCTCGGCCGGTACAGACCGATGATCGTTCGCAGGAGGGTGGTCTTCCCACAGCCGCTCTCCCCGATGACGCCCTGGACCTGGTTCTCGCGGAGTTCCATGTTCACACCGTCGACGGCCTGCACGTAGGTGGGGCCATCCCCCGTCAGCCGGTCCTTGATCGCGTCATAGAATCCCGTCGACGTGTCGAAGTGCTTCTCAAGCGAACGGAGTTCCAGCACCGGCGTGGATCCGCTCATTGGTTCTCCTCCAGAATGTTCGTCGCTTCGGCGGTCGCGTGGAGGTGGTCTCGGGCGAGTTCCTCCATCTCGTTCGCACGGATGCACCACGCCCGGTGCTCCCGACTTCCGTTGATCGCTTCCGGGGGCGGAGCTCCGTCGCGGCATGCAGAGATGGCCCACGGACATCGGTCGGCGAACGTGCAGTAATCGGCCTTCTCCGTGATCTGGGGCGGGTGTCCCTCGATCACGGCCAGCTCACGATCCGGGTACCGGATGTCGGGGAAGGCGTTCTGCAGCAGGATCGTGTACGGGTGTCTCGGTCGGTCGAACACGTCGACCGCGCTCCCCACTTCCGCCATCTGACCGCCGTGCATCACCCCGACCGAGTCACAGTTCTCGAACACGATCGAGATGTCGTGGGTGATGAGGAGCATGCTGACGTCCCAGTCGTCCTTCAACTGGTTGATGTGGTCGAGGATCTGGTCCTGCATGATCACGTCGAGGGCGGTCGTGGGCTCGTCCGCGATGATCAGGCTGGGCTGCAGGAAGAGGGAGAAGGCGATGATGGCCCGCTGTTGCATCCCGCCGGAGAACTGGTGGGGGTAGTCGTGGATGCGTGACTGGGCGATCCCGACCACGTCGAAGAGTTCGCGGAGTCGGTCGACGGCCTCCCGCTTCGACAGGTCGGTGTGGTACTTCGCGATCTCGATGGACTGGTCGCTCAACCGCATCACGGGGTCCAGGCTATTCATCGACGACTGGGGGATGACCGATATCTCCTTCCAGCGGATCTCCTTGTTGAACCGAGATTCCGAGTAGTCCTGGATCTCGGTTCCCTTGTACTTGATCGTCCCAGAGACGACTTCTCCGTTGGAGTCCAGCCCGCCCACGATGGCCGACGCGATCGTGCTCTTGCCACAACCGCTCTCGCCGACCAGCCCGAAGTACTCGTTGTTCCCGATCGTGAAGGACGCGTCGTTGACCGCGTGGACGTCGGTCCCACCGCGGGTCCGGTAGTTGATGCTCACGTCGTCGACCTCGAGGATTGGCTCGGACATGTTTAGACCACCACCTCGTCTTCTCCAGACGTCTGCTCGTAGCCCCGACCGAGGAGGTACAGGGACAGGACCGTAAGCGAGATCATGATCCCCGGTGGGAACGACCACCACCAGACGTCCGCGATCCGCCCGGACTGGTGGACGTTCCGGAGCATGATCCCCCACGTGGGCGTGAACGGGTCGGTGACCCCGAGGAAGGAGAGGCCGGCCTGTTCGAGGATGGCCAAGCCCACGCCCATGGCGAAGAACAACGCGGCCATGTTCGCGATGTTCGGGAGGATGTGCTTCCGGATGATCCACGTGGTGCTCGCCCCGGAGGCCTTCGCTGCCATGATGTACGGTCGCTGTTTTATCTGCAGCACCTGCGACCGGATGACGCGGGCGATGAACCGCCACAGCACCAGCCCGATGATGGCGATCATGGTGTAGAAGCCCGCGCCGAAGAACGTGATGAGGACGATGGCGAACGGGATGAACGGGATCCCGTACATGAAGTCGACGAACCGCATGAGGAAGCTCTCGGTTCTACCGCCGACGTACCCCGCCGTCACGCCGACGAAGAGGCCGACGGAGAGCATGATCGAGCCGGCGAGCAGTCCGGTCACGAGCGTGGTGCGAGCCCCGTACAGCAAGCGTGATAGGACGTCTTCACCGCGGTCGTTCGTCCCGAGCGGGTGTTCGATCGACGGTGACACGTAGCGCTTCAACTGTCCGTCGTCGGTCCGCTGTTGTTCGTTGAACTGGTACGGCGCGGCGGCGGGACCGACGACGCCGAGGAAGAGGATGAAGAGCAGGCAGACGAAGGCCGCCTTGGTGATCCGCTCCCGCAGCAGGTTCTCGAGCGTCCCGCGGAAGACCACTCCCAAGTCGCTCTCTACGTACCTCCGGACGACGGTTGATACGCTCATGTGCTCGCTCTCGACCCGGACCCCCGGCGTTCTATTGGGCCGTTCAGTGAACGTGTAATCGAGTTCATGGCAGGTTGTCCCTCGGGACCGTGTTGACTGTGACCAACCAGCCCGCGTTATTAAGGATATCGACGGTTCCCCGGAGGCCAGTCGTCGGTCGGAACCGCGGGCGGTGCCGATGCGTTCGGTAGTCGTCGTGGGGAGTCGACGTCCGATCGCCCTGCCCCGTCCGTACGCCAACCCCGCACGATCACGCACCGAATGAACGACCGGCCCGCCCGACGACGGGCTCCAGGCCAAGCACTCTCGAACGGCATCGTCGCGTGAACGTCGCCGAACGACGGGATGGTACCGCAGTGGTCAATCGAGGAACCGATCGACCTCGTTCTCGATGACGTTCTCTGCGTGGTCGCCGTAGAGCCTCGTGTCGACGGCACCGTCCTTCACGAACAGCAACGCCGGGCCGGCGGTGACTCCGTACTCCTCGGCCAGGACGGCCTTGTGGTCCGGTCCGTACACGGCAAACAGCAATATCCCCCGCGGTTGGTCGAATATGGACTCGAGCCGGTCCTTCAACGCGTCACACGGGGGGCAATCGTCGAGCCAGACGTACACGAGGAGCCGGGCGTAGATGTCGGCGAACTGCGGGAGGAGATCACCAGCTACCGGGATGAACGGTCCGGGAACGCCGTCGCCCGACTGGGTCCCCCGACGGAACAACCGAAGCACCGGCAGCAGCGGGAGCCAGTCCGTCGACGTCCCGGCCAGCTGGTCGTAGAGCGCGCACAGTTCTGCGATCGTGCGGGGGTCTCGTTCCGCGAGTTCGGCGAACGGTTCCACGTCCGCCTCCGCCCCGGTCCTACTGCGTAGTAACTCGACGAGCCCGTCGCGCGGGATCGTCGCTACCTCGGACTCGTACTCCTCGACCGTGGCTTCGAACGGCGGCGCGAGCGCGACGTCGTCGTCCCGTGCCGTGAGGACACCGCGTGAGAACAGCACGTCCAGTTCTGTAGTGTGCCCCATGGACCCGGGGATGTCACTCGTGGACAAAGAGCTACTGCTTCAGGCCCGGGATCGCCGGGACCACTCGAGCCGACCCGTAGTGGGGGCGACTGTGGCCGTCTCCCGGCGTCCGGAACGCGGTCCTGGTCACGCAGGCCCGATCGTGACGGCGCCTGACCGACGACGCGAGCCGCGCTTTGACGACCAATCCCGACCACGACGCAAAAGCTTACATGCACGCTTCTCCCACTCGCGCGCAGGTTGCAGCACAAGAGGACAAAGGTAGCTACGATGCTTTCGACAGAACGGTCGTACGGGTTCTCCTTCGCTCGACTTCGTAACGTCGCTGTCGTTCTTCTCGCTGTCGGCTTGGGCGCAGTCGCGCCGCAGGCGGCTTACGTCGTCGAGACCCTGACTCTGCTCATCGTCACGTTCCTCATGTACAGTTCCCTTCGGGGGACGAGGATCTCTCCGGAGGACGTCCCGGCGTTCCTCTTCCCGACTGCGGCCGTCTTGGTGCTCACCTACGTGGCGATACCGCTCCTCGGCATCTCCTGGGCCAGGGTACTGCTCTCCGACGATCCGCTAGTCGGCGTCGCCGTGATGCTGGCGGCCCCGGCTACAGCTGGGAGCGCGATCGTCTGGACGCGGAGTTCACGTGGGAACGCTGAACTATCGGGGTTGACGTCCGCGAGCACGATCCTGTTGGCGCCGCTCGTCACGCCGTACGTCCTCGCCCGTCTCCTCGGGGAGCGAGTCGACCTGCCGATGGTTCGACTCGAGCTCGAGCTGTTGTTCATCATCGCCGCGTCCGTACTCCTCCTCCTGACGCTACCGAACGGGTGGTTGGGCGACCGAACGATCGACTTCGGCTCCGAGGCGTCCATCTTCCTGTTGATCTACGCTGGCGTGGGGACCGCGGGTCTCTCCGAAACGTCCACGGCCTCGGTGCTTCATGTCGGGCTGGTCGCGTTCGCCGTGTTCGTCGTCGGTCTGGTCGGCGCGCTGGTGTTCGCCAGCCTCCTAAGCCTAGATCGCGGAGATCTGCCGGCGGTCTTCTTCTCGGGGACGTTGAAGAACCTGGGCATCGCGCTACTCATCGTGTTTTCCTTCGGGAACGACCAGATACTCCTGACCGTCATAGTGTACTACGTCTGTCAACAACTGTACAGCGCCGCGATCGTCGACGGCGGCCTGTTCACGCTTGCCCCGCCGATCCGGTGAGACGGTACCGGGCATCCGCCTCGCGTCGAGATGCACCGGTCCGACGGTCGATCGCCGTTCGGACAATCGAAAACTAACACGCCCACACCGGGTGGTCGAGAGAGGCCGTCGAACCGGCTGTCGGTACCGACGGAAACATCAGACAGTTCCATCTGACACGCCCGCGTATGTCGTTCGGATCGTTAGAACGAGGAGAACTGCTCGCCGTTGCCCCGGTGACTCCCTCGACTTGTCGAAACCGGGTCGACGACCCGCCGAAATCAGTTCGGATACTCAGAATCTTTAAGGTTGTGGCACGGTATCGACTAGCATGAACGACGTCGCACCGAGAACCGGGCCGAAGAAGACCACGGTACGTTCCCTGCAGATCGTGGAAGTCGTCAAGGAGGCAGAGGGTGCGACCCTCTCGGAGGTCGCCCACGAGCTAGGGCTGGCCAAGAGCACCGCGTTCACCCACCTCGAAACGCTCCGCGGGTTCGGGTACGTCACCAAGGACGGGGAACAATACCACGTGGGGATGCAGTTCCTCCACGTCGGCGGTCACGCCGTACACCGCCGACCCGAACAAAGAATGGTGAAAGCAAAGGTGAGGATGGTCGCAGACGACACTAACGAGCGCGCTCAGTTCATTGTCGAGGAGGGTGGTCGAGGTATCTACGTCTTCACCGACGCCGAGAGCGCGACGGCCGTCAAGGCAGACGTCTGGGCCGGCAAGTGGGTCGACCTCCACTCGACCGCGGCGGGGAAGGCGATACTGGCGAACCTCCCGCAAGCCACCGTCGAGCAAGTAATCGACCGGCACGGCCTCCCCGCGAGTACCGACTCGACCATCACGGACCGGGACGAGCTCTTCGAAGAATTCGAACGGATACGCGAACGTGGATACGCCTACAATCGCGGAGAGCGCATCGAGAAGCAGCGGGCCGTCGGCGTGCCAGTCATGGGCAAGTTCGACGAGGTCCTCGGCGGGTTGAGCGTCTCCGGGCCGGAGCATCGTCTGAAGGGCGAGCGGTTCGAAGCGGACCTGCCGAACCTCCTCCTAGGCGTCGCCAACGAGCTGGAGCTCAATCTCGCCTACCCCTGAGAACCATCGTCGCCCGTCCACTTCGTTCGGATAATCCAAATCCGGTCGCCGGGGTTTACGATCGTACGATTGTAAACACAGCCGCAGACGGTCGCGGGGAACGCGCGTGGACCAAATCATCGAAATATTATAACTGATGAATTTTATCAAATAAGTTTCCAACCGTCCTGAGTCGTACTGTGGCCCAACCGCCCTCGTCGGCTGGACCGCTTGGACCGGTGACCGCATCCCTAGGGTCGACCCGTCGGTTCCGCCCGTCCGGCATAGCGTGGGTGACCCGTGGTTCCGGTTAGAAACTCCCGAAAATCGCCGTCACTGTACCGCAAGCGTGCGGAAGGACCCCGGCGAGTGCGGCCGATCCGGACGACGGCTCCCTCACCGATCGCGGTACGCGGTCAACGGCCCGATTCGCGGAACGTCCGGGCACCCGATCGCGACGTCGCTTCCCCACAGCGCCGCGGGGGCCAAACGAACGTACGTGGCCACCCGTACGTTCGTTGCTTCACGGGGGTTTCGGGGAGACTCGAGCGCGAGTCGTCACGCCATAAATATCTAATTTATATAATAAATATTATATTGATACGTTCACGCGATCCGATCGGTTCGGCCGACGCGCCCGGCGAATTCGTTTCGTCCGGCCTACCATGGCCACCGGGTTCCGAGCGAACCGGTCGACGGCGTGCGACGCCCGGGCTGCCGTTCGACCACTCTGACGATCGAAAACCTCGGAATCCTGGTGGATAGTACTGATCGGTGCTCGATTCGCAGACGCGGTACCGGCTCAGAGGTACTCCTCGAGCCGCCCTAGCACGCGCCTCTTCGCCCCGCCTGCCGCCTGGCGGAAGCTGATGCGCCACGGCGTCCGCTTGCCCGCGAGCCGCGTCC